>CAYMSU010000114.1:0-14333 GCA_964393165.1 uncultured Enterobacteriaceae bacterium
GGCTTCGCCGCGGGCGCGGGCGCGGGCGCGGGCGCGACCGGCGCGGGCTTCGCACTGGGGGCGGGGGCGGGGGCGGGGCTCGGCGCGGGGGATGGCGCGGGCTTCGGCGCGGCCTCGGCCGACCCCGAGGCCTCGAGGCCCTCGCCGGTCAAGGGGCCCCCCTGGGCGGCGGGCTCGGCCCCGACGCCGCTCGGCTCCTCCGCCTGCGCGACCAGGGCCCCGGCCATCCCCCCGTTGGCGCCCGTGATCGCGGCGAAGTCGACCTCCGCGAGCATCTGCTGGCCCGCGATCTTGGTGCCCACCATCGCGGTGGCCACGGTCAGCGCCACGATTCCCGCGACTGCGAACGAGAGCAGGCGGCGCGCCGGGCGACGCCCCCGCCCCCCCGTGAGCAGCAGCAGGAACGCGAAGGCCCCCCCGCCGAACGCGAGCGCGAGCCCCATCCACATCACGGCGACGTGGTTGACCACCGACAGCAGCGCGAGGAAGAAGGCCCCGAGCAGCGACGTGGCCGTGCCGAACATCGCCCAGTTGAGGTCGCTCGTGGGGTCGAACAGCTGGGCGGTCGGGTCCATGCTGGCCGCCGCGGCGACCGGGGGCAACGAGGGCGTGGCCGCCCGGGCTCCGGGGAGCGGGGTGCCCGCCGGCGCTCGCCGAGGCGGGAGGCCCTGGGGGGTCTGCGGCGGCTGACCCGCGAATGGACGGTGCGCTGGCTGGCCCTCGGTGACCGCGGTCGGAGGGGCATCCTCCCAGCTCAGGGCGGAGGGCGGGAGCGTGCGCGCCGGGGCGCGGCTCGGCGGGCCCGCGGCGGCGCTGCGCGCGGGTGCCCCGGCAGGGGTGGCGGGCACTGCGGTGACCACGGTCCGGTGCTCGGGGTCGGAGCCCGGTTGGGGCCGCGGGATCAGCATGCGATAGCCGCAGTTCCTGCAGGTCGCCTTGTTCACGGCCTTCACGAGCTTCTCGTCGGGCACCTTGTACACGGCCCGACAGTTGTCGCAGACGACCTTCATGAGTGCTTCCCAAACCGAGGTGGTGACCCGAGGACTCCGGGAGAGCCGGACAGAGGCGGGCCGAAAACGCCGACCTCCCAAATCGGGAGCATCGGTTCGACATGTCTAACCGTTGAGGGGGGCTCCGCTCTTGTACCCGAGACGCGCTCGTGTCGGGAGAGCCCGAGCGAGGACCGCGCTATGGTGGCCCCATGCACGCATGGATCCTGTTTGCCACGGCGGGCGCAGCGGACCTCCCGTTCTCCACGGAGGGGTGCGAGGCGCTCGACCAGCTGAAGACGCTCGAGTTCACCTTCAACATCGAGACCGCCGGCGAGCACAAGCTCTCGCGGCGCTGGGTCTACCATCCCGGCACCCGGAAGGTGGAGCGGACGATGGAGGGGGAAACCATGGTGTTCACCTTCGGATCGCCCGTGGGCGAGGCACAGACCCACGCCGACCTGCAGTTCATCAACGACTCCTTCTGGCTGCTTCCCACCTGCCACATGGCGTGGGCGCGCGAGGCGCTCACGGTGCAGGAGAAGGGCGAGCAGACCATTTCCGTGGCCCCCGTGGGCAAGGCACCGGGTCGGGCCCCGATGGTCACGGTCCAGTACGATCCTGCGGGCGGCGGCTACACGCCGGGCGATGCCTACGACCTGTACCTTGGCCCGAACAAGGAGATCGTGGCGTGGAGCTACCGCAAGCGCGGGGCCGAGGCGCCCACGCTCTCGACGGACTTCACCGACTACGTCGACGTGGGGCCCTTGCGCGTGGCCCGTGAGCACACCACGGCGAGCCGTGACTTTCGTGTGTTCTTCACGGATCTGTCGGCGACCCGCTGACGTCACTTCGGCGTCACAGTCCAGGCGTTATCTGGCGGCCATGTTCTGGGCATGGACCATCCTCGCGCCGCTCGCCTGTCGCCCCGAGGCGGGCGTGCAGACCATCCAGGTGCGAGGCTCGGACTCCGAGGTCAACCTCGTGCAGCGCCTCGGCGAGGCGTTCTCCAAGCGGCGGTCCGACGTGGCGGTGGCGGTCACGGGGGGCGGCTCGGGCGTCGGGATCTCCGCGCTGATCGCCGGCAGTGCGGATCTCGCGAACAGCTCCCGGGCGATGGAGCCCGGTGAGAAGCTGCTCGCGCTGCGGCGCGACGTCGATCCGGTGCCCACGCTCTTCGCGGCCGACGCGCTCACCGTGATCGTCCACCCCGACAACCCGGTGGAGTCGATGACCATCGAGGAGCTCGCGGGGCTGTACACCGGCGAGACCACGGAGTGGTCGAGCGGCCAGACCGTCGTGGCCTACGGCCGCCAGTCGAGCTCGGGGACCTACGGCTTCTTCCGCAATGCCGTGCTCGGCACGGATTTCAGCACGTCGGTGCGCGAGATGAACGGAACCGCCCAGATCGTGGAGGCCGTCGCGGCCAACCCGGGCGGCGTCGGCTACGTCGCCGTGGGCTACCTGCGGGCGGGCGTAAAGGGCGTGCGCATCGTGCGCATCTCCGAGGTGGTCGGGGGCCCCTCCCACGACCCGCTCGATGCCCAGGTCGTGGCCGAGGGCAAGTACCCGATCACGCGGCCGCTGTATCAGTACAGCGACGGGCGGCCGACCGGGGCGCTGCTGGACTTCCTGCGCTTCGAGCTCTCCGAGGATGGCCAGGAGTTGGCGGTCGAGATGGGCTTCTACCCGCCGATCAGCGCCTGGTCGGAGCGCAACGCGCACCTGTACGGCGAAGAGTGAGGGTCGCGTGATCTCCTGGCGCCGGTTCGAAGACACCCTCGCTCGCGCGGTCCTCTCGGCCTGCGGCTACGCCTCGATCGCCGTCCTGGTCGGCATCTTCCTGCTCCTCGCCACCAACGCGGCGGTCGTATTCCAGGGCGGGATCGAGATGCAGCCGCTGTCGCCGGCCGAGATCGAGGTGCTCGGCCCCAAAGACGCCGCGGAGCTGCAGGCCGTCGAGCTCACGCCGCCCACGTTGGGCGAGATTCTGGGGGGCACCCTGTGGCGCCCCGGCGGGTTCGGGTCCGCGTCGTTCGGCGTGCTCGCCATGGTCGCGGGCACCTTCCTCACCACCGTGGGGGCCATGGCCATCGCGGTGCCGCTCGGCCTCGCGGCCGCCGCCTGGCTCGCGATCGAGGCCCAGGGGCGGGTGCGCGACGTCGTGAAGTTCGGGGTCGAGATGCTCGCCGCGATCCCCTCGGTCGTGGTCGGGTTCCTCGGCATCCAGGTCGTGGCCCCGCTGATCGGCTCGGTGTTCAACGTGCCCGGCCTCAACGCCCTCAACGGCGCGTTGCTGCTGGCGATCATGTCGCTGCCCACGATCGTGAGCCTCGCGGAAGACGCCATCTCGAGCGTGCCGCGGTCGCTCGTCCAGGGCTCGCTGGCGCTCGGCGCCGATCGCTGGCAGACTCTGATCCAGGTGATCTTCCCCGCAGCGCGATCGGGCCTGTTGGCCGCCTGCATGCTCGGCATGGGCCGCGCGATCGGCGAGACCATGACCGTGCTCATGGCCACCGGGAACGCCGCGGCGATGCCCACCTCGTTGCTCGACCCGGTCCGCACGATGACCGCGACCATCGCCATCGAGCTCGGCGAGGTGGCCCAGGGCACCACGCACTACTACGCGCTGTTCGGCGTAGGAGTGCTGCTGTTTTTGATCACGCTCGCGATCAACCTGCTCGCGGACTGGTTCGCGCGCCGTCAAGATCGGTGGGGGTAGCGATGGCCGCTCAGCAGGACAGGCTCCGCACGCGGGAGCGGATCGGGTTTGGCGTGCTGGCCGCCGCGGCCCTCGGTGTCGTCTCCATCACCCTGATGTTCTTCGCTCTCATCCTCGTGCAGGGGGCGTCTGTCCTCTCGTGGTCGTTCCTCACCGAGGCGCCGCGCAAGGGAATGACCGAGGGAGGCATCCTCCCGGCGATCCTCGGCACCGCCGCGGTCACCGTCATCACCGCCCTGTTCGCGGTCCCCCTCGGGGTCGGGGCCGCCGTGTGGCTCAACCAGTACGCGCGCGACGGCTGGGTCGTCCGCCTCGTGCGCCTGTCGATTCGCAACCTCTCGGGGGTCCCCTCGATCGTGTACGGGCTGTTCGGCGTCGCGCTGTTCGTCCACGGCCTGGGTCTGGGCATGTCCGTGCTGTCGTCGGGGCTCACGCTCGGGCTGCTCACGCTGCCCTGGATCATCACGGCGAGCGAGGAGGCGCTGAAGACGGTGCCCCGGGAGTGGCGCGACGGGGCGCTCGCGCTCGGCGCTACGCGCTGGGAGGCCATCCGCACCGTGATCCTGCCGGCGGCCCTGCCGGGCATCTTGACCGGCGTGATCCTCGGGCTCGCCCGCGCCGCCGGCGAGACGGCGCCGATCCTGTTCACCGGGGTCACGTTCTTCACCCCGGGCCTGCCGCAGTCGGTCTTCGACCAGTTCATGGCGCTGCCCTACCACCTGTACGTGCTGGCCACGCAGCACCACGACATCGGGGCCGTGCGCCCCCTCGCGTACGGCACGGCGCTCGTGCTGCTCGTGCTCGTGGGTGCGTTCACCGCTGGCGCGGCGGTGCTCCGCAGCCGGTTCCGCGTCGAGAGGACCTGATGGACATCAAGCTGCAGTGCCGCGGGGTCGACGTCTACTACGACAACGGCGCCACCCATGCGATCAAGGATGTCGACCTCGACGTGCCCGAGAAGGTGGTCGAGGCCTTCATCGGGCCGTCGGGCTGCGGCAAGTCCACGCTCCTGCGCGCGCTCAACCGCATGAACGACACCATTCCGAACTGCCGCACCACGGGCACCGTGATGCTCGACGGCCGCAACGTGCTCGACCCGAGCACCGACGTGGTGCAGCTGCGGCGTCAGGTGGGGATGGTGTTCCAGAAGCCGAACCTTATCCCGAAGTCGATCTTCGTCAACGTGGCGTACGGCCTGCGGATCGGGGGCACCACCCCCGCAGCCGAGCTGCAAGACCGCGTGAAGTCGGCGCTCGAGCAGGCGGCGCTGTGGGGGGAGGTCAAGGACCGGCTCGACCAGCCTGCGCTCGGCTTGTCGGGGGGCCAGCAGCAGCGGGTGTGCATCGCGCGGGCGCTCGCGGTCACGCCGGAGGTCCTGCTCATGGACGAGCCCACCTCCGCGCTCGACCCGATCGCCGCCCAGAAGATCGAGGAGCTCGTCCTCGAGCTCCAGCAGTCCTACACGGTGGTGATCGTCACGCACAACATGCAGCAGGCGCAGCGGGTGGCCGACCGCACCTCATTCTTCTACCTCGGCGAGCTCGTCGAGGAGCGCGCCACCTCGGAGCTGTTCGAGGACCCGCAGGACCAGCGCACGAAGGACTACGTGAGCGGCGCCTTCGGGTGAGGTGGAGGTCTGGGTAAGGAGCGGCCCCGCCCGACCGAAGAGGAGGGCGTGGACGCGCCTGCCGAGCCAGAGGGGTTCGTGGCCCTGCGCCGTCGCCGGTTCGTGGCGATGGTGCGAGGGCTCCTCGTGCTGGTCTCGATCTCCGTCCCGATGCCCGCGCTCGGGTTCGTCGACGCCTTCTGGCTCCCGCTCGGCTTGATCGGAGCTCTCGCGGCGGTGGCGCTCGCCTATGCCGCGGCGCTCTGGGCGGCGGCGCGGGCCCGCTGGGGGCTGGCCCAGAACCTCGTGTTCCTCGTCTGGATCACCTTTCCGGCCGTCCTGGCGATCCAGTACGATTCCACCGGTACGCGCCTCGGCCAGGTGGTAGTCCTGATCACCGCGACCCTTGCGGTGAGTGTCGTCCAGAACGCGATGCTCGCGCTGAGCGCGCCCGAGCAGGTCCGGAAGTGGCAGATCGCCAGCTTCGCGGTGTTCGGCCTCGGCCTCACCGCACTGGTCCTGCGGAGCGGCCTCGGCGCGGTGGACGCGCTGACGGTGTACTCCATCTGCCTGCTGCTGAGCGCGGCCAGCGCCTGGCCGGTGCACACCATGGTGCGCGACCTCGAGCGCGCGCTGGTCGAGGCGCGCCGGGCGCAGGTCGAGGCCGAGGCGGCCAGCACGGCCAAGAGCCGGTTCCTCGCCCACATGTCGCACGAGCTGAGGACGCCCCTGAACGCGATCGTCGGCTACGTCGAGCTCGTCCAGGAGGAGGAACCAGGCGTCCCGCTGCACGAGGTCCTGCCGGATCTGGAGCGCGTGCGTGGCTCGGGGGTGCATCTGCTCGGGCTCGTCGAGGCGATCCTCGACCTGGCCAAGATCGAGTCCGGCAGGGTCGAGGTCGACTGCGCCCCGGTCGACGTCGCGGGGCTGGTCCGGGAGGTCGTGGACGCCCTGGCCCCGCTGGGGCGCAAGCGCGATCTCGTGGTCTGCGCGGACGTGGGGGACGGGCCGCGGATCGTCGCCACGGATCGGGGCAAGCTGCGGCAGATCCTCACCAACCTCGTCGGCAACGCGGTGAAGTACACGGAGCAGGGGTCGGTCGAGGTCCGCGTGGCGTGTGAGGGCGCGGATCAGGTCATCGAGGTGCGGGACACCGGCGCGGGGATCTCCGATGGGGCCCTGCGGAGCGTCTTCGAGGCATTCGAGCGCTCGGATGCGCCGATCACGAAGCAGGTCGGGGGCACCGGCCTCGGGCTCACGCTCTGCCGGCATCTCTGCGGCTTGATCGGCGCCGAGCTGGCGGTCTCGAGCGAGGTGGGGGTCGGATCCTGCTTCAGCGTGCGGTTCCGCGACGTCGGCGTCGAGCCCGAAGACCGGGCGGCGTGAGCGCTTCGAGGGGTTCCCTGGTCAGTCGCGCTCGGTGCGCAGCGGTACGGGCACGGGCGCCGGCGGCGACGAGCTGTGCCCGCCCACGATGCGCCACCCCGGGGGCGCGGGCTTCCGCTCGAGCACGAGGGAGAGGAACCCGCCGAACACGAAGGCATCGTCGCCCTCGCCGAAGCGGGTGGTGAACGCGGCGTTCACGAGCGCGCCGCCCTCGGCCACCGACGCCACCGTGATCCGCGACAGGTCCGTGGACACCGGCCCCGCGGGGAGCTGCGCGACGCTCTGCACGATCTCGTCGACGGAGCGGTAGCGGACCTCGCCCTGCTCGACCCAGCGCAGGCGCCCGTCGTCGGCGTAGAGCGCGCGGATCGCGGCTGCGTCGCGGCGAACGAAGGCCTCGGACCAGGTCTGCAGGAACGGCTCGACGTCGCCGAGCGCGACGGGGCCGGGCTCGGCGGCAGGCGCGGGCGCGGCCTTGGGGCCGCAGCCGAAGAGCAGGACCAGGCTGAACACGGGCGGCTCTCCCTCGGGTCGCGCATCTTACCGCACGGTGGCGCTCAGCGCGGCGCCTTCTGGTACCTGCGCCCGGGCTGACCGACCGCTACGGCTCGACCACCACTGTCTCGTCCCGAGCGTGGTCCAGCAGCGAGCCCCCGGGCGCCACCAGCTTGAGATGGAGGCGGTCGGCCGGCCCCTCGTACGCCCAGGCGGTGGTCGCGGACGCGGCGACCGCCGCCGGGTCGGCGGCGTCGGTGAGCGCGCCGCCCGCCACCGCGCTGCTCACCGAGGTGGGCTGCGCGGGGTAGTCGATCTGCAGCAGGATCGCCGCGCCCGGCTCGGCGAACCGAAGCTCCGCCTTTAGGCGATCGGGCAGCGGGCCTGGCCACGACACGTCGTAGGTGTAGAGCACCGCGTCGTCGGCGAGCACGTTCAGGCCAAACCGATCCTGGGGATTGGTGGGCGGCGCGTTGACCTGCACGACCTGACCCGGGGCGTGCTGCGGCTCTACGAAGAGCGACCGTACGGACAGCGTGGCGTCGAGCTGGGTGACCTGCAGCTGGGCGTAGTGGTGGTCCGCGGCGTCCACCTGCCACGCGTTCCACGCCTTGGCGAAGGTGGCGCCCGACGGCGGAACCAGCAGCGGGTTGTCGGGCACGATCCACCGGCCCGTCCCCAGGGTGCCCGTGGGGTCGGCCACGATCGCGCTCGCGACACCGGTGATGCCGGGATCCGGAGTCCGGAACCACACCTCGTTCGCCGTCTTGTCGAACACGAGGCCGAAGAAGGCGTTGCGTGGATCCACCGCCCATCGATTCTGCTTGTGGGTCTGCGAGATCCCGCCGGCTGGGCGCACCGCGCCGCCACAGTCCACGGCCTGCTCGAAGGCGTAGAAGCGGGCGTCGCGGAGCACGGTCAGGCCGTCGTAGATGTCGAATCCCGAGACGTAGTCGGTCGGTTCGGACGGGTTCGGCAGCGAGCGACCGCGGCACTGCTCCTCGACGTCGACCGGGGTCCCGACGTTGTCGCTCTCGCCGATCAGCACTGCGTCCTCCACGGTGATGAGGCTGTACCTGGCCTGCCAGCCGCCGGACGCCAGGTAGAACCCTGCGCGGTTGTCGGCGACCCGAGCGTCGGTGATCGCGGCCTCCTCCCAGAAGCGCAGCCACAGGCCGTACTGGCGATTCTTGTAGGCCGTGAGCGCACTCAGCGTCGCCGTCGACGCGGGCGACGTCGCGTCGTCCTGGAAGAAGCCGTGCTGACCGTTCGAGTGCGACGTGTTGCGGGCGAACGAGGTGGGCGGCACACGCTCCCCGGCGAACGGCTTGAGGTAGAACCCGTGGCCCTCCGCTCCGGCCGCCGCGTTGCCCTCCACCACGTTGTCGGGGTGGCGCACGTAGAACACGGAGGCAGAGATGTCGGTGTCGAGCAGCCCATCGGCGATGGACCGGGCTCCCAGGCCCAGGTTGTCGACCAGCTGGTTGCCCACCTCGTTGCCGTCTTCGAGGTAGTACAGGTGCCCAGGCGCCTCCACGAGGACATTCTCGCGGACCTCGACGTTCGAGGTGCCGTGGATCGTGAGCCCGCGGAAGTGGTTGTCGTGGACCGAGGCCCGTCGGACGTAGCTGCCGGTGGCATCGCCGATCAGGTGGAAGTGCAGGGGGTAGACGCCGAGCACGTTGGTGGCGCCCAGGTTGCTGATCTCCACCCAGTCCAGGTGGACCTCGGGCCCGAGCGCCTGGATCTGCCCGCTCTGCGCGTCGGTCGCATCCGACGTGAGGCGCAGGTTGCGTGAGAGAAGGCCGACCTCGGCCCGCATCTCGACGGTGTCCGGCGCGACGCCCACGACGTCGCCCCAGTGCACCACCTGGAGCGGCGCGTCGAGCGTGACCGAGGGGCCCGACGCGTCTTTCGCGAGAGACCGGACCTCGTACTGGTCGAGGTCGAAGTCGGTCGAGGCGATCACCAGGGTGTCGTCCCGAGCCCAGTCGACGTCGTCCTGCAGCGTGAGGGAGCTGCTGCCGGCGGGCGCGGTGGCGGCGAGGCGGGTCCACGCGACCCGGGGCTGGCCGCTGGCGTCGAGGTAGTCACCGTGCAGGTCGAGCCGACCGCCACCGTGCACCACGAGGGTGCGGCGATCCCCTCCACCGCAGGCCGGAGCGGGGCTCGAGTCGGTCAGCGTGAGAGTGGCTTCCTGCAGGAAGGGATCGTCGGCGGTCCCGGCGACGAGGCGCCCGCCGGCTCGAACGTCGATTCGATCGGCCTGAAGCGTGAGGTCTCGGCAGTCGAAGCGCAGGGTGCCCTCGATGTCGATGCCCACGACATCGGCGGGGACGTCCAGCCACACCTCGGTGCCGGCAGGCACCGACACGCAGTCGGTGCCTGGCAACCACCAGGTGGACCACAGCGTAGCGCCCTTCGGCGCACAGCTCCCCGGTGCGGGCGTCGTGGACGTCGTAGTCGACGTGTCGCCGGTGGGAGAGTCGGCGGTTCGTGTGCCGGTGTCGGTCGGTCGGCCGGTGTCGGTCGCGGCGTCGACGTCGCTCTTGGCGTCGTCGGCGGTACACCCGAGGCACAGCGCAAGGGGACCTGCGAGTCGCATCTTCGTCCTCCCGGAGGACCCGACGATACCCCGATCGGGCTACGAACCGGGCCGGTGGGAGCCGGTGGGAACCGGTCAGTCGCGCAGCGGCAGCGACGCCCCCGTGGGTCCAGGTCGCGGCCCGATCGGCGCACGAGGCGTTCGCGAGCGAGGACACGCCTACTTCGTGCACTCGATGCCGGCGGCGTTGCCCGCAATGCTTCCGGTCGGGCACGTGTAGTCGCCGTCGCCGGTGATCACCAGCTTGCCGCCGTTCCCGGCCAGGTCCACCCGGAAGTCGTCGACCGACGCCGCCTTCTGGATGTCGAGCACGGCCTCCGGCTGGTTGCCGCGCCCCAGGTAGGCGAACGTACCGAGCCGCGCGTCGACGTTGGCGACGGTGGCCCGGGCCTGGTTGCCGGCCAGGAGGAAGCAGAGGCCGGCGAAGTCGGGCTCGTCGGCGCCGCTGTCCCCGGTGGAGCCCGTCGTGCCAGTGGCGCCCGTCTTGGTACCGGTCTTGGCGTCCACCTCCTCGAGCGTGACCGAGACCTGGTTCCGGTTGCCGGTGACCTTGACCGCGAGCACGTCGGTCGGCGTCAGCGTGACGACCTGCTGGTTGCCGGCCACCCGGACGATGTCGTGGCTGCCGTCGTAGAGATCGCCGCAGGCCTCGAGCTCGTCCTCCGACAGGTCCTCGGCGCCGTCGTCCTCGTCCTCCTCGCCGGTGTCCGAGTCGCCGGTCGTGGCGGCGCGGTACGCGGCCTCCTGGATCGTGATGCGGTAGGTCTTCCCCTCGAAGGGCCCGTTGTCGGCGGAGCCGGTGCAGGCGGCGAGGGCGGCGACGAGAGTGGGCGTGAGCATGCGCATGAGTTTCTCCTCTGGAACGCTTCGTCGAGACAATGCATAGGGTCGTCTTCGCCCCCATGGTCGTCCCGCTCCGATCCTCGCACGTGGGCTAAGGGGAGGAAAGCCCGCCCGGAGGCCCTGTGGCGATCCGCTCGTTCCTGCTCCTGGTCCTCGTCGCGGGGTGCTCCCGCAAGACCGCGCCCGTGGAGGCGCCTGCTTCGGGCACCCTCGCGCCCGCTGCCGAGGCGCCGTCGGAGGGCGCGCAGTGGGATCGCATCGTCGTGCCCGCCGTGTTCATGGTCGGCCTCACCGGGCCCGCGTCGCTCGACTTCGAGCGCCAGCACGAAGACGGCGTGTACCTGTACGTGTCGTCGCAGGACCTTCCCGAGGGCACCGACGCCCACGACCACAACCTCTGCTCCGTCGCCGTGGGGCCCGCGGGCCGCTTCCTCACCGAAGAGGCGGTGGAGACCTTCCGCGCCCGGCTCGTCGCCGACGAGACCGTGAGCGAGGTCCAGGTCGCCAGCCAGCTGCCCGACATCGGCCGGCGCGCCATGGTCGACGCCGTCGGGTTCGGCCCCGGCGGCGCCGCCTACGGGCTCACGTTCACCACCTCCGACGGCCGGTACGACGTGCGGGTGACCGTCAGCAACCGGCTGCCCGAGGGCGTCGACGGCGTCGCGTTCGACCCCGAGGCGGTGGCCCGCCAGGTCTCCCAGCGCTACGATGCCGCCACCGCCCAGTAGGCCCCGCGGTCAGCGGGACTCCAGCCACTGGTTCAGCTGCACCTGCAGGTCCAGATCCGAGGTCATCCGCTGCAGCTCGCTGCACGCCTCCTCGCTGCCGTCCAGCGCGCAGCGGTCCTCGAGCGCCCGGGCCCGCTGGATCATGCGCGCCGAGCTCCCGAGCTCGATCGGCTGGCCGTCCTCGCCGAGCACCACCTCGCCCGCGTCGTCGCGCAGCGGGTACGACCACGCCGTCCACGTCTTGCCGGACAGCGGGTCGGTGTACGACTCGGTCGCCTGCCCCGGAGCGGGCGTGGGCGCCTGGCCGGTGCCCTCCACGTACAACCGCGACCGGTTCAGGAACGAGCGGTCGTAGCCGTGGTTCAGGAGCGTCTTGCCGAACCACGCCGCGTCGAACTGCACGAGCCAGTAGGCCGCAGGCTGGATCACCGTCGCCCCGGCGGGCGGCCACGAGGCCTCCGGCACCACCGGGTCGGGGTAGGTCACCGTGCCGTCGGGTAGCCGCGCGGGGCCCATCCGCCCCACGTCGTCGGCCACCAGCTCGCCCAGGAACACGTGCAGGGGCTCCCGGTAGAGATCCTGGAAGCCGATCGCGTACTCCCGCGGATCGATCGCCGTGTCGATCCCGAGGAAGCCCGTCGACATCGTGTTCGTGAGGGTGAGCAGCGCCAGCATGCGGTCCCAGTAGCTGCCGATCCGCGTCTGCCGCTCGAACCAGTGATACCCGCTGTCGAAGTCCCACTCGGACTCGTAGTAGGCCCCCGTGATGATCGGGATCTCCCATTCCCCGCCGCCCCCCGGCGTCCACACCTCGGTGCCGTCCGGCCGCTGATCGAGGCCGTGCGCGCCGGGCTCCGGCCGCGTCACCACCTGCGTGAGGAACCGGAAGCTTTCGTCGGTGGCCGCCGTCCAGCCGCCGAACCCGCGGTCCGAGGCGAAGTAGGCGGCCGCGTTCGGATCCCCCTCGACGTCGAAGATGCCGTGGAACAGCGCGTAATAGCGCTGCCAGGTGCGCAGGGGCTCGAACGTCCGCCGGTAGAGCCGGCTCACGTACCCGCCCGCGGACCCGAACCCGTACCGCTGGCGGGCGAAGTTGGTGAGCAGGTAGTCGTTGAAGTACCGCTCGAACAGGAACTGGTGCGCCTCGTAGGGATCCGCGCCCATGTCGAAGCGCGCGCAGGTCATGCCGATCGCGAACTCGTCGCTGCAGAACCGGTAGGGCACGGCCGGCTGGCCGACCTGGACCCCGCCGCCCTGCGCGGCCACCGCCAGCCCCTCGGCGAACGAGCCCTCGGGCTCGAGCACCGTCGTGAGTCGGTCCAAGGGCACGTCGACGCGCGCCTCGAGATCGCCCACCAGCGACGGGTACTGTGTGTAGTGCAGCTGCAGGATCGAGCCGTCGTTGTAGTACAGCAGCACCGACGGGATCACGTTGCTGTCGTTGTAGCTGGACAGGTAGGCCACCGCGATGTCGTTGGGCAGCCCCACGATCGCGGGCTCCGCGGGCACCGCGTCGAACACCTCGACCAGCTGCCCGTAGCCGAACTTCACGGCGGCCTTGTCGTAGTGGCCGAGCCCCGCCCAGCCCACGTTGCGCGACCCCGGGTAGTCCATGATGCTCGAGTACTCGAACTCGTGGATGCGCCCCTCGATCTCCTGCGGGCTCACCGGATCGACGTGGCGCGGCTCGAGGGTGCCGTCGGCGGCCCGCAGCGCCCAGTACTCGGGGCGGTAGTTCAGCGCGTCGAAGCTGCCGGCGAAGTTGTGCCGCAGGCCGAGCGTGTGCCCGACCTCGTGGAGCATGACCTCGCGGAACGTCTGCTCGCGCACGTCGGCGACGATCTCCTCCCGGGACAGCCCGAGCGCGGCGTAGTGCTGGGCCAGGCCGAGCAGGCTCGAGTCGGTGAACGCCCCGTCGTCGAGATCGACCGCGTGCTGGCCCGCGATCCGCAGGCCTGCCTCCTGCTCGGCGAGCAGGTCGGGATCGATCAGGTCGAGCGGGGACTGCGCGGTGCCGTCGGTCGACGACGACTGTGGGTCGTAGCCCAGCATGCCCACGGTCTCGTCGGTCTGGTGCAGGTGCACGAAGGGCGACGCCAGCAGATCCGCGAACGCCGCGCGCGCGCCGGCCTGGCCCGCGCCGAACACCCCGCTGTGCTGCACGGCGTCCCCCGCCTGGGCGAGGAAGTCCTCGAAGGCGGCGGGGCTCGTGGGTCGCGGAGCGCGGTGCAGCGGCCCGAGGGCGGCCGCGAAGCCGTTGTCCATGCGCGACAGCCGGTCGGCGACGTCCGCGGGCGTCCACGGGGCGGGGGCCCTGTGGTGGGTCCCCGCGAGCGCGCGCGTCTGCCCCGCGCCCTCGTCGTCGAGGCCGTCGAGCCAGGCCTGCACGTTCTCCCCCTCGACGTAGGCGTCGGGCTCGAGCTCGCCGTTGAGGAGCTGCACCAGATCCGCAACCTGGTTCGCGACCAGGTCGAGCACGTGGCCGTAGACGAACGCCGTCCCCGACACGATCTCGCCGGCGCCCAGGGTGAGCCGCGAGCCGTCGGCCAGCGTGACCGAGTGACCGACCGGATCCGCGGCGCTGGGGCCGTAGCCGAAGGGGCTCGAGATGTGGGCTTCGTCGAAGACGTGGGCGAGGTGGTAGCGCAGATCCCCGACCCGCACCGGATCCGGGATCCCGTCGGGCCGCCCGTCCGGGCCGGTGTGATCGGTGCTGCAGACCGCCGGATCGCCTGGCTGGGAGGGGTTGTTCGGACAGAACACGAACGCCTGCAGGTCGGGATCCTCGCGCTCCCGGCAGGAGCGCACGCGACCGCCCCCCTCGATGCACTCCCAGTACCGCAGGCCGTTGATCGTGTCGGCGAGCGGCTCGTTCCAGGCCTCGGCGACCTCCTGCATTGTCCCTACCAGCTCCGGCGGGAAGTCGGGCCCTGCGTGGTAGACGATCGGCCGCACCTCG
>CAYMSU010000115.1:0-14317 GCA_964393165.1 uncultured Enterobacteriaceae bacterium
GGGCGACCGCGATCTCGGCCGCGGGGATGGTGACGCCGAGCACGCGCCGATCGGAGCCCGGCCCCGCATAGCGCCGCTGGAGGTGACGCAGCGCCACGCAGCTCACGGTGTGGCAGGCGACCACCACGAGGCGGCAGCCCTCCTCGAACAGCCGCTCCACCGCCTGCTCCGAGAAGTCCAGGACGGTGTGGACGTCGCGGCCGCCGTAGGGCCCCCGCCCGCTGTCGCCGAGGTACACGAAGCGGCGCTCGGGCAGCCCGCGCTGCAGCTCGCGGAGGACCGACAGCCCGCCGTAGCCGGAGTCGAAGACCCCGATCACCGGTGCCGTCGCAGGGTGCGCAGCCAGTGCGCGAACGCCCCCACCACGGTGGGGACCTGCAGGAGCGCCTGCCCCTTGGCCATCACGTTGCCGTGGTCGAGCAACGCCGTGGTCACCAGCGGGCACCGCCGGCCGGTCCGCAAGAGCTCCTCACGGATCCGCTCCGACTCGCTCGGCGGGATCACCGGGTCGTGCGCGCCGTGGAGCAGGGTCACGGGGGCCTGGACGGCGTCGAGCGCGAGCAGCACCGACAGATCGTCGATCGCCTCGGCGTGCTCGGCGAGGATGGTCTCCCCGAGCGCCTGGCGGATCGCGCGCTGGTCGCGCAGGCCGAGGAAGTGGTCGCGATCGGCTGCGTCGATCGCCTCGAGCACGCCGGGCAGCGTCTCGGTGTCGAGCCCGAGGTCGGCGAGGTTGGCCTCGATGGCCTGGGCCACTCCCGGGGTCAGCTGCGCGGTCTCCTCGAGGAAGTGCCGCACCAGGATCAGGCGGCCGTAGGGATCCGCCTCGTCGCTGTCGAGCAGGTGGGCCATGAGCCCGCGGGCGTCGGCGTAGGCGCCGATCAGCATCATGCCGCTGGCCATGTCCTGCAGGTCGGGCTCCGCGGCTGCGCGGAGCGCCTGCCCGCCGGCGTAGGACGGGCCGAACACGCCGACCCGCGCCGGGGCCCCGAGATCCTCGCGGTCGCGGAGGGCGCGGAAGCACGCCGCGATGATCTGCCACGGCGGCGGCGACAGCCGCAGCTCGGCCATCGGCGCGATGCGGGGGGCGACCACCAGCACGCCCACCGCCTGCAGCGCCCGCGCGACGCCGACGAGGCGCGGGTCGCGGTGGGCGCGCAGGGCGAGCCCGTGAAGCGCGAGGACCGTGGCCCACGGGCGCCTCGGCGTGTAGAGGTCGGCCTCGATGGGGCCCTCGCTCGTCTCGAGCACGGTCGGCATGCCCGGAGTGCGATTCGGTGCACCGAGCATGCGGTAGAGGAACAACAACGCCCGTGCGAGGTCCATCGAGCGCGGACCTAACCCAGTGTCGTCGGACGTCTCGCGCATCCCGCGATAGGAGGCCTCGCGATAGGCGGCCGCAGGAAGCTCCGCCTTGGGATCATGAACGAGGCAACCCGATCCTCCGCGCCTCTGGCCGTCGCGGGCCGCGCGGGGAGGGGTCTTGGGTGTGCCGTGGGGTCGAGAGGCTGCGATGAACCAGGTCGAGAAAGCCATCGAGGCTGGGCGCTGTGCGTTGGCGATTTCCGGGTCCCTGCTGCGGGATGCCGAGGTGATGCTGGCGCTCAGCGAGCGGGCGGCGCTTAGCCCCATGGCGCTCTCGGGCCCGGCGGTGGCGCCGGTGATCCCGGTGTCGGCCGATGGGATCGCGGCCGCGGTCGCGCAGCCGGGGGGCGTGCTCGTCGTCGTGGAGCCCGAAGGGGCCGACGTGGCGGGTCTGCAGCAGCTCGGGCAGTTCCTCGAGCGTGGCCAGCACAAGCCCGAAGTCGTCGTGGTCGCTCGGAACTACAACCCCTTCGCGTTCGGGGGTGCGTTCCGGGGGCTGAGCGTCAGCCACGAGAAGGGCCGGGGCAAGTCCTTCGTGCAGGGGCTCCCGGAGCCGCCCGAGGGCGTCGCGCAGCCCCAGCGGGCGGAGGCCGTGGCCAAGGTCAAGAAGGCCAAGTCGGGCGACGTCAACGCCCCTCGCTACGTCTTCGTAGGCCGCGAGGAGGAGGTCGAGCCGCTTGCCGAGCAGCTCAAGAGCGGCGGGCCGCTCGTCCTCTCGGGTCCCTCCGGGGTCGGCCGGCACCAGCTGCTTGAGCACGCCGTCGAGAAGGCCGAGGTCCAGCGACTGCAGGACGTCTGGCTCGGCTGGGGCTGCGGGTACGACTCGCTGATCGCCACCCTGGCGGTCGCCGGTCAGGAAGCCGGCGATGCGTCGCTGTACGACCTGCTGAAGGGGGAGCACACCCCCAAACAGGCCATCCAGGCCGCCGTCGCCCTGGTCGGGGCCGAGGCCATGGCGGGTCGCCTGCTCGTGGTCCACAACCTCGAGGTCGGGCTCGGGCGCGACAGCGACTTTTTCAAGAAGAGCCGGCTGGAGCTGCTCCTCTACGCGCTGCTCACGTCGCCGGCGGCCATGCCCCTCGTGTTCGTGTCCACCCGCCAGCCCGGGTTCTACCGGGAGGGCGCTGGAGACGGGCTGCGGCGCGTGAGCGTCGGCGGCATCATGGGCCGGTTCCTCCACGAGATCTTCGAGGCGCACAAGGCGATCGAGTTCCCGCGCGAGAAGTTCGGGCCGATCAACGAGCGGCTGCACGGTCACGTCCTGGCCGCGCGGACCTTCGCCGTGGGCACCCGGGTGCGGGGGGATGGCGAGAAGATCGTCGACGATCCCAAGTTCATGAAGATGGAGTCCGTCGAGGATCTCGGCCCGCTCCGCAAGCAGCTCGCCAAGCGCGTCGAGAAGCTCCCGAAGGAGCTGCGGCAGGTCCTCGCGCTGGTCGCGCACGTGCCCGACCCGGTCGACGGCAACGTGCTCTCGGATCTCCGGGTGAACCGCAAGGCGCGGCTCGAGCTGCTCGCGCTCGGCCTGCTCGACATGTACGGCACGCTCGACAACCGGCGCTACCGCGTGCACCCGCTCGTGCGGGCGCAGCTGTCGTGGCGGGAGATCCAGGACTTCGACATCTCGGCGGATCTGGCGGACTACTACGCGAACCGGGCGCGTCGGGCAGAGGGCGCCGAGAAGTACGCGCTCGATCAGCAGCAGATGCGCTTTGCGATCGCCGGCCGGCGGCTGCGGCTTCGTCCGCAGATCGAGCTGCCCGAGCACGACGCCTGGCTCGAGTCGGTCACCGGCATGCTCCGCGCCAAGCAGCCGCGCCTCGATCTCGTCGAGCAGCGGCTGAACGAGTGCCTGAAGCAGAACCCGGCGAACTCCGACGCGTGGTTGCTGCGGATGGAGCTCGCGGTCGCGCACGACGCCAAGCTCGAGGATCTCGAGGCGCTGCTGCAGGAGGCCGACGAGAAGGCCGCGGTGCCCGAGCTGTACCAGCAGATGGCGAGCTACTGCCTGTCGCGACGGGCGCGCAGCCGGGCCATCGTCATCCTCGAGAAGGCGGTGGAGCGGTTCCCCGAGGAGAGCCGGCTGCGCACGCGCCTGGGCGCGATCCTGATGCGTCAGGGCCGGCGGAACGAGGGCATCGAGCACCTGACCAACGCCATGATCGCCGATCCGATGCTCCCCGATCCCTACGGGCTGCTCGGCATGGCGAAGCGCGACGAGGGCTCGGAGGCGCTCGAGGAGGCCGAGAACCTGCTGCGCGAGGCGGTGCGCCTGGCTCCCGGGGATCCGGTGCAGAGCGCGCGGCTGGCGGATCTGCTGATCGAGAAGGCCCGGGTGGATCTCGACAACCAGAAGGAGCTGCGCCGCCAGGCGGCGGAGCTGCTGGAAGATGGGATCCGCGGCGAGCGGCGCGCGCCCGAGGCGTGCTTGCTGTTCGCCACCCTGATCCGCGAGGAGGGGGGCGATCTCGAGCGTGCGGCGTGGTTGCTCAAGCAGGCCCGCAAGTTCACCGATCGGGCGCACGAGCGGGCGCGGCGGATCACGGTGGAGCGGGCGCTGCTCGACATGGCGCAGGGCAACGTGGACCAGGCGGAGCACACCATCCGCCAGCGGGTCGACAAGGATCCCACGCACGCCCGGGCGTTTGCGGCGCTGGGGCACATCCTCGAGGTGCGGGAGCAGTACATCCCGGCCCACGCGGAGTACCAGCGGGCGAAGGAGCGCACGTCCCAGAACAGCCTGGAGTGCGTGTACTACGATCTGCTGATCAAGCGGGTGCAGGGGATCATCGAGGCACAGGCCGCGGGCCTGCTCGATCAGACAGCCGACGACGCGCGCGTGGCACCTACTCCGGCGGTGCCATCGGCCCGCGTGCTGCGGCGAGCGGGCGAAGAGCCCGGGCCGTCCGAGGAGTCGGCGGCCGCGCCGTCCGAGGAGTCAGCGGCCTCGCCGTCCGAGGAGTCAGCGGCCGCGCCGTCCGAGGAGTCGGCGGCCGCGTCGTCCGAGGAGTCGGCGGCCGCGCCGTCCGAGGAGTCGGCGGCCGCGCCGTCCGAGGAGTTGGCGGCCGCGCCTTCAGAGGCGACGTCTGCGCCCGAAGACGTTCCTGCCGAGCATGTCGAGGCGTCCGTGACGACCGAGACCGAGGCGGCACCGACCCCTGCGGAGGTCGCGCCTTCGGAACCGGAGGCCGCGCCGGCGTCGGACAACGGCGTGCAGGCGTCGACCGAGCCCGCCCCGAATGGTGCGGCGGCGCCTGCCCCGGCTGACGACGAGGCCGAGGCACCGGCCGCGGAGGGCGAGGAGAAGCCCACGAGCAGCCCCTAGGGCTGTGCACTGCCCCGCGCGCTCCACCCCGGATCCGCCGCAGAACGCCAGGCATCCGGGGTCGAGTCAGACACGGGCCGAGGCCCCTCGATGCTTCGCCGGCTGTCCAGCTCGACGCCCGATGCCTCCAGGGCACCCGCGCGGCCGCCCGCCTGCATCCCCTGTGCTCCGGCCGGCTCGAGCGGCGCCCTCGAATCAGCCGACCGGGCGCGGAGGCGCCGGAGCTTCAAGTGAGTAGAATGGCCCCAGCGAATGCGCGGAGGTTGCCATGGTCGAGTTGGATGAGATCGTCGCCCTCGAGAAGCAGATTTTCGAGCTCACCGCCAAGGCCCACGCGCTTCGGCGCGCCTACCGGGGCGAGGAGGTCCCCGACTACCCGTTCCGCACGCTCGGCGGCGACACCTCGCTCCGCCAGCTGTTCGGCGACCATGACCGGCTCCTGGTCGTGCACAACATGGGCCAGGGCTGCCGCTATTGCACGCTGTGGGGCGATGGCTTCAACGGCCTGCTCCCCCACCTCGAGTCGGCCATGGCCGTGGTCGTCGTCTCGCCCGACGCGCCGGAGGTCCAGCGGCGCTTCGCGGGCTCGCGCGGGTGGCGGTTCCGCATGGCGTCGCACGCCGACAGCCCGTACGCCGCCGAGCAGACCACGTGGGAGGGGCACGCGAACTATCCCGGGGCCACGGTCTACGAGCGCGACGGCGACACGATCCGGGTCAAGAACCGGTGCGTGTTCGGTCCGGGCGACCAGTACTGCTCGGCCTTCCCGTTGCTGGCGCTGGCCGGGGTCGAGGAGTGGACGCCGCAGTTCCGATACTGGTCGCGCCCCGGCACGCTGCTCGACGGCGGCGAGAACGTCGTGGACTGAGGGCCCGGCGGGATGGTCAGGCTTCCGGGATCCCCTCGGACGGTCAGCACCAACTGGCGCCGCGATCCCCCTGGCCGGCGCCGAGCAGCTCGGTGACCGTGGCCTCGATGATCCGGTAGCCTACGTTGCCGAACAGCTTCTCGCGGCCGCCATCGAGGACGTAGGTCGGGCTGCCCTCCAGCCGCAGGGTGTCGCGCATGCGCAGATCCGCGCTCAGCTCGGCCATCGCGGAGCCGTCGGCGAGCTTCGCCTCGATCGCGGCTCGCGGCACCTCGTGGGCCTCCATGAGTCCGAGCAGCCCCTCGAGCTGCGCCACGTCCTTCGCCTGCTCGAAGAAGGCCTGGCGCACCGCGCGCACCAAGCGCGACACGCGCCCTCCGTCCTGCGCGTCCAGGGATCCGTCGGCGATCAGCGACCGCACCGCGCACAGCACCAGGTGGGCCTGGTTCGACGACTTCGGCACCACACGGGTGAAGCAGTCCGGGTGCATCGAGGTGTGGTCGAAGCGCGCGGCGACCGCGCGCTTCTTGCGCGCGTAGGCCTCGCGGGCATCCTCTGCGCCGCCCACCTGCTCTGCGATCCGACCGGGCACGTCGCCATACACGCTCACGAACCGCTCCACGACCGTGATCCGCTCGCCGAACTGCCGGCGCAGCTCGTCGACCCGGACCTGGCCGGCGTAGGCCCACACGCACAGGACATCGCTGAAGTAGACGACCTCGAGGCTCATTCGGGCACCCAGTGCCACGCGTACCAGAACGCGAGGCCGTTGAAGATGAAGCTGACGCCGATCAGGAGGTTGTCGTAGGCGCCCTTGTAGGGCAGCCCCGCCAGGTTGAACAGCACGGTGAGCACGACCACACCGAGCGTGAGCCAGCGAACCATCGGGTAGGGCACCACGAGCGACAAGACCACCATCGTGATCGGCACGAGCATGATGACCGCCGCGAGCGTCCACATCCAGGGTTGCGCCTGCTTGCCCGCCATCTCGCCGGGCACTGCGTGGCCGGCGAAGATCCGGAGCACGTCGCCCAGCAGGTAGACGAGCATGGTCGCGACCCAGATGCCGGACAGGATGATGCGTTCGCTCGTCATCACGCGCCCACCTGGTCGGGAGCTCGTCGAGCGCCCAGCTTGCACGCCGTGTTGGACATCCTGGGCCTCCTGGCCACGACAGGGTAGCCGGTGCGCCCCGACGCGCCACACCTGGTCCGAGACCCGCTCCTCAACCGTATTCACAAGCTTCTAGTTTGGGAGTCTTCCGCTCCGGTACTGGCGGGGCGTCCCGCGGAGGGCACCGAGGGGTCCGGCGAAGACCCAGAGCACATGGTCGCGCCCCAGATGCCGGGGCCACCCCGGACCGCCAGGCATCCGGGGTCGAGTCAGACACGCGCCGAGGCATCCGGCCCTCGTTCAGACTCGAGTCGCTTCCTGGGGCTGCCCTCGACGGCAGAACCCGCCCTATCGAAGCCCGCTCGCATCTCCCCCGACCGGATCGAGGACGAAGTGTCTGATTGACCCCTCGATGCTTCGCCGGCCGTCCAGCTCGACCCCCGATGTGTCAACGGCCACCGTGATGGGACCACCCCTCGGCCACGAACATGGGACCACCGATCCCATGGCCGGACCTCATCGGCCACGAACATGGGACCACTCCGGCCACGAACATGGGACCACATCACGGAGGTAGGCGCCGTGGGGCTGGAGGCTACGGAGGGGGCCTCGCGAAGCGAGGTCACGTCCGTAGCCGAAGGCCCCACGGCGGGGCGCCCGACGCTCGGGAAGCCTGCGATGGTGTGCATCACGCCTCCTTCTGCGTCGGGCGGGGCTTCTGACGTCGTCGGTACGACTCGCCCTCGATGACGACGTCGTAGGCGTTGTTCGCGAAACGGTCGACCAAGGCCTGCGCCTGCAGCGGATCCGCGAACAACGACAGCCACTCCGACGGGTCGCGATTCGACGTGGCGATGATCGAGCCCTTCCGGTGGCGTGCCGTCACGATCTCGTACAGGTCGACCGTCTCACGCTCGTCCATGGCACGCAGCGCGAGGTCGTCCAGCACCAACAGGTCGACCTCGCACAGCCGTGTTCGTCAGCGTTCGCCCAGAGTTCCTACTCCGCAGGCCGGATGGCCGACCTCGCATGGAACGACGATCTCGGCTTCTACGTCGCGGTGTGGCAGGAGGCGGTTCCCCCGCCGTCGGGCCAGGTCGACGGTGAGCTCTGGGTCGTCACCGCCCGCTCGTATGCAGTCGGACGCCGTCAGGCCCGAATGATCTTGTGCAGCATCTGGCGGGTGAAGTCGTGGCTGTCGAAGTAGCACAGGTGCACCGCCTGATCCGACAGCCCCACGTCGACGCGGATCACATCGTCGAGGCCGCGACCGTCGGCCACCACCCGCACCGGACGCCACTGGGCCTGGTGCACGTCGACCCGGGCCTGGGCCGACCGCGGCAGCACGAACGAGCTGAGCCGAGGCACGTGCGGGCAGATCGGGGTGACCTGCAGCGCCTCGATCGTAGGGTGCAGCGGCAGGCCGCCTGCCGAGTACGAGTACGCCGTGGAGCCGAGCGCGGAGGCGAAGATCATCCCGTCGGCCACGAGCTCGTCGAGCGCGAGGTGGCCGCCGAGCGACAAGGCCAGACGGGCAGACTGCCCCGTCATCCGCTCGAGGTAGATGTCGTTGATCGCCTGCACCCGGCTCGTCTCGCCCGAGGCGTGGGTCACCTCCGCCTCGAGGAGGGGGAACCCGTGCGCCCGGTAGCGCCCGGACACCAGCGCGGCGGCCGCGTCGGCGGGGCGCGGCACGTCGTTGAGGAGGAACCCGAGGTGGCCCGCGTTGAGCCCCAGGTAGGCGAGGTCGAACCCGTGTCGCGCGACGGTGCGGAGCAGGAACCCGTCGCCGCCCACCACCACGGCCATGTCGCGGGGGGGCGCCCACCCCGGGGGCAGGTGCGGCTGCAGCGCGGCCCACAGCTCCTGGGCGCGCTCGTTGTGCTCGTCGCACACGATCACGGCGCCTCCGGGGCGCCCAGCCCGGCGAGGGCGTCGAGCGTGACGAGGGAGATCAACGCCCGGCCGGGTCCCATGGCGAGCGTCTCCGCCGCGCTGTCGTCGCCGGCAGCCCGGGCGATCCCCCGGACGCGATAGGACGCGAGCCAGATCCCCCCGGACGCGCCCGCCCCCGCGGGCACCGCCCACAGGTCGAGGAGGTCGACCTCGCCCCGGTCGGGGACCTCGAGGCGGAACCGGACCCCGGGCTTGCCGTCGACCCAGGTCGCGGTCTGATCGACGAGCACGCACCCGCACGCCCCGAGCAGCCCCTCGCGGAAGTCGGCCCCGTACACGTTGGCGCGCGAGGGATCGTGCCACACGTCGAGCGCGCCGCCGAGCACGAGCAGCTGGGCCCCGCCGCCCTCGCGCGGCAGCGGGGCCAGCGGCGCGAGCACGGAGCCGCCGGGGATGTCCTGGCGCGCCCAGCCGGAGAGGACCAGCTCGCGCTCGGGCACGGTCTGCACCACCACGCGGGGCACCGAGCCTGCCTCCGGCCCCGGCTCGCGGAAGGCCGCGAGAGGCCATCCCGCGGCGTCGAACCGACGGTCCTCCAGGATCGCGCCCCCCTCGCGGAGCTGCGCCCGCACGACGGTGCCATCGCGCAGCTCCCACAACCACCATCGCGCCGACGAGCGCCGGAAGCGGCCGCGGACGGGTCCCCCGTCGTCGATCAGGCGCTTGTACAGCCGCACGCGAGGGACCTCGCCGGCCTTGGGCAGCTCCCGCGCCCCGGCGAGCGTGGACAGGCACATCAGCACAATCATGTCGGGAGCTTATTCGCCCTGGTCGGCGGGGGCGCGCCCGGTCACCTTCCAGGCGGCGGCCCAGGCGGTGGGCATGAGCAGCGCGCTCGCCAGGAACACGGCCACGAGCCCGATCACGACCAGCAGGCCGAGCGAGCGGACGCCGCGGTTACCGGCCAGCGTGAGCGACAGGAACGACAGGATGGTGGTGAGCGCCGAGATGCCCGCCGCGATGCCGGTGGTCGACAGCGCCCGGCGCACCCCTCCCGGCCCCTCCTCCACGAGGCGGTGGAGCAGGTGGATCACCACGTCGATCCCGATGCCGAGCAGAATCGGGATGCCCACGATGTTCACCATGGTGAGCCGCACGCCCGCGACCTCGAGCGCGGCGCCCGCCCACACCATGCCGGCCACGAGGGTGGAGACCGCGCCTAGGACCCACACCGGGCGGCGCAGGTCGAGGGAGGTCAGCAGCGTGACCATCACGAACGCGAGGAAGCCTACGATCGGCATGTCGCGCAGCATCACCCGGTAGAGCGCGCCGAGCGCCACGTACTCCCCCGCCGCGGGCCGGTCGGCCACCGCGAGCCCGACCTCGTCGGCGAGTGCCGCGGCCTGCCGCAGATCCCACATGTTGCCTCGGGGGAGCAGCAGCAGCCGGTAGTCGTCCTCGTTCTCGGCGCCGAGCAGGCTCCGCACCGGCTTGGGCAGGTCTTCGCGGGTGATCGGGGTCAGCGGCACCCCGTCGAGGGGCCGCAGCTGCTCCACCAAGGGCGGGGGGAGGTATCGCAGGTTCGGGTGGTCCAGCAGCTCCTGGAGGTCGCGCAGCGCGGCGAGCCGAGTGCCCTGGTCGACCGGGAGCACGGTCTCGATCGACACCGCTCGCTGAATGTGGGGCAGCCGGCCCTCCTCCTGCAGCGCCTCGACCCGGGAGGTGGCGGCTGCGAGGGCCTCGTCGTCGTCGAAGCGGACGAGCACCGGCGAGTAGGACTCCCGGGCGAGCGCCCGCTCCGCTTCGTCGAGCTCCTGGTAGGCGAGCCCGTCGCGCCGCAGGGCGCTCACGTCGTACTCCCACTCGAGGGACGGCAGCCGCGCGATGCCCACGACCACCGTGAGCACCACGATGCCCGCGAGGAGGCCGGGCGCCACCGCGTAGGTGGACGTGGAGGCGCCGTCGTGCTGCCGCGTGCCGCGGAGCAGCGGGGGATCCGGATCGAGCACCGGGATGAGCAGCGGCAGGGTGATCACCATCATGCCGAGCGCCACGACGAGCCCGACCGCGAGGAGCACGCCGAGCTGCGAGAAGCCGCGGAAGTCCGCCGCGGCGAGCGCGAGGAAGCCGGCGGCGCTGGTCATCGCGGCGGTGGCACAGGGCGGCCCGACGCGGTCCCAGGCCTGCATGACCGAGTCGCGCACGGACAGCCCCGTGGCGTGCAGCTCGCGGTAGCGCCCGACGAGGTGGATGGCGAAGTCGATGCCGAGCCCCACCAGGATCGCGGTGCCGAGCGAGGTGTAGGTATTGAGGCTGCCCACGAGGATCCGGGCGAGCCCGAGGGTCACGATGAGCGACATCACCAGCGGGACCGCGACGAGCACCACAGCTCGCGGGGATCGGAACGCGAGCGAGATCACGAGCAGTACGAGGAGCAGGCTGGCGCCGCTCGTCCACCACAGGTCGCGGCGGATCCCGCGGTAGTCCTCCACGTTGTGGCGGTAGGCGCCCCCCACCCAGGTCTGCGTGACCCCCGGGTGGCCCTCGAGGAGCTGGGCGACTTCGGCCTCGAGCTCCTCGATCAGGGCCACCGAGAACTGCGGGTCGTGGCTCGAGCCCGTGGGGCGCACGAGCAGGCGCCCGCTGCCCCTCCCGCCAGGCACCCACGACCGGTCCCCGGCGGACTCGATCCGCTGGGTGACCTCCCCCATCGCCATGAGGCGCTGGACCACCACGGGGTTGAGCGCCGCGCCGAGGGCGAGCGCGCCCTTGAGGCGCAGGGTCAGCTCCTCGAGGTCTGCGGCCTCGAGCTGCAGGAGCCCGATCTTGGTGGCGAGCGCCTCGTCGAGGTCGTGGACCGCGAAGCGGATCTTCGGGCTGCGCTCGAGGCGCTCGGCGAGCTCGTCGAGGAAGGGGCCCACAGCCTCGGGCTCGCCCTCGAAGGCCAGGGTGACGAGGTTCGCGCCCCCCTCACGCTCGTGGAGATCCGTGAGCGCGACCGAGGCGGGATCGTCTGGGGGGAGCAAGGCGAGCAGGTTCGGCTCGATCCGAGGGGGAACCCCCACGACGAGCGCGAGGAGCACGACGACGGCCAGTGCGACGCCCACCGGCGTCGGATGGTCGAGCACCCAGCCCGCAACCCTGCCCCACGCCACCCTCAGAGCGCCCCCTCACCCGACCCGACGGCTTCTGTCGCATCTACCGCCCCCCCGCGCAAGGCCTCGGCGACAACGCCACTCACTCGGGGGCTCCTCCGTCGGGTCCTACCCGGACATGCACGCCCGCGCCGAGCAACCATCCGATGCCCCGCTGTGCGCCGGGCCGGGGCGGGTCTTCGAGGCCGCCGCCCTGGTCGGTGACGCGGACGGCGGTGCCGAACAGCGGGATCTCGAGGCCGCCTCGCACGAACAGCCCGGCCACGCGCGGGGCGGTGTCGAGCTCGACCCCAGGCAGCAGCTGCAGGAGGCCGCGCTGGGGTGCCGCCAACTCGGGGTAGGGCTCGATCGTGGCGATGCCCGCACCTCGCCACTGGATGTACCCGGCGGAGACCGTGGGCCGGACGAGCGGGTGCGGGAACGGCGCGACCGTGGCGCGCAGGCCGAAGTGGTAGGTCGTGAGCTGGCGGATCGTGGGCTCGCCGGGCACGAACGGCCGATCGTCGTCGACCTGCTCGTCACGCACGATCTCGGCCGTGCCGGTGTGCAGCCCGCCCACGATGGTGAGGTCGAGCCACGGAAGCAGGCCCACGCCGAACTCCATCTCCGAGCTGAGGGTCGGCCCGCTGGCGACCTCCAGGACCTGCACCACGTGAATGGGCTGCAGGTCCTCTGCCGACCGTAGCAGCCGAGCGGCGTAGGTCTGGTGCCAGGGGCCGCGGCCGGCCGCGGCCGACACCCGCGCCACGATGCGGCCCTGCCGCCCCTTCGCCTCGCGCTGCCAGCGCTCGAGCGGCTCGCCCGAGTTGAGATAGCGGACGTAGGCCCTCGGGGACAGGCCGGCTCGCTCCCACGCGGGGATCTCCTCGCTCTCGGCCTTTCGCTGGACCTCCTCGAGGGTCACCGGCTCCTTCGGAATGGGGACCAGCGGCCCGCCGGGCTCGAGCTCCCCGAGCTCCTCCTCGACCTCCTCGAGGTAGTCGCCCATCAGCTGCTTGCGGGCCGCCTCGATCGCCCGCCGGTCGGCCTCCGAGGGGTCGCGGGGGTCGGCCGGATCGTACCGGCCTGACTTCACGTCGGCGAACACGGCGGCGATGCCACGCACCGCGGTGGACTCGCTCGCGGGGCGGATGGGCACCGGCAGCGCGGTGACCTCCCGGCTCTCGTTCACGTCGACGAGGTACACGGTCAGGATGTACGGCGCATCCGCCGGCGGCTCGGCGGCCTCGAGGGTGCCCCCGACCACCCAGTCGGCCAGGGAGCGCTGCCCCACCACGAGCGCACAGCCGCCGTACTCGCCGGCCGGGCACGCCCGAAGGTACAGCGTGGCGTCGACTACCTCCTGGCCCTCGAACCCTGGCACGTCGCTCATGCCGATCACGGCGTGGGCCTCGGCGAGGGACTGCGACAGGCGGGCCTGCAGGCGCGACGCGACGGGCTCGAGCGCCGGGTCGAGGGTCTGGATGGTCGCGACGAGGACCTGGTCGAACCGGAACGTCGGGCCGGCCGCGGGCGCGGGCGCCTCCTGCGCGAGGCCAACCAGCATGATGTGCACCCACAGCAACCTGGCGGCCTCCGGCTCGGCCCGCGCGAGGCGCCGCGAGCCAGGCCGAAGCCTTATCCGGACTCGCTAGTTGCTGTCGCGGATCAGCCGGCGGCGGGGGGCCCGGCGCCGCGGCTCGGGTTGCCCCTCCGGAGGGCGCAGCACCGCGAGCAGCTCGACGTGGGCGGTGTTCGGGAACATGTCGAAGATCTCGACCTCGCCCTCGACCTGCCAGCCCCGCTCCCTCGCCTGGAGCAGGTCGCGGGCCAGCGCGTCGGGGTTGCACGACACGTACGCGATCCGGGACGGCTGGAGGGCCAGGATGCGGTCGAGCACGCCCTCCTCGAGCCCACGCCGGGCAGGATCGACGACCACCTTGCACCCGACACCGCCGAGCCGCTCCATCAGATCCGGCAGGGCGGTGGTCACGCCGTCGCACACGAACTCAGCGGGCACCCGGTTGATCCGGGCGGCCTCGCGGGCGCGGTCGACTGCGCCCTCGATCTCCTCGACGCCGATCGCGAAGCCGGTGCGCCGCGCGGCGGGCAGCGCCATCCCCCCCACCCCGCAGTAGAGATCGAGCACCGCCTCGCCCTCGGCGAGGTCGAGGCGGTCGAGCACGCGCCCATAGAGCACCTCGGCCACGCTCGGGTTGGTCTGGAAGAAGTCGCCGGGCCCGATCCGGTACACGATGTCGTTGAGGCGCTCCTCGATCCAGTCCTTGCCGCCGAGGTGGCTCACCCCGACCACTCCGTCGCCGTCGCGCTGGAAGATCGCGTTGCCGGGCCCGTCGTTGAGGTGCAGCCACACCCCCACGACCTGGTTGACGCCTCGCGCGACCTCCTCGCCGAGGTCCTGGATGCGCCGATCGCGACGGGCGGCGACCAACGTGACGAGCACCTCTCCGGTGGTGCGGCTCGCCCGGAGCACCGCCGAGCGGAGCACCCCCTGGCCGGTCTCGGCGTCGTACGGGGGGATCCCGAGCTCGATCGTGAAGTGCGCGAGGCTGACCATGGTGCGGCGCAGGACCTCGGCGACGGCACCGAGCGCGA
>CAYMSU010000116.1:0-14308 GCA_964393165.1 uncultured Enterobacteriaceae bacterium
CCCGAAAGAGCAATCAGCAGGCGCATGACCGTGGAACCGGATCGAGTGGGGAAGCCTGGGACACCATCCAGGCCGCGGAGGCCGCAGGCGACACAGGCGAAGGTGAGAATCTGTTCGAGGACGACCCCGCCTGACCGTCTGAACTTCACTCCAACTACTTCCCGAGCAAGGATCACCTGCTCGCCCACTTCATCCAGCTGTGGACGCTGCGGGTGGCCCGGATGGCGCGCGAGGCACGGCAGGCGAGTGACACCGCGCTCGCCGCCATCGAGGCCGTCCTCGTGACCACGGCCGAGTGGAACGCACCGAATCCCCGGGTCATGAGCGAGATCATCGCAGCCCAGGCCCGGCTCGGGAGCTTCGGCGTAGGTGAGCCCATCGAGCTCGCCGAGCGCCTGCTGTTCCTCGACGACGCGCCCGGCGCCACCGAGCTGCCCGACGGCGGCCTTGGCGCCATCCTCCCGGAGCTCGTCGAGGAGGCGGTGGCCCGGGGCGAGCTGCCGCCCCAGACCGACGTGTCCTCCGTCGTGCTCGCCATCGCCTCGATCTTCTTCGGCGTGCCCCTGGTTCTCGGCCAGGCCTCGCCTCGGGCGGTCGCCCCGATGTACCGCCAGCAGCTCCACCTCATCTGGGCGGGTGCCCAAGCGGAGTGACCCATGTCGCCACTGTCCGAGTCGGCCGCCACGCGGCCGGACGGGATCCGTGCGTCCCGAGCCTCGATCGCCAGCCTGATGGCCCTTGGCATTGTGTTCACAGCCCTCGCGGGCAACCGGTTCAACCTCGCGCTCGTCGGCTGGATCGCAGCCGTACCGTGGCTGCTCGCGCTGCGACACCTCCGCGGCTGGCGCCTCTGGCTCCTGCTGTTCGGCGCGCTGCAGCTGGCGACCTTCCTGAACATCGCGAAGATCGTCACGGAGCCGATCCCGCTGCTCTTCGTGCCGATGTTCTCGGTCCCCACGGCGATGGGGAGCTTCCTCGGCTACGCCACGTTCGAAGCCTTGCGCCGTCGCCTGGGCGACGTCTGGGGGCTCGTCCTCTTCCCGGCGCTCACGGTCGTGCTCGACAGCCTGTCTGCGCACTTCAGCGAGCTCGGGAGCTGGGGGAGCCTGGCCTACACGCAGCTCGACAACCTCGCCCTCCTCCAGATCACCAGCCTCGTCGGGCTCACCGGCGTGACCGGGCTGCTCGCGGCGACCTCCGCCGTGATCGCGGTCCTCGTCGATCGAAGGGACCGAGCTCGGTGGCTTCCCGCGGCCGCGGCCGTCGCTGCGCTGGTCGTGGGCGCTCACGCCTACGGCACCGTCCGCCTGGACCGTCCCCTGCCCGGGCCCCACGTCACCGTCGCCACGGTCACCACCGATCTGCACGCCACGCCAGAGGGCTTTCCGCCGGTCGAGGAGCGCGTGGCCGGCACCGACGCGCTGTTCGCGCGCACGGCCTCGGCTGCCGCCGCGGGTGCGGAGGTCGTGGTCTGGAACGAGGGCGCCACCGCGGTCGAGGCCGACGAGGAGCCGGCGTTCCTGGAGCGCGCGGCCGCCCTCGCCCGCGAGCAGGGCATCGACGTTCTGTTCGCCTACGTCATCCCCCTCGAGGGGGGCGACTATCGCTACGAGAACAAGTACGTCTGGATGACCCCCGCGGGTCCGCTCGAGACCTACCTCAAGCACCATCCCGTCCCCGGCGAGGGCGCGGTACCGGGCGTCGCACCGCTGGTGGCCCACGCGCGTCCGTACGGACGGGCGGCGGGCGCCATCTGCTACGACTACGACTTCCCCGCGATGGGCCGAGCCCACGCCCGCGCCGGCGCGGGACTGGTGCTCGTGCCGTCGAGCGACTGGCGCGGCATCGACCCGTACCACTCCAAGATGGCCGCCGTCCGGGGCATCGAGGGGGGATTCTCGGTCGTGCGCTCGGTGCGCTGGGCCACCAGCCTCGCGACCGACGCATTCGGTCGCGTACGCGGCTCGGCGAGCTACTTCGAGGGAGCCCGGGTGATGCTCGCGAGGGTCCCGACCACGCCCGTGCCCACGCTCTACCGCCAGATCGGAGAGGCGCTCCCCGCCGCGGGCCTCCTGGTTCTCCTCGCGGCAGTGGGTCGAGCAGTCCGGAGGCACCCGAGCGTCAAGCCAGCGCCTCTCGCAGCGTGACGATCCGCTCCATCCACTCCCGGTAGGGTGCCGAGCCCCGGGAAGCGTAGTTCGCGTTGCGGAACGCGCCGATCAGGCCCGTGAAGGCCTCCCGCACCGCCTCGCGGTCCGCGAGGCCGACCGGCGCCTCCAGCACCTGCACGACCGCGTCCAGCAGCTCGGCTTGCCGGTCGAGCGGACAGCTCGCGTCGACCTCGTCGAACGCATCCTGCTGGAGGTAGACGAGATCGACAAGCCGCGCACGGTGCATGGTCACCACGTCCTGCAGCGAGATCCCCTCCTCGCCCGTGACCTGCATCATCTGCTCGATCCGGTGGCCTTGGCGCAGCACGTCGATCAGCTGCGCCACCCGCCGGCGCCACCGGGGCTCGACCGTGCGCTCGAAGTAGTCCTCCAGCTGGTCGTGGTACCGCGACCAGCTGATCAGCGGGTCGATAGCGGGGTAGTAGCGCTTGTAGGCGCGATCGTAGGAGAGCCCCAGGAAGGTCTTGACGGTTCCCAGGGTGGACTGGGTGACGGGCTCCTCGAAGTTGCCCCCCGCTGGCGACACGGTGCCCACCATGGTGAGCGAGCCGGTCCCCAGCGGCCCCTGGAGCACCCCGGCGCGGTCATAGAGCCCCTTGATCGCGCTGTCGAGGTAGGCGGGAAAGGCTTCCTCGCCCGGGATCTCCTCGAGTCGGCCCGACGTCTCGCGCATCGCCTGCGCCCACCGCGACGTGGAGTCGGCGATGAGCAGGACGTCGTAGCCGAGCTGCCGGTAGTACTCGCCGATGGTGGTGCCGGTGTACACCGAGGCCTCCCGCGCTGCGACGGGCATCGACGAGGTGTTCGCGATGATGATCGTGCGGTCCATCAGCGTGCCCCCGGTTCGGGGGTCGGGAAGCTGCGGGAAGTCGGTGATCGTCTCGACGACCTCGCCGGCCCGCTCCCCGCACGCCACCACCACGACCACGTCGACGTCCGAGAATCGCGCGAGCAGGCCCTGGAGGACGGTCTTGCCCGCCCCGAAGGGTCCCGGGATCGCCGCGGTGCCCCCCTTCGCGATCGGGAAGAACGTGTCGATGACGCGGGTGGTCGTCACCATCGGCTCGTCGGGGTACTGCCGCTCGGCCCGGCGGTGTAGCAGGAGCTCCTCCGGCAGCGGGCGACGGACAGGCCAGCGCTGCTTGAGGGTGAGATCCCGGGTCGTCCCGTCCTCGAGCACGACGCGCGCCACCGGCTCGTCGACGCGGAAGCTCCCCGCATCGATCCAATGCACGCGGACCTCTCCCCCGAGGTCGAAGGGCACCGTGATCGGGTGGTCGAACCGGCCCTCTGGCACGGTTCCCAGGCGGTCGCCGGCCCGCAGGACGTCGTCGGCCTGGGCGGTCGGGGTGAACGCCCAGCGCCGCTCCGGATCGAGGGCAGGAAGCGGGGCCCCTCGCGGAAGGAAGAAGCCGTGGCGCTCGGCCAGCTCGTGCAGCGGCGTCTGGAGCCCGTCGAAGACCTGGCCCAGCAGCCCTGGGCCGAGCTCGACGGACAGCAGGTGCTCCGTCCGCTCCACCACGGCCCCCACGTGGACCCCCGCCGTGTCCTCGAACACCTGGGCATCCGCCTCCTCGCCGAGGATCCGAAGCACCTCGGACTTGAGCCGAGCCTCGCCCGCGTGGACCAGGACGACCTCGTTGCGACGCAGCCCCGACGCCGGCACGGTGAAGCGGACCAGGTTCTCGTGGACCGACACGACGCGACCCGCGCGCTCATCGGAAGAGGCGGCTTCGCTCACCGAGGACCTCCTGAAGCAGGTGTTCGAACACGGCCGACGCACCGTCGGCGCCGTAGGCCGACCAGCGGTCGCAGATGTCCCAGCGGCACAGGTAGAGCAAGACGGCATCGAAGGAGAACGGACGGGACGGCTCGAGCGCACGGTGGTGCCGCCAGGTCGACCCCAGCAGCACGCGCTCCGCCTCCATCGGCTCCCCCGCCTCCATCCGATCGAGGAACGCCTCGAGCCACGGGAAGCGGCCGCCCAGCCCGAAGTCTCGCTGCGCCCCCCGGTGGCGGACCGCGTAGGCCCAGTCCGCCTCCCGCCAGCCACGCTCCAGTACCGGTGGCGGGCGCCCGAGGCGCCGGGCACGCAGAGCGGCGACGAGGACCCGCACGGCCACCCGATAGGCAACGATCTCCGCGAGGACCGCGTTGTCGCTCGTCGCGAGGAGCGCCTCCGCAGCCGCCAGGATGTCTCTGCTCTTCCGGTGCAGCGGCAGGCGCGCCCAGCGAAGGAACCCCTCCATGCGCGACGCGACCCGGTGGTCGTCAGCATGCAGCATGCGCAGGCGGACATCGAGCCGGGGACGACTGATCGGGGGACGCGCCACCTCGAACGTCGGAGGGAGTGCCGGGAGGCTCGTGACCAGCGTGAAGTAGTCGCGCGAGCGTGGCATACCTACCGCACGCTCCCCTCGAGGAGGGCTCGGAAGCGCGGCCGCAGGTGACGCATGAGGAGGTCGGTGACCGCCTCGTCGGTGAGGTCGACCGTGATCCCCGCGTCCCGGATCGCCACGACGAGGCCCGATCGATGGGATCCCGTCCGCAAGGCGACCCCCTCGCGAAGAAGGTCGGCGGTCACTCCGCGAACGAGCTGCGTGAGCGCGTCCGCGCCTGCGCCGTCGGGGTCCCGCTTCAGGTCGTCGAGATCGGTGACCCGCGATGGGAGCACCACATCGACGGATGCCTCGCCGATCTCGTCGCCGGCGACCCGGCCTGCGACCGCGAGCACGAGGCGATGCAGCGTCTCCCGATCGTCGAGGGCCTCTCGCACGAGATGCCGGATCCGAGACGAGAATCGTGTCACCAGCTCTTCGCGCAACTGCAGCTGGGCGTCGCGCGCAGCCAGCGCCACCGCCGCCTTGCCGGACTCCCGCACGCGCGCGGACTCGGCGCGCGCTTCGGCAAGCAGCTGTTGAGCCTCCTCTCGGGCGGCCGCCACGAGGTCGGCGGCCTCCTCCCGCGCCTGCGCCACGATCTGCGCGGCCTGTTCCCGCCCCGCCGCCACCCCTTGGTCGCGGAGCCGGTCGATCAGCGCCTGGACTCCGGTGGAGGCGTCTTGGCCGCTCATTGCGGGATGTCCGGGGCGAGCACCAGGGCGAAGACGAACGCGAACACGCTGAAGCCCTCCACGATCGCCGCCGGGGCAACGGAGATGCCGAAGATCTCCGGCTTGTGCTTCGAGGCCTGGATGGCCGACGCGCAGTTGTTGCCCTGCCACATCGCCGTGATCAGGAGCGCCAGGCCAGACAGCACGCCGATGGCGAACAACGCCGGGGCGTTCTCGACCGTGACCGCGCGCCGCAGCGCGAACATCACCACGATGCCGTAGATGACCTGCGACGAGGGCAGGGCCGACAGGCCCACGAAGCGCGCATGGCCGCCGTCGGTCTCGAGCATGGCGCCTGCCGCGGCCTGCCCGGCCCGACCGCAGCCGATGCCGCTGCCGATCGCGCCGAGCGCGACGGGCGCGAAGATCCCGATCCATCCCATCGCGATCACGAGGGGTTCCACTCTTCCTCCTCGGTGCGCCGGAACGCACGAAACGGTCTGCCGTCCTCGGGCACACACCAGTTCTGGAACTCGAGCACGTTGAGCCGCAGCCCGTGCACGACGCCTCCGAGCACCGCGAGCAGGAGGTTCACGGCGTGGCCGACCACGAGCACCGCGAGCCCGATGGCGAGCCCGAGGCCCGGCACCGCCGTCGAGACGTCGCTGGCGAGCTGGTTGAAGGTCATCGCCAGCGACGCGCTCGCGAGCCCGAGCGCGAACAGCCGAAGGTACGACAGCACGTCGCCGAAGGCCTGGACCACCCCCGCCAGCGCGCCGACCCCGGTGAGCAGCCGACCGGCGAGCTCCCCGACGGAGGCCGGCCACCATCGGTCGGCCCCGCTGCACCACACGATCAGCGCCAGTCCGAGCCCCGCTCCGCCGAGGAGCCCCGACGCGGGCAGGTGGGCCACGCCTGCGGCCGAGAGCGCGCCCAGCGTGGCCGCGACGATCACCATCACCCAGCCGACGGGAGCCCAAGCCCGCGGCGAGCCGGCTCGCGACGACGCCGCGAGGACGTTGGCGAGGACGACGTGACCCACCCCGATGCCCACCGACAGCGCCATCATCGTGGTGTTGTCCCCCAGGTCGAGCACCGTGAGCCGGTCGACAGGGGCCGGCGACGGAAGACCGAACCAGCTCCCCACCAGCAGGCCATAGACCACGGTGGACACCACGATGCCCAGCCCAAGCCAGGCGAGCCGAGCCCCTTGACTCGAGCGGCGCAGCGGGCGCCACGCGAAGGCCAACAGCAGAGCGAGGACGAGCCCGTAGCCCGCATCGCTCACGATCATGGCGAAGAACGCGGACAGCGAGAAGAAGAGCGGGACCGACGGATCGACGGTTCGGTAGCCGGGCAGCGAGTAGAAGCCGACGACCTCCTGCCCCCCCGCCAGCGGCTCGGGATTCTGGAGCAGCACGGGGGGCTCGTCGTCGGGCGCTGCCTCCTGCACGAGCAGCGCGATCCCTCGCTCCTGCGCAAGGGCGCGGAGCGCGTCGAGACGGGGCTCCGGCACCCACCCCTGCAGCGCGAAGAGCGCCGGATCGCGCAGCGCCAGCTGCGTTACCTGGGCGCGGTCGGCCGCGTCGCGAGCCCGGGCGCGGTGGCGGGCCAGGAGCAGCCGGTACCGCGTGAGCACCTCCCGCTCGGTGATGGCGTCCTCGAGCGCGAGCTCGGCCTCCTCGAGCTCGCGTACCAGCACCGACAGCGGCTTGGCACCCAGGTGAACCCGCGGCACCGGCATCCCGACCGGCTCCTCCGGCGACACCGCCACGACGTGCGCGACGCGGTGGTCCTGCGACACGATCTCCCACGGAACGGTGTCCGCGGGGAGGAGCCGCAGCTGGTACGACGGCACCTCGTAGAACCACAGCCGATGGCCCCCGAGCTCCTCGAGCGGGGGAAAGGCGAACTCGCCCCATGGCCCGAAGTCCTCGATCCGCTTCTGCAGGTGATCCCGGGTGAAGGTCAGCTGCTCGATGCGCTCCTGGACGGCGATGACCTGGGCGGCGACCGCCTCGGCATCCGTCTCGGCGTGCAGATGGCGCGCCACGCGCCGCCGCCGGTGGCTGCTCGCCAGGATCCGCATCGCACGGAGCGTGGCATCCGGTGCGTCTGGCGGACTGGCCGGCGGGCCTCCCTCGGTGAGCGGAACGACGTGCAAGCACCCGAGCGCTTGCAGGGCGTCGAGCAGCGCGGCCTGGTCGTCGTTCCTCCCCACGACCGTGGCACGCTTCATCGTGACGATGCTCACGATGCCGCCAGCTTGCGCTTCGCGATCTTGGAGCGGACGACCGCCATCCGCTCTGCGTCGGCGAGGAACACCCGGATCCGGGCGATCGACGCTCGCGTCTCGGGGATGAGCACCTTCTCGAACAGGTTCACGCGCTGGGTGACCTTCGTGAGCGCGTGGGTGAGGCGAGCGTGCGCCTCGGCGGCCACCTGGCGCCGCAACTCGGCCTCCGCACACGCCACCAGGGCCTCGGCGAGCGCATCGACCCAGTGGGGCCGAGCAAGCAGGCTGTAGGGCGTGATCGCGAGGCGAACCGACCGGAACACAGGCACTGGCGTCCCCATCGCGTTGCGCGTCTCGAGGCCGAGCTCCTCGACGGTGACCAGTCCACGGAGGTCGATGTCCGGCACAGTGAGGAACGGCCCCACCTGCGCCGCGGAGGCGCGGGCCTCCCGCAGCGCCCGGTCCGTCTCCTCGAGGAGCTCACGGGCGGCCGCCACCTCAGCCCGAAGCTGCTGCTGCTTGAGCTCGAGCGTGGGCAGAAACCGCTCGTAGGTCCGGAGGTCCTTGCGGAGCCGGTTCAGGGAGCTCTTGTTGAGGGCCGTCCCCATCGGAAGCTCCGCCTACGCGTCCGGCCGGGTGTCTGACCCAGGGTAGTACTTGTCGACGAGGGCCTGCTTGATCAGCAGCTCCTCGGGCGCGAACGACTCCGCCAGGGTTCTCCAGCCCAGGTCGAGCGCTGCCTCCAGTGGAAGCCGGACGTCGACCTGCATGAAGCGGTCTGTGAAGTGGCGGCCGTAGGCCAGCGCGCGTTGGTCGAAGTCAGTCAGCTCGAAGGCCATGGCGTGCTTGCGCTCAGCGTCCTGGGCCGCTGCGTACAGTCGGATCATCGCGTTGGCCAGCTGCCCGTGATCCTCGCGGGTCTGCTTGCCGACCACGTGCTGCTTCAGCCGCGACAGCGACCCGAACGGGTCGATGACGGAGTGATGCAGGTAGATCTGCCCCTCGGTGATGTACCCGGTGTTGTCGGGCACCGGGTGGGTCACGTCGTTGCCGGGCATCGTCGTGACCGCGAGCACGGTGACCGAGCCCGCGCCTTGAAAGGAGACGGCCTTCTCGTACCGCCGGGCCAGCTGACTGTAGAGATCTCCGGGATAGCCCCGGTTGGACGGCACGTGCTCGAGCGCCACGCCGATCTCCTTCAGGGAGTCCGCGAAGGCCGTCATGTCGGTGAGGAGCACGAGGACGCGCAGGCTCTCCCGCAGCGCGAAGTCCTCGGCGACCGCCAGCGCCAGGTCCGGCACGAGCAGACGCTCTACGACAGGGTCCGAGGCCAGATTCACGAACATGACGGTGCGGCCGAACACCCCCGCTTCCTCGAACGCGCTCCGGTAGAAGTGGAAGTCGTCGTAGATCAGACCGAGGCCACCGAACACGATGAGGTCAGCATCGGCCTGCACGCCAATCCGCGAGATGAGCTTGGCGTGTGGCTCGCCCGCCACCGTGAAGATGGGGATCTTCTGGCTCTCCACGATCGTGTTGAACACGTCGATCATGGGGACGTCGGTGCGGATCATGCGGTCGGGCTGGGTACGCCGAACGGGGTTCACCGTAGGCGACGCGATGGGGATCGTGCGCTCGTCCTCGAGCCCGGGCCCCCCGTCCCGCGGGACCCCCGCCCCATCGAGGATGCGGCCGAACAAGTTGCGGGAGCACGGCACCTGCATGGGGTGCCCAAGGAAGCGCACCCGCGCCCGCGTGGAGATCCCGCGGCCTCCGCGGAAGACCTGCAGCGCAGCCATGTCGCCGTCGAGCTGGATCACGCGGGCCAGCGAGCGCGCTCCCTCGGATTCCACGACCGCGAGCTCGGCGCTGCGAGCGCCAGGCGCCCGTATCGTGAGGATATCCCCCACGATCGATACAATCTCCGTATGCTGGAGCAGGTGTCGTTCCACGCGCGGCGGCCCCCGGCGGCGAGAGTAGCCTGCACCGCGTCGCCAGCCAATGTGCGAAAGTGACCAGAGTGCTTGGGTGTGCTGGCCCCCTGGCGTTCGCGTCAGCGGACCCCTCGCTGGCTCGGTCAGGCCCGGTGATTGCATGGCAGGCAAGGCTCAGCGCTGAACTCAGGAGGTGAACGGTGGACATCATGGTGGCGGTCGATCCCCAGGATCCGGGAGACGAGGTGCAGCAGGCGCTTCCCTGGGCCACGCGGCTGGGAGGGCGCTTGCACCTTCGTCTCGTCTCGTCGTCGCCTGCGTCCGCGACGTCGGTGCTCGACGGGCTCGTCGCGACGATCCCCGCCGCCAACCGGGGAGAGGCCAAGCAGCTGCAAGGCTCGGCCGGGCACGTGCTGGTCGACGAGGCCGCCGGCTTCGACCTGGTGGTTGTGGGCACCCACGCGCGGACGGGGCTCGGGCGGCTGTTCCTCGGCTCGGTCGCGGAGCGGGTGGTGCGCATGGTCGACGGCTCCGCGCTGGTCGGCCCGCGCGGGGCGACGCCGCTGCCGTCGTCGGGCCCGTTGCGGGTCTTGTGTCCGGTCGATGCCCAGGAGCCCTCGCTTCGCGCCGTCACCCGCGTCCGGCAGTGGCTCGGAGCCGAGGCCGAGATTCACGTCGTCCACGCGCTCGCGGACCTGTTCGCGTCGCGCCGGGTGGGGATGATCGGTGAGATCTCGGCCCCGGAGGAGCACCCGCACCACGCCTGGGCCAAGCGGGAGTGCCAAGCCGCGGTCGACGCCTCGGGGATCGATGTCGCGGGTGTGCACATGATCCTCGCGTCCTCTTCGCACCCGGCCGGTGATCTCGTGGACTTCTCCACCAAGCTCGGCGCGCACCTCCTCGCGATGCCCACGCACGGCCGCAAGGGCGTCGAGCGCCTGCAGTTCGGCAGCGTGACCGAGCGCGTGATCCGGATGTCGCCCCGGCCGAGCCTGGTCGTGCGCTAGCTGACCCGCGGCGGCACCAGGGCAGGATCCTGCCCTCTCGTCCAGGCAGCCGCGGCTGGGCAGGCCACTGGAGACACCTTGCAGGACATCGGACTGGTCATCGGCGGTCTCGTCTTCCTCGCGGGCGGCGCCGAGGCGCTGATCCGCGGCGCGTCCGCGATCGCGCTGCGCCTCGGGCTGCGTCCGGGCGTGGTGGGCCTGACCGTCGTGGCCTGGGGCACCTCCTTTCCCGAGCTCGTCGTGTCGGTCGACGCCTCGCTCCAGGGCATGCCCGACATCGCGCTCGCCAACGTCGTCGGCTCCAACATCTACAACATCGCCCTCATCCTCGGCCTCACCGGCCTCATCAGCGGCTTGGCCGTCCCGAAGGGCACCTTCACCCTCGACCTCCCGGTGATGGTCGGCGCGGCGGTCGCGCTCGTGTTGGCCAGCCTCGATGGGGTGGTGGGCCGCGTCGAGGGCGGGCTTCTCGTCACCGCCCTCGTCGTCTTCACGGCGGTGCTGGTTCGGCAGGGAAGCGACACCGAGCCGGCGACCGACGAAGCCGCGCAGCCGCCTGCCCTGCTCCTCGCGCTGCTCGCATGCGCGCTTGGCATGGCGATGCTCGGCCTCGGCGCCCGCTGGTTCACGAGCGGCGCGGTGGCCATCGCCGAGGACCTGGGCGTGAGCCGGCGGGTGATCGGCCTCACCCTGGTCGCGTTCGGCACCAGCCTGCCCGAGCTGTTCACCAGCGTGGTCGCCGCCCTGCGCAGGCAGGTGGACCTCGCCGTGTCCAACGTCGTCGGCAGCAACATCATGAACGTCCTCGGGATCGTCGGGATCGCCGGGCTCGTCCGGCCCATCCCCGTCCATGCCGGGTTCGGCGCGTGGGACTACCCCTGGATGGTCGGCTCGAGCCTGCTCCTGGCCGTGCTCCTGTACACGGGCCAGCGACTCTCGAGGTGGGAGGGAGCCGTCCTCCTCGTCTGCGCCGTGGCCTACACGGCGAGCCTGTTCTGAGCAGGGTGCCGGGAGGTCCCCGCGGTACCCCCTGACAGACCCGCTCACGCCGCGGCGAGGTCCCAGAAGGCGCACTCGACCTTGTGCCCATCGAGGTCTCTGACGAAGCATCCGTAGTACGGTGCCCCGTAGTGGGGACGAGGGCCCGGTGGGCCGTCTCCGCGCGCCCCCGCAGCGAGGGCCGCCTCCCAGAACGCGTGTACCTCCTCGCGCGAGCGGGCGAAGAAGCCCACGTGGGTGCCGTTGCCGACCGAGGCCGGGGCGCCGTCGATCGGGGTCTGGATCCAGAACTCGGGGTACTGCTTGCCGTAGGCGAGCGCACCGGGGTGCTCCATGAGCCGCTTCGCGCCGATCACCCCGAGCACGGCATCGTAGAAGGCGGCGGCGGCGTCGAAGCGGTCGGTGCCGAGCGAGACGTGGCTCATGATCGTAGGGGCGTCCATGGATTCCTCCTTCAAGCGGGTGCGGTGCGTACCTGCACCTCGGTCAACAGGTCCTCGGGCGGGGTGATCGCGGGGTTGTAGAGGTAGCGCTCGACCACGGGCTCCGCGGCCGCCTCCGGGAGCGCCAGCGGTGCGCGCTCGGGCACCACGACCGCCACGTCGTACCGGATGCGCGCGGGCTCGGTGACGTCCGGGTCGTCATAGCAGAGGCCGATGGCCTCCTCGTCTCGGTGGAGTCCGAGCTGGGCGCAGAGCGCCTGCAGCGCCGTCCAGGCAGGCCAGGACGCCTCGTACGGGCCCACGTGGCGCATCGCGAGGACGGTACGCGGCGGGAGCTCGCGCATCGCGACCCTCGGTATGCTGCCGGGCTCTTGCGAGCGCCCGCGCCAGCGCCGGGGGCTCGTGCCGAAGCGGGCACGGAACGCGCGGGTGAACGCCTCGTGGCTCGCGTAGCCCGAGGTGAGCGCGATGTCGGTGATCGGCAGGCCGCTGAAGGACAGGCGCTGCGCGGCGAGCTCGAGCCGGAGTCTGCGGACGAATCCCATCACGGTCTCGCCGGTCAGTCCGCGAAACACTCGGTGGAAGTGGTGCAGGGAGAACCCTGCCAGCTCCGCCAGCGCCTCGGGCCGGAGCTCCTCGTGGAGGTGGGCCTGGATGTGATCGACGACCCGGAGGATCCGGGCCGGCCAAGGTGGGCGAGACATGCGAGAACTCTACAGCGGCGACGCCGCAGCGACTTGACCGTCCGTGCGCCACCGGTCCCCTGCCCGCCTCGGGTCGGAGCTCCAGCCGCGCGGCGGCGGCGAGGCCACCGTCCCTGGAGCTACGCTCCACTGAGGAAGGGCGCCTCGCGCACGTAGGTCGAGTCGTCCACCTGCTCGACCATCCAGGCGGCGACGTCCGCATAGGCCACCAGAGGGCTCCCCGACACGCGGCGCAGGTCGACGGCGACCTCCCCCGCCGCGGGCCGGGCGAGCATCCGCGCGACGCGCACCACGGTCCAGTCGACCTCCGCGTCACGGATGACGGCCCACTCGGCCTCCTTGCCCGCGAGGGCGCTGCGGGCGAACAGCTTGAGGACGGTGATGATGAACCGGCGGCTCCACCCCGTCTCGTCGCCGGGCAGCTCGAGACCGGCTCCCGAGATGGCCAGGATGCGCCGCACGCCATGGGCCTGCATGGCCCCTAGGATCCGCTGCATGCCGGCCCCATAGGCCTCCGGGGACTCTCCCGCGACGTGACCCACGCAGGACAGCACCGCCACGGTGCCCTCGATCGCCTCGGAGATCGAGGCCTCGTCAGCAAGATCGCCCTGCACCACGCGCAGCCGCGGGTGCTCGACGCGGAGCTTCGACGGAGTGCGCGCGTGGGCGCAGACCTCGAACCCCGCGGACAGCGCGGCGGCCACCACCTCCCGGCCCAGCCCGCCAGTCGCCCCGAACACGGCAAGGGACTTCGCCTCCATGTACGCCTCCAGTTAGTGAACAGCTCTTCACTAACGCCAGGAGCAGCAGATGCGAGTGCTGGTCACAGGGTCCACGGGGAACGTCGGGCGTCACGTCCTGCGTGCGCTCTCCGAGCTCCAGATCGACGCGCGGGCCGCCGTGCGCCCGGGCTCTGCCGCAAGCTCGGACGTCCGCTCGGTCCCGCTGGACTTCCGCGACGAGACCACCTGGGACGCAGCCCTCGCCGGCATCGACGCGCTCTTCCTGCTCCGCCCACCCGCGATCTCCGATGTCGGACCCACCCTGAACGCGTTCGTCGATCACGCGGGCAGCCGGCTCGCACGCGTGGTGTTCCTGTCGGTGGCGGGGGCGGAGCGGAACTCGATCATCCCCCACGCCAAGGTCGAGCGCCACCTGAAGCGCGGGCCCATCCCGTTCACCTTCCTTCGAGCGGGCTTCTTCTCCGACAACCTCTGCGGACCCTACCGGCAAGACATCCGCGACGAGGACCGGATCTACGTTCCTGCGGGCCACCAGGCGATCGCGTGGGTCGACGCACGCGACCTGGGCGAGGCTGCCGCCCAGGCGTTCGCGAGCCCCGAGGCGGCAGGCGCCGCATGGACCCTCACGGGCGGAGAGAGCAGAACCTTCGCCGAGGTGGCCGAGCTGCTCACCCGACACCTCGGACGGCCCATCCGATACGAGCCCGCGAGTGTCCCGGGCTACCTGTGGCATCTGCTTCGACGGCGTGGCACGCCGCTGGCTCCCGCGCTCGTCTACACCGTCCTGCACACCGCGATCCGCATGGGTTCCCAAGCCGAGGTCGATCCAACCTTGGCGCGCGTCCTCGGGCGCCCTCCGCGCACCGTCGAGGACACCATTCGCGACAACCTCGATCTCTGGCGGCGCTGATCGCGAGGCCGCGCACGATCTCCGACACCGAAGTCCTCGACCTCGCGCGCGCGTGCATCGTCGAGCACGGCCCGGGGGTCCGACTGGCGACGATCGCCCAGGCGGTCGG
>CAYMSU010000117.1:0-14186 GCA_964393165.1 uncultured Enterobacteriaceae bacterium
AGAACGGCCTCGTCGTGCCCGCCCGGGACGCGCGGGCGCTGGCCGAGGCGATGGAGACGCTCCTGCAGGATCCCGACCGGGCCGTGCAGATGGGCCTCGCCGGGCGGGCGCAGGCCGAGCTCAAGTTCGACGTCCGGCGGGTCAACGCCGCGATGCTCGCCGAGATGGGCCTCGAGTCCGCGGAGGCGCGCCGTGCGGCATGATCGCAGGATTGCCGTCGTCGGCCTCGGCTACGTGGGGCTGCCCGTGGCCGTGGCGTTCGCCGAGCGGTTCCCCGGCACCGTCGGCTTCGACATCGACGCGGGCCGCGTGCGGGAGCTCGCCGAGGGACGCGACCGGACCGGCGAGATCGAGCCCGAGCGCCTGCGGGCGTCGGGGCTCACCGTGGGCGACGACCCCGCGCTGCTCGAGGGCGCCGACTTCTTCGTGGTGACCGTGCCGACGCCGATCGACGCCCACCGCAAGCCCGATCTCACCGCCGTGAAGGCCGCGTCGCGGACGGTCGGACAGGCGCTCACGCCGGGCAGCATCGTCGTCTATGAGTCGACGGTCTATCCGGGGGTCACCGAGGGCATCTGTGGGCCGATCCTCGAGGAGGTCTCCGGGCTTCGCTGCGGCGAGGACTTCTTCCTCGGCTACTCCCCCGAGCGGATCAACCCCGGCGACCGTGAGCACACGTTCGAGCGGATCACCAAGGTGGTGTCCGGGCAGGACGCCGCTACCCTCGACGTCGTCGCGGAGACCTACGGCGCGGTCGTGCACGCGGGCATCCACCGGTGCCCGACGATCCAGGTCGCCGAGTCCGCCAAGGTCATCGAGAACATCCAGCGCGACCTCAACATCGCGCTCATGAACGAGCTGTCGATCATCTTCGACCGGCTCGACATCGACACGCAGGACGTGCTCGCCGCGGCGGGGACGAAGTGGAACTTCCTGCGGTTCACGCCCGGGCTCGTCGGTGGCCACTGCATCGGCGTCGATCCCTACTACCTGACGACGCGGGCGGAGGAGGTCGGGGTTCATCCCCAGGTCATCCTGGCCGGGCGCCGGATCAACGACGGCATGGGCGTGCACGTCGCGCACCGGACGATCAAGCAGCTGGTGCGGGCCGGGGTGACCATCGCGGGGGCGAAGGTCGCGGTCCTCGGGATCACGTTCAAGGAGAACATCCGGGACATCCGCAACTCGCGGGTCCCCACCATCGTCCACGAGCTGGCCGAGTACGGCCTGCTCGTCGACGTGTTCGACCCGCTCGCGGATCCTCGCGAGGTCCTGCACGAGTACCGGCTCGAGCTCGTGGAGTCGCTGCGCGGGTCGTACGACGCGGTGATCCTCGCGGTGCCGCACCAGGGGCTGGACGAGCGGGCGCTGGCGCTCGCGGCGCGGCCCGATGCTCGGGTGCTCGTCGACGTCAAGGGCGTGCTCGGCGCCGATCGCGCGCCGCAGGGCGTCGCGTACTGGAGGTTGTGATGGATCGCTACGAGGCGCTCGCCCAGGAGCTCCAGGACGCGCCGCAGAAGTGGCTGGTGACGGGGGCTGCGGGCTTCATCGGCTCGCACCTGGTCCAGGAGCTGCTCCTGCTCGACCAGCAGGTGGTCGGCCTGGACAACTTCGAGACCGGGCACCGGCGCAACCTCGAGGACGTGCGGCGGGAGGTCGGGCCCGCGGCGTGGATGCGGTTCTCGCTGATCGAGGGCGACATCCGGGACGCCTCGGCGTGCTCGGCCGCGGTCGCGGGCGTCGACCGGGTGCTCCACCAGGCGGCGCTGGGCTCGGTGCCACGCTCGATCGAGCGGCCGCTGGACACGCACCGCACGAACGTGGACGGCTTCGTGCAGCTGGCGCTCACGTGCCAGGAGGCGGAGGTGAAGGCCTTCGTGTACGCCTCGTCGTCGAGCGTGTACGGCGACGATCCGGGGCTGCCGAAGGTCGAGGGCCAGCTGGGCCGGCCGCTGTCGCCGTATGCGGCGAGCAAGCGGATCGACGAGGTGTACGCGTCGGCGTTCCATCAGGCCTACGGCTTGCCGAGCGTGGGCATGCGGTACTTCAACGTGGTAGGTCCGCGGCAGGATCCGAAGGGACCTTACGCGGCGGTGGTCCCGAAGTGGCTGGCCCTGCTCCAGAAGGGGGAGCGTCCGGTGATCTACGGCGACGGGCAGACGTCGCGGGACTTCTGCCCGGTGCACAACGTGGTGCAGGCGAACCTGCTGGCGGCGTTCGCGGGGGAGGAGGCGCACGGGCGGGCGTTCAACGTCGCCCTGGGGGGCCGCACGACGCTGAACGAGCTGTTCGCGCTGCTCCGCGACGGGATGGCGCGGCGGGGGGCGCCGTGCGCGAGCCTGCAGGCGCGCTACGAGCGGTTCCGGAAGGGCGACATCCGGCACAGCCTGGCGGACGTCGCGGCGGCTCGGGCCTCGCTCGGCTACGAGCCGCGGGTGAGCCTGGCCGAGGGCCTGGAGCAGACGATGGACTGGACGATCGGGGCGCCGAGCGCGCGGTCGTTCACGCCGCGGCCGGTCCGCCGGTCGGAGGCGGCCTGGTCCTGAGGCGAGGGCGTCGCGCGGCGACGCCCGCGGGGTGAAGCACGTCGGTCCCGGCTGCGGGCGCTCGCCGGGAGGACGTTCCCAGCGAGGAACGCAGACCGCGTCGCCTGGGCCCCGCATCGACGGTGGAGGGCGGGTGCTGCAAGGTCGCGGGCGTCGGACGCGGCAGCGCCCAGCGTGAACGCCGTGGCGACCCCACCATGGCGCCCCCGTAGCCGGGCGGAGGGGCGGCCTCCGGAAGGAGCCCGGGCACTGCCCCCCCTCGGCCAGTCGCGAAGCGCAGGCCGAGCGCAAGGAGCAGCGCCACTCCTGTCTCTCAAGGGCCCTCCTCCTCGAGGATCCCCACCGCGACACGCAGTCCCTCCCGGAACGTCTCCAGCGCGTCGGGGCCGCTCGGCGACGACTGGCGGATGGCGGCCGGCGCCCGCCTGCTGGGCTCGCCGCTGGGCCGGTGGGCGTACCGGGCGCTCAACCTGTCGCTGACCGTGGTGGCGCCGAGCGCGTACGCGGATCGGGGCAAGCTCACCCGGGCGCTGCACGACCAGTGGAGGGCGCCGTTCGCGGAGCCGGCAGCGCGGGTGCCCGTGCTGTGGACGCTGGCGCGGTCGCTGCTGGCGTCGCGCGACCACTACGCGGCGCTCGAGGCGGCGCTGTCGCGCCTGCGCGACGTGCCGGTGCACGTGCTGTGGGGGGAGCGGGATCCGGCGTTTCCGACCTCGGTCCGCGACGGGTGGGCGTCGCGGCTGCCCCACGCCGAGCCGGTGTCGTTCCCCGAGGCGGGCCACTGGCCGCACGAGGAGGCGGCCGAGGACTTCGTGGCCGCGCTGCGGGCGAGGGTCGCGCAGGGGCGTCCTACGGATTCCGCGTGAGGACCGAGAACCACAGCTCCGGGTAGCGATGTCCCGTCTGTCGGGAGTGGAAGTGGCGGGCCAGGCCCACCGGCGCGGCCTTGACGGGGTCACCGGGGGCCACGCCCTTGGCGAGGCCGACCGCCCAGCGGTCGCCGATGCGGACGTACTCGTAGCCGGAGGCGGCGCGGACTTCGTCGGCTCTGCCCGTGAAGGGCGTGCGGTCGATGTCGCGGTCGAGCGAGAGCAGGGGGTTGGCGGCGACGACGGTGGCCTCGACGGCGGGGGCGCCGCAGGCGACCAGCAGGAGGACGAGCGGCGTCACGACCCCTCCGACCAGTCGGAGGCACCGTAGCGGAAGTCCTGCTCCTCGGTGAGCAGCGCGAGGGCGCGGTCCCAGGACAGCGGGAGGTCGTCGGCGGGGATCCACAGGCTTCGGCTCTCGGCGCCGACCGCGACCTCGGCGAGGTCGGTGATGGCGGCGGCGTGGGGCTCGGAGACCACGAAGTCGAGCATCGCGTCCTCGGAGGTCCACACGGTCATCGTCCACCAGTCGAGGCGGCCGACGTTGCGAAACGCCGCGCCGTGCCAGCCGGGGGGCTCGTGCTCGAAGAGGTGCTCGGCGATGGCATCGGCGTGGTCGCCGAAGCGGCGCCCGGGGCGCGGCGCGTTCTTGACCTGGAGGTGGGTGAGGGCCACGAGGAGCTCGGGGGCATCGCTGAGCAGGGTCTGCCCGTCCTCGTCGACGCCAGGGCCCTGGAGCGGCCCCTCGACGGGCTCCCGAGAGCAGGCGAGCGACAGCAGGACGAGAACTGGGCGTGGCATGTGGACTCCGTGGGCGACGACGCGACGGCGTGGTCTGACTAAGGGCGCGCCTTGGACACCGGGAGTCGCAGGATTTGCACCGGGGGTCCCGGCGGCGGAAGACGGGGCCGTACTATCGGGGAGATCAGCGGTTCCACTGCGCATGACGCCGGGCCGCGCGCGCTTCGCGCGCGACAGCCCCGGAGCGCGGAGGGTGCGACCTCCCCCGGACGCTGCCACCCCCGCCTCCACCGCGCCGGCGGCGGGCTCCTCCGGAAGTCACCAGGTCGTTGCGGCGCGATCGGCGGCAACGGGGCAGATGTGCAGGTCTTGGAGGCGTCGTGCTGCTCGCGCTGATTCTCGGGTGTACCAAGCGTGCGGTCGTCCCTGAGGCTGTGATCCCGCCGCCGCCGCCGCCCACCGCCCAGGAGGCGCTGCGCCCGTTCTACGCGGGGATCGAGCTCGCGCTGCCCGTCGGGCCGGCGTCCCCGGCCGATCCCGAGGGCGACGTCGCCACCGTGGTGCTCGGCTCCTGCCTCGAGCAGGCGCGGCCGGCGCCCATCCTCGGTCCTATGCAGGCCGTCGGCGCCGACCTCGCGATCCTGCTCGGCGACAACGTCTATGGCGACGCGCGCCTCGGCGATGCCACGCTCCCCGAGCTCCGCCGGGCCTACGCCACGCTGTCCGAGGTGCGGGGCTTCGCTCCGTTCCTCGGCGCGAGTCCCCTGCTCACGACGTGGGACGACCACGACTACGGCATGAACGACGCCGGTGCGTCGTTCGCGTTCCGCGAGCTCGCCGAGCGGATGTTCCTCACCTACTGGCGGGTGCCCGAGGGCGACGAGCGGTGGGCGCGCCCCGGGGTGTACACCTCGCGCGTCTACGGCGGCGAGGGGCGCCGCCTGCAGGTCGTGCTGCTCGACACGCGCACCTTCAAGAGCGAGTGGGCGCCTACCCCCGAGCGCAAGCCCGGCCAGGAGCGCTACGTGCCGTCGGACACCGGCGAGCTGCTCGGCGAGGCGCAGTGGGGCTGGCTCGCCGGCGTGCTCGCGGAGCCCGCCGACGTGCGGCTCGTCGTCTCCTCGCTGCAGGTCCACGCCGACGGCCACGGCTGGGAGCGCTGGGGGCTGCTGCCCCACGAGCGCGACCGGCTGTATGCGGCCCTCGCCGCGCGGGCCGGGGGGGCCGTCGTCCTCGTGTCCGGCGACCGGCACCGCGCCGGGATCTACGATCGGGAGCTGCCCGGCGGGCCCTACCCCGAGCTCACGACCTCGTCGCTGAACCTGTCGTTCGGCGGCGACGAGGAGGCCGGGCCCCATCGCCTCGGGCCCACCTACGTGGGGGAGAACTTCGGGGTCGTCACCGTGGACTGGGCCGCCGGGACCGCCGCGCTGTCGGTCCGCGACGTCGCTGGCGAGGAGGTCCTCGCCCACACGGTCGAGATCCGGTAGGCCGGTCTGCTACCGTGTGCGCCCTGGCGTGGAGGGCGTGGTGGCAGGCATCCCGCAAGACGAAGGGCGCGGCAACTTCGGGTCCCTGATCGGGTTCGTGCTGGCCGGCGCGGGCTCGGCGGTCGGCCTCGGCAACATCTGGCGCTTCCCCTACATGCTCGGCGAGAGCGGGGGGGCCGCGTTCCTGCTCGTCTACCTCGTGTTCGTGCTCGCGATCGGGGTGCCCGTGCTGTTCGCGGAGCTCGCGATGGGCCGCGCGTCGCAGCGCAACCCCGTGGGGGCCTTCCGGGCGCTTGCCGCCGATCCGCGCTGGAGCTGGGTCGGCGGCCTCGGCGTGCTCACCGGCTTCTGCATCCTCGCGTTCTACAGCGTGGTGGCGGGATGGACGCTCGGGTACCTCGGCATGGCGCTGTCGGGCACGTTCTCCGAGCTCGACGTCGACGGCAGCGGCGCGATCTTCGGGGCCTTCGTGGCTGATCCGGTGACCGTCGTGGGGCTCACGGCGGTGTTCCTGCTGCTGACCGCGCTCGTCGTGCGGGGCGGGGTGCAGGGCGGCATCGAGCGGGCGAGCACGGTGCTCATGCCCGGGTTCGTGGTGTTGCTCGGGCTGTTGGCGCTTCGGTCGGTCACCTTGCCCGGGGCGTGGGCGGGCGTGGAGTTCCTGTTCACCGTCGACTTCTCGAAGATCACGGCCGACATCGTGATCAAGGCGCTCGGGCAGGCGCTGTTCAGCTTGTCGCTGGGGATGGGAGCGATGATGACCTACGGCTCGTACCTCGACCGGAAGGCGAGCCTGCCGTTCGCGGCGGGGTCGGTGGCGTTGTTCGACACGGGCATCGCGATGCTCGCGGGGCTGATCATGTTCCCTGCGCTGTTCGCGGCGGGGGCGGACGTGGCCGCGGGGCCTGGCCTGGTGTTCGTGGCGATGCCCACGATCTTCGAGGCGATGCCGCTGGGCGCGTTGTTCGCGGTGGCGTTCTACACGCTGCTGGCGACGGCGGCGCTGACCTCCACGGTGAGCCTGCTCGAGGTGGTGGTCAGCTACCTGGTCGACGAGCGGCAGATCCCGCGGGAGCGGGCGGTGTGGGGCACCACCGCGGCGTGCCTGGTGCTGGCGGTCCCGTCGGCGCTGTCGCTGGGGGCGAGCGCCCCGCTGTCGTCGCTGCCGGGGCTGGGCATGGGGTTCCTGGATCTGCAGAACGCGCTGTGGGGCAACTACGCGCTGTCGTTCGGGGCGCTGATGATCTGCGTGTTCGTGGGCTGGGTGTGGGGGATCCGGCCGGCGCTGGAGGAGATCGAGGCCTCGGGGGACGGGCTGCCGCTTCGCGAGCTGTGGGGGCACCTGGTGCGGTTCGTGTGCCCGGTCGCGATCGGGGGGTTGCTCGTCTACATTGTCTGGACGCAAGACTACTTCTGAGGTCGGAACGGTGGGGCGCGCTCGTCTGTGTGCTCGTGTCCGCGTGCGTCGGCGCGGAACCGGCCATCTGCGACGACCAGGAGGTGCTGGGGGCGCTCTCCGTGTCGGGCGCCACCGGGGTGGCGCCTGGGCCAACCCTCGCGTTCTTCGCGAGCGCGCTCCCCGCGGGGCAGCCTTCGTTGGGTGAGCGCTTCGTGCTCACCGGCCCCGGCGGGCGCGAGGTTCCGATCGACGTGGTGGTCGTTCAGGCTCACGACCGCATCGACGTCACACCGCGGCAGGTGCTGCCCGAGGGCGGCTACGAGCTGAGCGGGGACACGGACGTCTCGGGTCCTCACTACGCGTGCTGGCTGCCGCGCGGGTGTGTCGACGCCCGCGGCGATGTCTCGTTCGCGGTGGGGGGCACGCCCCGACTCACCCACGTCGCGCCGGAAGCACCGGGTCGCGCGCTACTCGCCTTCACGGAGCCCGTGGAGCTCGGGGCCTTGCGGGACGAGCTCGACGAGGCGCTGGACAGCGGCGTCGTCGAGGAGGTGTCGCTCGTGCCGGGCACGCCCACGCTGGTGCGGGTGGCGCACACGGCGGAGGATGCGCGCTGGACCTTCGCGGGGGAGGTGCCGTCGGTGCGTGGGCCGGTCGTGGCGCTCCCCGGGGAGGTCGGGCTCGTGGCCTTCGGCGACGAGCCCTTCCGGCGCTCGCTGGTCGAGGTGCACCAGGGAAGGCCCCTGTCGGACCCGTGCCCGTTTTGAGGGAGGGCCTCCGAGTGGCGGTGGCGCGCATGGTTGTCGCCGCGGTCAGCGTCCTGGCGGGGGCCTGCGTCAAGGGCGCGCAGCCGGCCCCGCCGGCACCCGAGCACTGGGAGGACGGGGTGTCGTTTCGTGCGCCCCTCCGTCCGGCCGCGTCGCTCGACTCCACCCTGGTGCTGGGCACCGACGACGTGCTGTTCGAGGAGCTGCGCGTGGGCGTCCCCTTGGAGACGGATCGGGGGCAGCGTCGGCGGCTGGGCGTGGTCGGGTACGCGTCGGGGGGCCTCGGCGCGTTCGCCGACGGCCGTCGGGCGATGCTGCTCCACGACGCGGGGGCTCAGGTCTGGCTCACCTCGTCGCGCGCCGACCGCCGGGTGGTCCATGCTGCGGTCCTCCGCGTGGGCGTGGGCGGGGCGGGCTGGTATCGCCTTCGGCCTGCGGAGGCGCGGACGCGCGTGGAGGCCGCCTACGACGTGTACGCCGATCTCGAGGCGGTGCACCTCTCGGCAGAGGTGTGGGTCGGGGGCCGGCTCGTCGACTCCGGGATCAGCGGCGCGATGCTGCTCGTCCCGTCCGACCGCGTGGCGGTGAGCGTGGGGAGCACGGTGGAGCCTTTCTCGACGCCGACGGTGGTGCCCGCGCTCCGGCTCCGGCCGGTGGGCGGGTGGGAGGTGGGGGTGGCGGCCGCGATTCGGCTGCGGGGGCGGTCGTCTCCGCTCACGATGGCTCCGATCCTCCAGATCAAGGGGTTTACCCACCGGTGAGCCAGGGTGTGCGGGGTGGGACCTGACTTGGAACCTCACGCTCGCAGTGGCCGGCGAGGTGGTGGAACTCCCCGTGATGCGGTGGTTGGCGAGCACGACGCCGGCGTCGGGGTCTCGGAGCATACCGGGCGTTGGCGCTGATCAGGAGCTGTGGCTGGGCGCGGGCTGCGTGGGTGCGACGGTCAGCGCGAGTCGGCGCAGCACCACGGTGACGAGGTCGTCGTGCGGGGGGTGGCGGAGGTAGGCGCGGACTCGCTGGCGGCGGACGGACAGGGCGCGGGCGATGTCGGCGGGGGGTGCGCCGGACCGTTGGGCGAGGGTCGCGGCCACCCTTCGGGCGAGGGTGCGGTGGGGGGAGCGCGTGGTGGGGTCGGCGTCGAACGCGTGGTGGCAGAGCTCGACGAGGGCGGGGAGCTCGAGCTCGGCGACGTGGCGGAGCGGCGCGGTGCCGGGATCCGGAGGGCGGCGAGCAGGTCGGCGGGCTTCCAGCGGGGGAGCCAGCGGCGGACCAGCTCGGGGCGAAAGCCGGGTGTGCGCCGTGCGCCGACGAGGTCGCCGGCGGATCCGTCGGGCCAGAGCACGGGGTGGCCGGGGAAGCCGTGCCGCGCGGGCTGCTCGGCGTGGTAGGCGAGGAGCCGGAGGAGGTGGCTGCGCTCGTCGACGGGCCGGACGTGGGCGTGCACGGGCCGCTGGGCGATGGCCTGGAGGCTCCGGCGGACGCCGCCGGCGAGGAATCCGACGTGCTGGGCCTGGTCTTCGACGAGCAGGTGGCCGTGGTCGTCGCAGAGGGCGAGCGACCCGATGCGGTCGCCGTGGAGGCGCAGCAGCTGGTGCCGGGCGCGGCGCCGAGTAGGGGCGTCGATGCCGAGGGGGAGGCGGCCGTCGACGGAGAGCGTGAGGTGAAACCATGCCATGCGAAGGGGTGGCGTGTGGGGAGGGCAGCGTCGAGGAAGCCTGACGGAGGACGCCGGATCAGGAGGGCCTTCCGGCGGAGTTTCGCTGGAAGGGCGGCGACGGTTCGCGACGGGAGCGTCCTGGGGATCGCCGCGACGGTTGGCGGCGGGATCTGCCGACATCGGCGGCCGAAGGCTCCCGGCCGCGACCGTTGGCGGCGGGATCTGCCTACTTCGTCGGCCGAAGGCTCCCGGCCCCGCCAACGCGGACCCGCCCGGGGGCCGAGCCCGACGGATCCTCCGACCACACCTCGAAGGCGTCCATCACCCGCTGCAGGTCGGCCATGGAGAGGTGCTGCTCGACGACCCCGCTCCTGGAGCGGAAGGTCACGCCGATCTTGGTGCTGAAGGGCGCGCCGGCCTCGCCCCACCGCCACCTTCGCAGCGCTCTCTCGCCGACGTGGATGAACTGCGGCAGGCACGGCTGGCGACCCACGACCGACACGGGGACACCGTCCGCACCGATCTCGAGACTGAATACGCACCGCACGTCGTTGATCCGCCAGGGGTCGATGCCCGACGGCCAGTGCGGATGCCTCCGGCGGATCGGCTGGCGGAAGACGTGCCCGACGTCGAGCTCGTGGGTGTGTCCGTCGGCCACCCAGCGCCTCTCGAGCACCGCCTCCCGAAGCGACGCCGCGAACGCTGGCGGGCAGGCGGGGGCAATCGACGGAGCCGCCGTGGGGACCCCGTCGGACCCCACGACGACCCGGACGGCGCACGCCACGTGGTTCTCGTCCTTCGGATCGACGCCCGCGGGCCAGCGGGGACTCGCGTGCGTGAGCAGCTCCGGCGCTGCGGGAGCCGGACCCGCGACGGCGAGCCCCAGGAAAGCTGCGAGCAGCATCACGCCCCCTCCTGCCGTCGCGAGTCAATCGCAACGGGGCGCTCCGGTCAAGTCCGGGCGATCGTCGATCTACCAGGTCACTCCCCGAGCAACGCCAGGGTGCGCTCGTCCGGGCCCTCGTAGAACGCTGCCAGCGCCTCCTCGAGCAGCTCGCGATCGGCCGAGCCCTCGGGGGCCACCGCCGCGAACAAGGTGAGGCACGACCGGAACTTCAAGTCGTCGGGGGTGCCCAGGATGTCCGTGGCCGAGCACCCCCGGTGCGCCAACATCGCCTGCACACACTCCCGCAACCGCGCCCCCAGCACCTCGTGCGCCAGGTACGCCTCCGCCTCTGCCCGATCCGCGATCGCGTAGTGCCGCGCCGTCGACGATCGACCCAGACCGTCGATCTGCGGCAGCACGTACCAGATCCAGTGGCTCCGCTTGCGCCCCGCCCGGAGCTCCGCCAGCGCCCGCCCATAGTCGTGGGCCTGGGCGGCCAGGAAGCGGTCGAGCGCCGCGCTCACTTCACTCCCTCCTCCTCCGGCACCACGCACGCCCGGTGCCCCTGCCACACGTTCGACCCAGGCTCGAGCCAGTGCCGGCCCGTGTTGTCGAGCGTGCCGTCGACCGCCATCAGCCCCGGGAAGTGATCGACGCCCGACCACCCCGCCTCGATCCCCGGCGTGGGGAAGCCACCGGCTTCGTTCTCGAGCACCGCCGCGTGCTCCCCAGGCACCCCGATCTCCGCGAGCCCGTCGCCGTCGAAGTCCGCGACCACGGGCTGGCCGACCGACAGCGCCCCCGACGAAGGCTCCCAGCGCGTGAGCTCCTTGCCGGTCGCGTCGAGGATCCGCAAGCCGCCCTCGCCCTGGGCGAGGACCTCGAGCCGCCCGTCGTCGTCGAGATCGGCCAGCGTGAAGAACCAGGGCCCCAGATCGAGCGACCACTTCTCCCGCAAGAACCCGTCGTAGACGACGAGCCCGCCAGGCGTGGGATCCTCGGGCGCATACCGGCCCGTGAGCACGATCTCGACGCTGCCGTCGCCGTCGAGATCGCCGAGGCCCAGGATCCCGGGCTGCGTGAACGCCACCTCCGCCAGCCTGATCAAGGAGCCGTCGGTGTCGCACACCGCGAGCCGGTTCGTGGTGGCGACCACGAACTCCCCGTCGACGTCCTCGTCGAGGTTGCCCACCGCGAAGCGCGCCGACTCGAAGCCGGTCACCACCCCGTTGACGACCTCGGTGCAGACGGACTCGACCAGCCGCCCCTCGTCGGACAGGATCCCGAACTGCAGGTTGCCCCCGAGCGGCACGGCCGTGATCACCTCCACCGCCAGGTCCCCGTCGAGATCCAGCGCCACCGAGCGCGCGCCCTCCGGCACCGCCGGGAAGCCGAGCGACCGCTCCCCGGTCAGCGCGTCGATCGCTCCCCCGTTGACGATCATGTCGAGGTCGCCGTCGTCGTCGACGTCGGCCAGCCAGGGGGTCACGGTGGCGTTGCTCGGCAAGGGGTGGTCGAGCAGCAGCGCGTCGCCGTAGATCAGCGCCCGGTGCGGAGTGCCCTCGAGGTGCCAGGCGACGGCGAGCTCGGCGCCGGGCTTGCCGTCGAGATCCCCGAGCCGGGCGGGGCTCCGGAACGCACTGTCGATCACCGTCGTGGGGCGACTGTCGCCGTAGGTGAGCAGCTCGACCTTGTCGGCCCCGGCCCCGAGCTGCGACGACACGATGGTGAGCGGGTCGTCGGCGTCGACGTCGCCATCGCCATCGCCATCGGCGAGCCGGCCGACGGACAGCGCGCCGGTGAGGCGGTTGACGTCCCACGCGACCTCGAGCGCCCACGGCACGTCGTGGCCCTCACAGGGACCGGGCGGCTCGGGCTCCGCGGAGTCGTAGACCTCGGTGGGCACGAGCGGCGCGCCACTGTCGCCCACCGGCCCGGGACCCGGCCCGTCTCCCACGGAGTACTCCGAGCATCCGAGCAGCCCGACCCCCGCGAGGAGCATCCGCCCGACCACGGCCGACGGCGCGCGGAGGCGCCCGAGTTTCCGGGTGATTCTTGTCATGGACCCATCCGAGACGCGAGCCCCCAACGTACCACCGCGCGCCGAAAATCGATGCCGACCGCTCAACTCCGCGGACCTGCGACCGATAGCGACGCTGTGAGCTCCGTCGAAGTCAGGGGAGAGCCCTCATGGCCGTCGCCGACTGCCGAGTCCTCGCGGTACCCGAGCACCGAGACGCGCGCGGTGCCCTGGTCGCCTACGAGCACCCGCGCCAGGTCCCCTTCGTGCCCGTGCGCACCTTCGTCCTCTACGACGTGCCGGCGGGCGCCCGGCGCGGCGGGCACGCCCACAAGGCCTGCCACGAGCTGCTGATCGCGTTCGGCGGCACCGTCCGGGTCACGCTGTCGGACCCCTTCGGCGAGCGCACGGTCACGCTGTCGCGCCCGACCGAGGCCCTGCACCTGGCGCCGCTCACCTGGCTCGACATCGAGGGCATGGATCCGGACGCCATCTGCGTGGTGCTCTGCTCCCATCCGTACGACGAAGACGACTACCTGCGCGATCGGACGGGGTTCGACGCGCTGTTCGCGGAGGCGGTGTGAAGGTCCCGTTCCTCGACGTGGGCGCGTCCTACCGGGAGCTTCAGCCGGAGATCGACCGCGCCGTCACGCGCGTGCTCGAGAGCGGCTGGTTCATCGCGGGGGCCGAGCTCGAGGCCTTCGAGCAGGAGCTCGCGGCCGCCTGCGGCGTGGCCCACGCGATCGGCGTGGGCAACGGCCTCGACGCGCTCCACCTCACGCTCCGCGCCGCGGGCATCGGGGAGGGCGACGAGGTGATCGTCCCGGCCCACACGTTCATCGCGACCTGGCTCGCGGTGACCTACGCGGGCGCCACCCCGGTCCCCGTCGACGTCGATCCGATCACCGCGAACATCGACCCCGGGGCGGTCGCCGCCGCCGTCGGGCCCCGCACGGCGGCGATCGTGCCCGTGCACCTGTACGGCCAGCCCGCCGACATGACCGCCCTGCGCGCGACGGCCGATCGCCACGGGCTGTTCCTGCTCGAGGACGCCGCCCAGGCCCACGGCGCGCGCTGGAGCGGCCGCGAGGTGGGCGGCCTCGGGGATGCCGCCGGGTTCTCGTTCTACCCGGGCAAGAACCTGGGCGCGATGGGCGACGGCGGCGCGATCACGACCCACGACGCGTCGCTCGCCCTGCGCCTGCGCGCGCTGCGCAACTACGGGTCGACCACCAAGTACGTGCACGACGTGGCGGGGGTGAACTCCCGACTGGACGAGCTCCAGGCCGCGATCCTGCGGGTGAAGCTGCGCCACCTGCCCGAGCACAACGCGCGGCGGCAGGCGCTCGCTCGCCACTACCGGGTGGCCCTGGCGGATCTGGTGGACCTGGAGCTGCCCGCGACCCGGCCCGAGGCCGAGAGCGTGTGGCACCTGTTCGTGGTGCGCCACGCCCGCCGCGACGCGCTGGCGGCCACGCTGCGGGAGCACGGGGTGGCCACCCAGATCCACTACCCGGTGCCCTGCCACCAGGCGGGCGCCTACGCCGAGCACCCGGCGGCCACGGCGCGCCTGCCGGTGGCCGAGGACCTCGCGCGGACCGTGCTGAGCCTGCCGATGGGCCCGCACGTGGAGCCCGACCAGGCGGATCACGTGGTCGCCACCCTGCGCGCGGTGCTCACCGAGCCCCCGCCCGCGCTGGTCGCCGGGGCCGCATGAACCGGGCCGCGCCGGCCGCCGGGGACACGCCGCTACGGCGCCTGGCGGGGGCGTCGGTGGCCAACCTCGGGCTGCAGGGGGCCGCCACGGGCCT
>CAYMSU010000118.1:0-14174 GCA_964393165.1 uncultured Enterobacteriaceae bacterium
GCAAGAGCACCCGCGCCGCCCGGACCTCCTCGACGTCGGCCAGCACGTCCGCGCCCGCCGCCCACGCCGCCTCGCGGGACAGCCGCACGCCCGGCTCCGCCGAGCGCAGCACGGTGGGCTTGCGGATCGCGATCGAGGCCCACGCCAGCGGTGCGCGCACCTCGCCCGGCCCCGGGGGCGCCAGCAACAGACGCAGGATCGCCACCGACAGCACCTCGATCAGCCGGAACTGCCCGCGCGTGCAGAGATACCGGATCTGCGCGTCGACGGCGCCGTAGTCGACGCTCTGCGCGAGATCGCCCGTCGTCCCGCACGGATCCAGGTCGAGCCCCATCTCGAGCGAGAGGTGCAGCGGCTGGGGCTCGACGCGCTCGCGGGGCAGGATCCCCACGATGCAGGCGAGCTCTACGTCCAGCGTGATCGTGTCGCGCATGTCAGTACCGCTTCGAGAGCCCACCGTCGACGGGGACGGTGGTGCCGTTGAGGTAGTGGCCCTCGAGGGTGAGGAACCGGACCAGGCGTGCGATGTCCTCGGGCGAGCCCACGCGCTGGAGCGGGATCCGCTGGCGAATCCGCTCCCGCTTCTCCTCGGGGTAGTCGGGCGGCCAGGCCACCTGCCCCGGGCTGATCCCCACCGTGCGCACGGCCGGGGCGAGCTCGAGCGCCATCGCCTTGACCAGCATGACGAGACCGGCCTTCGACACCGAGTAGTGCGCGTAGCCCGGGCGCGGGTGGTCCGCGCCGATGTCGCACAGGTGCACCACCACCCCGTGCTGCCCGTCGGGCGCGTCGATCAGGGACGGGGCGGCGGCGCGCATCGCCGGCAGCAGCCCGCGAGACAGCAGGAACGGCGCCCGGAGGTTGATCGCCTGCACCCGATCCCACTCCGCGGCGTCGATGTCGTCGAAGGGCACCGGATCGTAGACGCTCGCGTTGTTCACCAGCAGGGACACGGCCGACCAGCGGGCGGTCACGCCGTCGAGGACCGCCTGCACGCCCTCGAGGTGCTCGAGGTCGCCCCGCACCGAGAAGGCGTCGACCCCGAGCGCCTGGCAGGCCTCTACGACCTCCTCCGCGCCTTCGGGGCTGCTCCGGTAGTGGACCGCGACGTCGAAGCCGCTCCGGGCGAGCTCCAGGCAGATCGCCCGGCCCACCCGCTTGCTGCCCCCGGTGACCACGGCCGCGGGTCGCCGGGTCATGCGACCTTCCCGAGGGCCGCTTGGTCCTGCTCGTCGGCGTAGATCATGCGCTTGGCCACGTAGACCCCCAGGTAGATGAGCGGTGTGTCGATGATCGCGAGGATGATCTTGTGCAGGTAGATCGTGGCCATCACGGTCACGCCCTGCCAGAGCTCCCAGCCGAACCCGAGGTAGAACAGGATGCTGTTCACGACGATGGTGTCGACGAGCTGGGAGACCACGGTGGAGCCGTTGTTCCGCAGCCACAGGTGCTTGCCCTTGGTGAGCCGCTTCCAGAAGTGGAACAGGTAGTTGTCGGTGAGCTGCGCGCACAGGTAGGCGAGCATCGACCCGAACAGGAGCACCCCGTTCAGCGAGAAGACGCTCTCGAAGGCGTGCTGGTAGCCGTCGAGGGAGTCGTAGAAGCCGCCGTCGGCGGGGACCCAGAACGGGTGCGGAGGCAGGCGCATCGCGAGCTGCGTGATGCCGAGCATGAGCAGGCTCATGAAGAACCCGAGCACGACCATGAAGTCGGCCCGACGCCTGCCGTAGACCTCGGAGACCACGTCGGTGATCAGAAAGGTCAGCGGGTAGGTGATGATGCCCGTGGTGAGCGCCCACTCGGAGTTGAAGGGCGAGGGGAAGAGCTTGATCCCGATGATGTTGGTGAGCACGAGGGTGACCGCGAAGGCCGTGGCCAGCACCAGGTAGGTGCGCTCGTACCGGGTGTAGACCTGGTCATCCACCGACGGCGGGGTGGGGGGCGGCGGGGGCGTCTCCATCATCTTGCCTCGGTCGGTGGGCTTGCCGGACGGGGGCGCGAGCCCCGACGACCGCGGTGGCGGCGAGGAGCCCGACCAGCGCGGCGAACTTGAGCTCCCGCAGGATCGCGGCGACGGCGTCGAGCGTGCGGGGCAGGGACTGGGCGAGGCCGCGGAGCCCCCGCAGATCGAACAGGAGCACCCCGACGCACAGTGCCACGGGCACGAGCCAGCGACGCTCGAGACGCCCCACGATCGCCGCGTGCAGCGCGATCACGGCGGCCGGGAGCGCGAACACGAGGTGGTGCTCGTAGGTGTAGACGGGCACGAGCAGGATCAGGACGCCGATGCAGGCCGCCTGGGCGGCCCGCTGCAGCTGATCGGCGCGTGGCTCGGAGGAGTGCGCGGGCGGATCCGCGAACAGCACGGTGAGGGAGCCGAGCAGGGCGAGGGCGAGGATCCCGGAGATCGCGCGGGCCGCAGGGGCCAGCGTGCCCCCCTCGCCGGGAAGCAGCGCGTCGATCAGGTTGGGGATCGAGTGGTTGCCGAACAGCCCGATCGGCACGGACAAGCCGTTGTAGTCGCCGCTGCCGAAGGTCGGGAGGATGTCGGTGTAGAAGCCGAGCTGCACCGTGAGCCCGGCCAGCGGCAGGGTGAGGAGGGAGAGCACGAGCCCGGCCAGCACGGCACCGGCCACCGCCCGGTACTCGCGCCGCGCGATCCACCAGAACACCCACAGCGCAGGGCTCATCTTGAGCATGCAGGCCGCGCCCATCAGCGCGCCGCCGAGCCACGGCCGCCGCTCGTCGGTCTGCCAGAGGCCGGCCAGCGCGAGCGCGAGGCCGGCGAAGTTGGCCTGCCCCATGGCGTGGTTGTTGGGGATGGCGGTCATGAGCGCGAAGACGACCGCGAGCAGCACGGGCAGGTGCGGGCCGAGGGGCCGCCACCACCGCCACAGCACGAGGACCGCGAGCAGGCTGGCGAGCTCGTGCAGCCAGAACCAGATCCGGTAGGCGGTCTCGACGCCGACCGCGGGGGTCCAGGAGACCAGCAGCAGGAACGGCGGGGCGTACAGGAATGGGTGGACTCCGCGGCTCGACCCGTCCTCGCGGGCTGCCTTCGCGAGGGCCTGCTTGTCGTAAGGATCTCCGCCTTCCGCCGCGACCCGCGCCGCGTAGTAGTACGAGGCGAAGTCACGACCACGGGAGGCCCGCGTGGCCGACATCCACGCCGGGCTCAGCAAGGTGAGCAGGTGCCAGGCCGCCGCGACCGCGACGACGAGGATTCCCAACGAGCGGAGGGGGGCCATCAGCAGCGGGGAGTAACCCCGGACAGGTCTTGGCGCCCCGCCCGGGTAGACCGAGGGTGCAAGCGGAGGCACGAGCCATGCGGCTCCTTCACCTGACCGACACGCACCTCGGGCTGGTGCGGCCGGTCCACCGGCCGGTCGATCCGGGGATCCGGAGCGATCTGCTCCAGCTCGACGCGGAGCGGGCGTTCCGGGAGGCCCTGGCCCCGGCCCTGCAGGGGGAGGTCGATGCCGTGGTGCACACGGGCGATCTCTTCGATCGGAGTCAGCCGCCGCGGCGCGCGGTGCTCGCCGCCGCGGAGTGGCTCGGCCAGGTCGCGCGGCGGGTGCCGGTGGTGGTCATGGCGGGCAACCACGACCGGCGGGGGCTCGCCCGCTACCTGGCTGCCACTGGACTGCGGAGGCGTCCCAGGGCATCCTGAACCTGCGGATGCTCGGGCTCTCCGGACGATGGGAGGAGTACTGGAATCAGACCGACCCTCCCCACATGGGCGCCCTCAGGTCGGCAGCGTGACCGATGAATGGATCACACCCCCTCTACCCTTGGGTTGAAGCCGGGAAACCACGGCGTTTCCGCCGACCACCCCCACCGGACTCGAACCCGCCATGTCGGAGCAAGGCGGCTCGTCCCGCTTGGCACCGGTGTGTCGAAGAGGTAAACAACCGCGCATGCTGAAAGCGGTTTTCATTTGTTGCCCCTCGTCCATCCTCGCCGGCCTCGCGATCGCGGCCGAGCCCGCCCCAGGTGCAGACGCGACCGAGGTCACGCCTGTCGCGCGGGGCACGGTCACGCTTCGAACCGGGGGCGACGTCGCCGCGCACGTGACGCTGTCGCCGTGGCCCCAGGCCGCCCTCGGCATGGAGCCTCGCGAACTCCGTTGCACGGCGACCGTCGCACCCGACGGCTCCGCGACCGGCGCGGGCGAAGCGGGCGACGCGAGGCGCGCGTGCGACGCCATCCTCCCCTTCCTGCCTGGACTTCATCTTGCACCAGGCACCCACACCATCCAGGCCACACTTGAGCCGCCGCGAGCCGGAGCTGTCGAGGTCACGCTGATGGCTCCCGACGGCGCGCGTTCGGATGAGCCCGCGCGGGTAACGCTGCGACGAGAGGGCTACGACGACGTCCTCCTCGCTTCGGAAGAAGGCATCCATCGCGGCCTCGGGCTCTCGCCGGGCCGCTGGCGCGCCACGGTGCTTGCGCCGGGCTTCGCCATCGCGGAAGCCGACGTGGACGTGACCGGCGGCGACACGAGCACCCTGTCGCTGGTCCTCTCCTGGGACGACGACTCGGTCATCGTCGTCATCGCCCCGTCGGAGACCGAGTCCCTTCGCCGCTCCGCCGAGGCGGTCACCGTTGTCGAGACCGAGCGGGCCCAACAGCAATCCGCCGACCTCGGCGAGGTGCTCGCGCGCACGCAGGGGATCGGCGTCCGGCGCGGCGGCGGGCTCGGCTCCGACGTGCGCTTCTCCCTCGCCGGACTCACGGACGACCAGGTCCGGTTCTTCCTCGACGGGGTGCCGTTGCGGTTCGCCGGCTTCCCGTTCGGCATCGCCAACGTGCCCGGCGACCTGGCGCAGCGGGTCGAGGTCTACCGCGGCGTCGTCCCGGTGCGCTTCGGCGCCGACGCCCTGGGAGGTGCGGTGAACCTGGTGAGCGAAGGCGGCGACGTGACCGACGGCGGTGGGCTCTCCTACCAGACCGGCTCCTTCGACACCCACCGCGTCGCCACCCACGGCCGATGGACCCACGCACCCAGCGGCGTGCGCATCGCCGGGAGCGCGTGGCTCGACGCGGCCGAGAACGACTACACCATCGACGTCGAGGTCCCCGACGAGGTCGGCCGGCTCTCCCCGGCGACCGTGCGCCGCTTCCACGACGGCTACCTCGCAGGCGGCGGCGCGCTCGAACTGGGCGTGGTCGACAAGCCATGGGCCGACGCGCTCACCGTCCGCGGCTTCGGTGCCGCGTTCACCCGCGACATCCAGCACAACATCGTCATGACGGTGCCCTACGGCGAGCCCACCTTCCGCGTGGCCACAGGCGGAGGTCTGGTCCGCTACCGTCACCGACCGATCGACGCCCTCGGGATCGACGGCTTCGTCGGCTACGCCTGGACCCGACGCGCGTTCACCGACGTCGGCGAATGCGTCTATGACTGGTTCGGCCGCTGCATCCGCGACCGTGCGAACGCTGGCGAGATCACCACCCCGGCCACCGACCAGGTCGTATGGGACCAGAGCGTGACCGGGCGGGTGCGCCTGGACTGGAGACCGCACCCCGCCCACGCCCTGGAGCTGTCGGTGAGCCCGTCGTGGTTCAGCCGCACCGGCGATGACCTGCTCGACGATGGCCAAGGCCGCGACCCGCTCACCGCGCAGCGCGACGCGACGCAGGTGGTGACCGGCCTCGAGTACACCGCCCGCGCGTGGTCCGAACGCGTCGAGAACCGGTTGTTCGTCAAGCACTACGGGCAGTGGGTCGCCAGCGAGGAGCCCATCGTGGGCGGTGGCTTCCGCGACGCCGACCGGGCCACGCACCGCGTCGGCGTGGGCGACGGCCTGCGCCTCGAGCTCGCGCGCATGCTCTGGATCAAGGCCAGCTACGAGTGGGCTACCCGCCTGCCCACACCAGAGGAGATCTTCGGCGACGGCGTTCTGGTGCTCGACAACCTCGACCTCGTCCCCGAGACCAGCCACAACGTCAACCTCGGGGTCACCCTACGGGTCGACGAGCCTCGCGCCGGCGCGTTCCTCGTCGACGTGCAGGGCTTCGGGCGGTTCGCCAACGACCTGATCGTGCTGCTCGGCAACGACCGCACGTTCTCCCACTTCAACGTCTTCGGGGCCCGCTCGGTCGGCGTCGAGGGCACGCTCGGCTGGACCTCACCCGGCGACTGGGTCCAGCTCGACGGCAACGCCACCTGGATGGACTTTCGCAACGCCAGCGACGAGGGCACCTTCGGCGACTTCGCCGGCGACCGCATCCCCAACCGCCCATGGTTGATGGCCAACGGCTCGGTCCGGCTGGGCGTCTCGGACGTCGCCACCACGGGCGACCGACTCACGCTGGACTGGTACACCCGATACGTCCACCCCTTCTTCCGGGGCTGGGAGAGCGTCGGCCTCGTGCAGTTCAAGCAGGAGGTCGCGTCCCAGCTCTCGCACACGGCGGCGCTCACCTACGCCGTCGACGCTCGCCGCACCCGGGTGAGCGCCAGCATCGAAGTGCAGAACATCACCGACGCCAGGCTGTTCGACTTTTTCGGTGTGCAACGCCCGGGTCGGGCCGCGTTCGGGAAGGTGACGATCGGCTGGTGAGACCGACCGCCTTGACGTTGCAAATGACTTTCATTATCAGCTCCTCCTGCCTGGAGAGCCTCATGTCGCGCTCGCTCGCCATCGCACTTGTCCTCCTCCCGTCTCTCGTCGGCTGCGACCCTTCCACCGACCCGAACGACGACGCCGCGCCCTACGACGGTCCGCTCTACGCCGCGCAGCACAACATCAACACGCCCGAGGGCCGCACCGTCTACGTCAACGTGCTGCGCAGCCTCGACGACCCGGGAGACGCGCTCGACCTCGACCAGGCCATCGAGATCAGTGGCTACGCCGCGGTCCAGGCCTTCGAGGGCTCGCTGTACGTCTCCGAGGACGAAACCAAGACGATCACCCGTTGGGACTTTGACGAGGCCGCCCAGGCCACTCCGGGGCCAAAGCTCAGCCTCGCCAACGAGGCCCTCGACACGTTCTGGAACGAGTCCTTCCTCTACATCGACAGCGAGACCGCCTGGTACGCCAACGACGGAAACGAGGAGATCCTGCTCTGGAACCCGCAGACCATGGAGCTGACCGGGCGGATTCCGGTCACCGGTCTGGACTTCTCCGACCTCCCCCTCGCGTTCCATGGCCTGGGTCGCTCTGGTGACCGAGTCTTCATGCCCATCTCCTTCGTCGACTGGGATGCTCTGAAGGCCCACATGCAGGTGGTCGTGGCCGAGTTCTCGCTGTCGGGCGAGTCCCTCGTCGCCATCCACCGCGACGATCGCTGCGCGGTCTCCATGTCCACCCAGCCGGCCCTGTCGATCGGCGCCGACGGCACGCTGTACGTCGTAGGTGACGCCGGCTTCGGCACCTTCAACCACGCCGACCTCGATACCGCACCGCCAGCCTGCCTGCTGCGCATCCGGCCAACAGACACGGGCTTCGACCCCGACTGGTCTCTCGTCCTCGACGACGCCGTCACCGGCTACGGCGACGCGTCCACGCTGATCGTCGACACCGCGGCGGGCCGGGTGTTCACGGACCTCATGAAGCAGCCCGACGAGCCGTTTACGACCGTCGACGACCTCTGGGATTGGCAGTACGCGCCCGGCAACACGCGCCGCGTGGGCTGCGACCTGCCCGGCTTCGACAGCTGCGGGTTCGTCGACGAGGGCATGGACGGCTCCCTGCACTGGTTCAGCACCAAGGTGGACGACCGGGTGCTCATGACCTCGCTTCTCACGGCAGAGAATGCAGACGCCGACTTCGGCGATTGCGTCGTCTACGACATGACCGACGCCGGCCCTCAGCCCCTGTTCCAGACCACCGGCTTCATCTCCAACCTCGTGCGGGTGCGTTGAGCGCGCCGCACGCCCGAACCGCTCATCCGGAGCCCCTCATGGCGCTGACTCCTCCGACACCCATCCTGCGAATCTTCGACGAGCGGGTCGCCCTGGACCACTACGTCGGCTTCACCGTCGACTGGACCCACCGCTTCGGGGACGACTTCCCGGTCTACCTGCAGGTCTCGCGCGACGGATGGGTGCTGCACCTCACCGAGCACCACGGCGACGCGTGCCCGGGCTCGTCGTCCAGGGTCCGCGTCGATCGAGGAGCAGCCGTGGGGAGACCGCGAGCTGCGGATCCTCGACCCGTTCGGCAACCGGCTCACGTTCTTCGAGCCCAACGAGCGCGCCCCAGGACCGGAGTGACCATGCGCCGCCTCTGCCTCGCCGCCTGCGCGACCCTCGCCGCTTGCGGTCCGACCGACCAGCCGGACGACAACGCCGACACCGACCTCGCCACGGAACCCGCCTACCTGTTCGTCAACAGGGTGCGGACGCTGGCCTCCCGGACCAACTACGTCTCCATCCTCCCCTCGCTCGAGCCCACCGACATCGACCTCGACGCGGCGCTCGAGGTGCCCGGCACGTCGCGCTTCGCCGCGTTGGACGGCAAGGTCTACGTGTTCGAGGGCGAGACCGGTGAGGTGTCGCGCTACCGGGCCACCGACGACCTCGCCCTGGTGGAGGAGGCCAGGTTCAGCATGGCCAACGAGGGCGTGAGCAGCTTCGGCACCGCCCTGGCGTTCATCTCGCCGACCCGTGCCTACTACATCGACCGGGAACAGGCGCAGGTCGTCGTGTTCGACCCCACCGAGATGGTGCTGAGCGGCTCCTTCTCCGTGCCCGGGCTGGTCCGCGACGACTACCCCCTGACCCTCGTGAGCTCGCCTGCGGTCGTCGGCGACGAGGTGGTCGTCCCGGTCGGATGGCGCACCAACGACCAGTCGGAAGCCGTTTTCGCGACCGCCATCCTCGTCCTGTCCGCAACCGAGGACCGGGTGGTCGGGGTCTTCGAGGATTCGCGATGTGGGCCCGGCCTGTCGGGCTTCGTGCACGAGGGCGCGTTCCACGTCCTGGGCGACTGGGATGCCGGCGCCTACGACGCGTTCCTGCCCGACCCCGACGACGAGCGCATCGCCGCCTGCCTGCTCCGCTACACGCCCGGCAGCGACGGCTTCGACCCGGACTACCTGCTCGACATGACCGAGGTGACCGGGCGACCGCTCGCCAACGGCGCGTTCGGTACCGTCGACGGGCGCATCGTGGCGCGGGTGTGGGACGCCGAGGACAGCCCGGCCGAGGTCGTCTCGACGCTGACGGACCCGGCGCAGTGGTTCGGCCTCGAGGTCTGGCGGTGGGCGGTGGTGGACATGCGCACGGAAGAGACCACCATCCTGTCGTCCCTCGATCTCAGCGGGACCAGCTTCAATCCCTCCGTCGTCGACGACCGGTTCTATGTGCCGGTGATCGACGAAGAGACGCAGTCGTCCACCTACGTGGAGATCGACGGGGTGGAAACCCGCGACAGCGTCCGCGCGACCGGCGACATCATCACGGCGGGCAGGCTCAGGTGAGCTGGCGCCGCCGGCTGTTCGCGTGGCACCGGTGGCTGGGGATCCACTTCGGCCTCCTCACCTTCGTGTTCTGCGCGACGGGAACCCTCGCGGTAGTCGGCCACGAGCTCGACTGGCTCGTCGACCCGGCGTGGCGGGCGCCCACCGCGCCCATGGACTGGCAGGCCGCGGCCGACACGCTCCGCACCGAGCTCCCCGAGCACCGCGTCCGCAGCCTCTACGCCCCCCACGCCCCAGGCATGTCGGCGACCGCCTTCGTGGACAGCCGTGCCGGACAGGTCCAGCGCGTCCTGCTCGATCCGGGGTCCGGAGAGCTGCTCGGCGTGCGGAGTCTGCTGTCGCTCCAGTACTTCCTCCGCCAGTACCACAAGAGCCTGTTCCTGCCCGGGAGCCTGTACCTCATCGGCCTGCTGGGGTTCTGGCTCGTGTTCGCCGCCGGCAGCGGGCTCGCCGTGTCCCGCGGGTGGTGGCGCGAGCTGTTCCGCCTCAGGCGCGACCAGGGCGTCATCGTCCGCTGGCGGGACCTGCACCGCGTGTCCGCCGTCTGGCTGATGCCGTTCGTCCTGCTGATCGGCCTCACCACGATGTGGTACTGGGTGGAGACGGGCCTGCGCGACCTCGCGGACGTCGATGTCCAGCCACACGCCGCGCACCTCGAGGCCGACGCCGTCCCGCGCGTCTCGCTCGACCCTGTGCCGGTCGGGGTACTGGTGGAGAGCGCACGGGCTGCCGTGCCGATGGAGGTCCGGGTCGTCCACCTGCCGCTCACGCCCGACGAGGCGGCCCGCGTGCAGGGACAAGACGGCACGTGGCTGGTCCGCGATCGCGCGACCCAGGTCCACCTCGACCCCTGGACCGGGGCGGTGCTCGAGCGCTGGCCAGCGTCGACAGCGTCGGCGCTGCACCGCTGGTCTGACACCGCCGATGAGCTCCATTTCGGCACCCTCGGCCTCGCCGGCGGCCTGTGGAGCAAGCTGCTGTACGTCTTCGGCGGGACCGCACTCAGCGGCGCGGTCGGGGCCGCAGCCTGGCTGGCGGTGCTCCGCACGCGCCGCCGCGACCCGCACCCCACCGGGTGGGCCGCCTGGGCGGCCACGGCGCTCACGGTGCTGCTCCTCGTCGGCTCGGCGGTCGCGCCGTGGCTCTTGTCTGGTCGCATCGCGTTCGCCGGGCTCCCGCCGGTGTCGTGGACGTCCGCCGACGTGGAGCTGGCGGAGCGGACCGTCAGGATCGTGCGCCACGGCGACGGCGAGCGGGGCACGTGGCGCCTGGCGTGGGGCGGCGCGCCCCCGAGCCACGTCGCGAGCGTCGCGCTGCGGTTCGCAGACGACCAGGAGCTGGCGCTCGAGGGCTGGCACCACCCCGTCGCCGCCGGCCCCGAGGCGCCTCCCGTGGCCGTGGTGTCGACGTTGCGCGATGGCACGAGGCAGGACGTCGCGGTGGAATCCGCTGCACCCACCGGCAAGACGGCGCACGCGGTCGTCCGGCCCGACGGACTGCGCTGGGCGCTGGTGTGGGGCCTCGTGCTCGCGGTGCTCGCGACCGCAGGCGTCTGGCTGGCGCGGTTCACCGTCCCGACCGTGAGGCGGGCGTGAACGTCGCACGATCTCCTCGACGGACCTGAGTGCGCCATGCCCCTCTTCCCCCGCAGCGACCGCCGCTACCGCGTGCTCTACGACGCCCACGCCTGGGCCGGCGTGCTCGCAGGACTCGCGCTGTACGTCATGTTCACGACGGGCGTCGTGGCGCTGTTCTGGGAGCCGCTCGAGGCGTGGGAGGAGCCGGCGCAGCACGCGTACGCCGCGGGCGACGTCGACGCGTGGTGGACCAGCCTCGCGCAGGAAGCGCCGCCGGACGCGCACAGCCTCTACCTGGCCCTCCCGAAGCCCGAGCACGGCAAGCCCGCGCCCGTCGGCTACATCGAGCACCCCGAGGACGTCTACACCACGTGGGTCTGGTCCGGCGACCACTGGACACGGTCCCGCGCGCACGCGGCCGGGTTCCTGTTCAGCGTCCACTTCCTGTACCACCGCGCCGTGCCGCAGCTCTACGACGTGGCCGGCCTCCTCTCCGTCGCGCTGCTGTTCGCGCTGGTCACCGGGGTCGGCATCCACCTGCGCGACCTGCTCCCGCAGCTGCACCGGTTCCGCCCGCAGCTGCGGTCGAAGCTCGCCTGGTCCGACCTGCACAAGGTGACCGCGGTCGTCGGGCTGCCGTTTCAAGCGTTGTTCGCCTACAGCGGCGCGGTTCTCATCCTGGGCAACTACGCCATCGGCGCGGTCGGGACGCCGCTGTACGGCGGCGACCTCGACCGCGCGAAGGAGGTGGCCTTCGGCGCCGATCCGCCCGCTGCCGTCGTCGAGGACGCTCCTGCGGAGCAGGAGCCTACTTTGGCCTGGATCGCCGCGACCGAACGTGCCATCCCCGAACTGCGCGTCACCTACGTGCGCGCCGACCATCCCGGCCGCAGCACCTCCCGCGTCCGGGTGGGCGGCCGGGTCGCAGGGCAGCCAGGGTACTTCCATGCTTGGGTCGACGGCCCCACGGCCGAGGTGGTTCAGGTCCGCGGGCCTCGCGAGGAGACCGCGGCGGGCAAGGCGCAGCGCTGGATCTTCGCGCTGCACTTCGCGCAGATCGGCGGCTGGGGCCTGAAGGCCGCCTACGGCGTGCTGGCGCTCGCGACTGCTGCGACGATCCTCACAGGCAACGGGCTGTGGCTCGCGCGACGCCGGCGGCGCGAGGAGCGCTGGGGGGACCGTTTGCTCGCTCGGCTCACGATCGGGATCGGCGCCGGCACGCCCATCGCCATCGCGACGACGTTGCTCGGCAGCCTCGCGCTCCCGATCGACCTCGGCGTACGGGAGCTGGCGATCGAACTCGGCTTCGTCGTCGTGCTCGGCGCCGCGTGCGTCACCGCGGGGCTTGGGCGCGACGAGCGGGCGGCCTGGGCCTCCCTGCTTGCCCTCGGAGGCGCCGCGTTCGCGGTGCTGCCAGTCGCGCAGGGCATCGCGTCCGGGGCGGGCCTCGTCGGCAACGGGTCGAGCGCCACGGTCGTCGCGGTGGACCTGGCGTTCCTGCTCTGCGCCGGGGCGCTGGTCGTTGCGGCGTGGTGGGTCGCCCGCGGCCGGCGGGGCGCCGCGACCATCACGTCAGAGACGCCGGCGCCTGCGGAGGTGGCGCGTGGGTGAGTGGCTCGGCGTGCTCGCCGCGCTCGGCTCGGCGGGGGCTTGGCACGCGGCCGCCTCGTCGCCGACGCCCGGGCGCTGGCGGGCGCTCGCCGCCGTCGCGTTCCTGGCGGCGGCCTCCGCCGTCGACGCGACCGCGACCGACGTCGCCGCGTGGTGGCTCGTGCCCATCGCGGCGTGGCTCGCCGGCGCCACCGCCGCCATCCTCGTCCGTCCCTTCGCGCCGCGGGCGGTCGACGCCACCGCGGCGGGCTGCGCGCTCCTCGGTGTGCTGGGCGCAATCGCGCTCGTCGGGGGCGGCGTTGGCGCGTGAAGCCGCCTGGCATGGCCCCCTCGACACCACGGCCCGGGTGAGCGCCGCCGTCATCGGCAGCCTGCCGCCATCGGTGCTCGGGTGCGTGGTGCTCGCTCGGGTGATGTCGCCACTCGGCGAGTCGGCAGCGGCCGCCACCGGCGTGCTCGCTCTCGTGCCCGTCTGGACCGTCGCCATGGCCTCCATCCTGCTCATCCGCAGCGGCACCCGCGCGTGGTCTGTCTGTCTGATCTCCACCTTCGCGCTCGGCGGCACAGCGTGGCTGTTGGGACCCATCCCGTGAGGTTCTCCATGACCCGACTTCTCCTCGCCTGCTCCCTCCTGCTGACTGCCTGCGCCAGCGCCGACTACGACGTGCCCATCGACAGCGACGCGGACACCGACGCCGCGACCACGGACCCAGTCGTCGACCTCGCTGTCTCGCCGTCTGCGTTGGTCGAGGCGCCGCCGTCCTCGGTGACCTTCACACTCACGCTGGACCGCGACCCGCCAGCCGAGGGTGTCCGGGTCTACGTGCTCGGTGACGTCCCGCAGTCGCTGACCCAAGGCAATCTCTTCGGCCTCGCCTGGACCCCCGCCGAGAGCGACGGCCCGACCGGCGACCTCACGTTCAGCGGCTTCACCTTCCTCCTCACCGGCCGCGAGGGCACGGTCACCCTCCCCAGCTTCGACGACGGGACGGAGGAGGCCCCTGTCACGGTCACCTACGATGTGGTGCCGTTCGACGAGGTCCCGTGGGGCGAGACCGCCATCGAGAGCGAGCCGGCGGCTGGCGCCTACGTGGTGGGCAACGGCACCGCCACGTTGGAGCTGCGGGATGCGCCCTAGCGCCGGGCTGGTGCTCCTCGCCGGCTGCGCGGCCGCTGGCGTCGACGACCGGGACGCCGAGGCGCCCGCGCCCGTCGACGGCTTTGTGTTCCAGGCCGTGCTCGACGCCCCCGATGGCCGCACCTCCTACGTCGGCTGGCTGCCCGACCTCGACCCGGACGCGATCGAGCTGGCCGCGACGCTGGAAGTCCCCGGCAACGGGCGGGTGTACGTGCATGGCGGCCGGGCGTGGTCTGGCTCGGGGGAGACGCCGGAGATCATGCCGCTGCGGCTCGGGGGTGAGGTGGTGCCGGTCCCGGCGCTGACGGTCAGCCTCGCCGCCACCGGCCTCCCGTCCAGCCCGTTCGGCCACGCCTTCCTGGCGGGCGGCGAGCTGGCGCTGTTCGGCGACGAGATCACGGTGCTCGACCCTGTCG
>CAYMSU010000119.1:0-14162 GCA_964393165.1 uncultured Enterobacteriaceae bacterium
GGTGGCGCCGGTGCCCCCGGCGATGAACGCGAGCGCCAGGAGCATGCTCACGGCGGGTGCTCCCTGGGCGGCCAGGAAGAACGCGAGGGTGTGCCCCGCGTGCCCGCCCCCTCGGACGGGGGACACGTAGGGGGCCTCGACCTCGTCGACGGCGGGGACTTCCGGAGCGGGCTGAACCATGGTGCTCTCCACATGCTTCGCCCGCCTCTTCGGATCACCACCGCGACTATGGCGTGGGATCTTCCAGGTACTGGAGCATCTCGCCGTCCGTCCCGAGCAACATCACGGTGTCCTCGTCGACGGTCTCGCGGAGCGTCTGCATGGTGCGGACGAACGAGTACAGGTCGCGGTTCGCGTTGAACGCCTCGGCGTAGATGTCGGCCGCCTGGGCATCGGCGTCGCCGCGGATCTCCTCGGCGGTCCGGAAGGCCTCGGACGTGATCCGCGCCAGCTCTCGCTCCTTCTCCCCGTTGATCCGCGCCGCCTCGCCGGTGCCCTCGCTGCGGAACTGCTCGGCGATGCGCTTCCGCTCAGAGATCATCCGCGTGAAGACCTCCTCCTGGACCGCCGCCACGTAGTTGATCCGCTTGAACTTGAAGTCCAGGATCTCGATCCCCAGATCCTCGGTGCGGGCCTGGCTCGCCTCGAGCACCTCACTGGAGAGCTCCTCGCGCCCCGAGGCCACCACGAAGTCGCTCCCATCAGCGTCGTCGACCTTGTCGGCGGCCTCCTCGGTGCCCGGGGGATCCGGCGTGGGGGCGGTCGGAGCCGCGCCGCTCATGTCCTCGTCGTCGACCGCGAAGTCCCGGTTCGAGGTGCGAACCACCTCGATGAGGTCGTGCCGGGCGATCACGTTGCGGGTCTCCCCGTCCAGGATGTCGTCGAGCCTCGACTGGGCGCCCCGCTCGTCGCGCAGGCGCTGGAAGAACTTGAGCGGATCCGAGATCCGCCAGCGGGCGTAGGTGTCGACGAAGATGAAGCGCTTGTCGCGGGTGGGAAGCTGGTTGCGCTCCCCGTCCCACTCGAGGAACCGCTTCTCGAAGCGGTTGACCTGCTGGATGAGCGGAGTGCGGAAGTGCAGGCCGGGCTCGGAGACCGGCTCGCCCACGGGCTTGCCGAACTGGGTGATCACGACCTGGTCCATCTCGGTGACCACGTAGGCGGAGGTGGAGAACAGGAACAAGGCGGCGACGACGACCGCGACGCCGATCAGGAGGTTGCGGATCATCACTTGCTCCCGCCGAGCTGCAGCAGGGGCAGCACGTTCTTGGCGCCCTCGCTGACCAGGATCTTGGACTTGGACTTTGGATAGACCTCGGACATCGTCTCGAGGTAGATGCGCTGCCGGGTGACCGCGGGCGCTCGCTCGTAGGCCTGGCGCAGCGCGGTGAACCGCGCGGCCTCCCCCTTGGCCCGGTTGATCCGCTCCACGGCGTACCCCTCGGCCTGGGCGATCGTCTCCTCGGCCTGCCCCTTGGCGGCCGGGATGACGCGGTTGAAGGCCGTCTTGGCCTCGTTGATCAGGCGCTCCCGCTCCTGCTGGGCCTGGTTGACCTCGTCGAACGAGGGCTTGACCTCGTCGGGCGGGTTCACGTTCTGCAGGACCACCTGCTCGACCTTGATGCCCGTCTCGTACTCGTCACAGAGCTTCTGGAGCATCTCCTGGGCCTGCAGCTCGATCTCGCCGCGGCCGATGGTGAGCACCTCGGTGACGGTCCGATCGCCCACGATCTCCCGCATGACCGCCTCGTTCATGTCGCGGAAGGTGCTGCGCACGTTGCGGACGCGGAACAGGAAGTCCTCGGGGTTCTTGACCCGGTACTGGGCGATCCACTCGACCGAGGCGACGTTGAGGTCGCCCGTGAGCATGAGGCGCTCGTCGTCGAGCCCGGCCCCGGTGAACTCGCTCCGCACGCCGGAGCTCGTGGTGCGGAAGCCGAACTCCTCCTTGAGCTGGCGCTGGGTGGGGACCTTGTAGACCTCCTCCACGGGCCAGGGGAGCTTGAAGTGCAGCCCCGGGTCGATGGCGCGCTGGACCTGCCCGAATCGGAGGACGACGCCCTCCTCCTCGGGCTCCACCGTCACGATCGCGGTGCTGCCGAAGATGAGCACCACCACGGCGAGCAGGCCGAGGAGCACGATGCTCAGCACCCCCCGACTGAGCCGCGGGGGGCGGAAGTTGCTGAAGTCGATCACGTCGTCTGCCACGAATACCTCGCACTACGACCCTTGTATGGCCCCGTACGGATGGCGCCGGGTTTTCATGCCCCAGGCGCTCAATCGTCCTCGATGAGGCGCACGATCTCCTCCTCGAGGCGCTGGGCGTCCTCGAACCCGAGCTGCTCGAGCGCGCCGGTGTACTCCTTGTCGAAGTAGACGTAGGAGAGCAGGTCGGCATCGGGCCCCTCCTGCCCCGCCGCCCGCTGGAGCAGGGTGCTCAGCGCCCCCGAGGTCACGGGCGGCCGCTCCCGGTAGATCTGCGCCGCCATCTCCCCCAGATCGACGGTGGGGGCGATGAACAGGACCTCGACCTCGCGGCGGCCGGTCTGCGCGAACAGCTTGGACGCGAACTCGGGTCCGAAGTGCTCGGTGCCCCAGTGGATGAGCTCGTTCATCTCCTGCGCGTCGAACAGATCCTGCTCGATGGGGTCGAGCAGCAGCGCATTGAGCGTCTTCCCCACGAGGAACGGCAGGTTCGGCGCCTGCGCCGCGCGCACGTAGTCGTCGCTCTGGCGCTTGAGGCTCACCACCACGATGCGGTCGGCCCCTGCCCGGATCACCGGCCGCATCGGCGTGTTCATGCGCAGCCCGCCGTCGACGAGGAGCCGATCGTTGACCTGGATCGGGGGAAACAGCAGGGGCAGCGCGGCGCTGGCGAGCGTGTGCACCGAGCGGATCTCGGTGTGCACGAGGACCACCCCGGGACGGGGGGTCCACTGGGGGGGCTCCTTGGCGTCGACGAAGAGCACCTGCAGGCCGGTGCGGAGGTCGGTCGCCCCCACGATCCAGATCACGCCTCCCTCGATCGCGCGGCGGATCTGCTGGCGTGGATAGTTCCGGAACACGAGCTTCTGCAGGGGCTCCGGATCTGCGAAGGCGAACGGCTCGTCGCGGAACGCCCCGCGCAGGGTGCGGAACACGTCGGTGTAGGTGACCCCGTAGACGTCGCCGATCTCGATGTCCCGGTACATCTGGGAGAGCCAGCGCAGGTTCTCGGCGTCTCGGGCGACCACGAAGGAGCTGTTGAGCGCGCCCACGCTGGTACCCGCGATCACGTCGGGCCAGGGCTCGTAGCCGAGCCGCTGGGGCAGCTCGTTGTACATGAACCGCAGCACGCCGGCCTCGTAGGCGCCGCGCGCGGCGCCTCCGGCGAGCACCATCCCGACCCGGCCGGGCGGAGTGTGAGGATGACGTCGTGACACGCGGGGGCTCTATCCAGTCTTGCGCCGGTTCATCTCGGCCTCTTCGCGGATCCGCTTCTTCGTGGCGGCCCACGAGCAGATCCCGCACGCGGCGAGGTCGTGGTAGCGCGCGGGGCAGTGCTCCCGGCCGAAGTAGATGATCTGCATGTGCAGGTCGTTCCAGCGTTCCCGCGGGAACACCGCCTTGAGGTCGCGCTCGGTCTTGGTCACGTTCTTGCCGTCGGACAGCCCCCACCGCGCCGCGAGCCGGTGGATGTGGGTGTCGACCGGGAACGCGGGGACCCCGAAGGCCTGGGCCATGACCACCGACGCGGTCTTGTGGCCGACCCCGGGGAGCGCCTCGAGCGCGTCGAAGTCCGCGGGGACCTCCCCGCCGTGCTCTCCGACGATTCGCGCGGACAGGCCCTGGAGCGACTTCGCCTTCTGCGGCGCGAGGCCGATCTGGCGGATGATCTGGCGGATCTCCTCCACCTCGAGGGCGGCGAGGGCCTCGGGGGTGCCCGCTCGCGAGAACAGCGACGGGGTGACCTCGTTGACCTTCTTGTCCGTGGTCTGCGCCGAGAGCACGACCGCCACGAGCAGCGTGAACGGATCGGAGTGGTCGAGGGGCACCGGGGGATCCGGGTAGAGCCCCTGCAGGATGTCCATGATCCGTGTGGCCTTCTCTGCTCTCGTCACGTGCTGCCCTCCCCCGCCGGCCACTGGTCCTATCACCCGGCTAGGTTGGACGACCGCAGGAGGGAACGACCATGTGGCTCACTTCGCTCGCCGTCCTCCTCGGGCCGGGCCCGAGCCTCGCATTCGAGCCCCCGAGCTCGCTGGCGGCGTGGCCGCGAGCGGCCTTCCCGCTGCCGATCGAGGTGTGGACCGAGGGCTGTCCCGCGGAGGCGGGCGCCTGCCTGCGGGCCGCCGAGGCCGCGGCGGCGGGATGGGCCCAGGCTCCGTGCGTGGGGCTCGACGTGGTGGTGTCGGCCGCAAGCGCGAGCCCCCTCCCGACCTTCGGAGACGGGATCAGCCAGCTCGTGTACGGCGATCCGCGCCGCGCGCTGGAGCCCGAAGAGCCCTACCGCGTCTTCGCGAGCGACGCCGAGGTCGACTTCGTGTTCGCCGCGGGCCTGCCGTTCGCCACGCCGGCCGAGATCCGCGAGGGGGCGTGCTACCAGCAGCTCAACCTCGACGCGTGGACGGCCTTCGCGATGGGCCACCAGCTTCGCCTGCGCCCGGTGGTCCCCGATCCGCTGGATCCGCCCTCGATGTTCTGGGCGATGGGGTTGTGCGACGGGACCAGCGGCATCCTCGGGCAGGCGTTCCCGCGCGGCGCACTCCGCGGGGAGCCGGGGTTCACCGTCGACTGTGACCCCGTGAACGGGCGTGGCCTGCTCCTCGGGCGCGCCCCGTTCGAGGTCACCTGCGAGGTGCGCGAGCGGCCGCCCGACGGGCTCTTCCGGGGTATCGACAGCGTGCGCTGGGACTGCCGCGACGGCACCACGGGCGAGGGGCTCACCGTCTCCCACGTCTTCGAGGAGCGGGGCATCTACCAGATCGTGGCGCGGTCGGAGGTCGACGGCGAGGCCTGCGACGTGGTCCGCGGGGTGGTCACCAGCTCGGTCACGGTCTGCGGCCGCCTCGACCCCAGGCTCGAGGTCGTGCCGACCGAGGAGCGCCGGACCGTCCAGATCGTCAACGAGAACCCGCCCGGGGGGCCGGGCTGCGAGGACGAGGCGCAGTGGAGGGTCTTCGACGTGGACGCGCCCGATGAGCCGGTGCTCACGACGGTCGCGTGGTCCCCCCGGCTCGAGCTCCCGCGGGCGGGCACCTACCTCGCCGAGGTCACGGTGACCGCGGCCGACGGCGCGTCGGCCACGGGGCAGGTGCGCTTCGACGTCGAGGGCGGAGTGGGGTGCACCACGCGCGGGCCGGCGGGGCCGCGCGGCGTCCTGGCGCTCGCCCTGTCAGTCGTGGTCTTCTTCCGCCGGCGCGGCCTCGGCGTCGTCCGCGCCCTCGGCTCCTTCGACCGCGTCGACAGCAGCGGGCGCGGTAGTGATCTCGATCGGCACCGCGACCTTCTCCCACTTGAGTAGCAGCCCGGTGCTCGTCTTCTCGAAGGTCAGGGTCTCCGTCATCGGGGACTCCTGCTGCTTCGTCTCCACGCGGAGCACGTCGGCGCTTGGGTCGTAGTCGTACGCACCCCACTGCTCGAGCTCGGAGTTGAAGATGACCTGCCAGGCGTCGCCCTCGGCCGCCTTCTCGGTGAACAGGGTGTACTTGCCGGCGGCGAGCCGCTCCCCCGCGACCAGGACGTCGTCGGAGAAGTAGACGGTCGTGGCCTCGTCGGCCCCCGTGCGCCAGACCTTGCCCAGCGGCACCAGGTTGCCCCACACCTCGCGGCCCCGCACGTTCGGACGCCCGTACTTGACCTCCACGTCGACCGTCCCGAGCTTGGTCTTCAGGTGGCCGTTCTTGCTCTTGCGCCCGCTGTCGTCGCCGCGCGCGGGCAGCATCGAGCCGTCCTCGGCGGGCGCGGGGGCCTCCTCCACGGCGGCCACGGCACGGGCCGCGGCCTCCTCCACGTCGGTCTCGGCGGAGTTGTCACAGCCGGCTAGCAGGCTCACGATGACGGAAGTCCACATGATGGCGTACCCCTGGGTGTGGGCCGGTTGTACCGCCCGCGGGCCGTTCCGCCAAGGGCCGGTCAGAGCTCGGGCAGCCGGACGTAGTCGTTCTCGTCGAAGTCGTCGTCGTCGTCGTCGTCATCGTCGTCGGGATCATCCTGCGCCTGATTCTGCAGGATGTACAGCGCCCCCACCGAGCCCGCCGCGACGATGGTCATTCCCGCCAGCACGGCGGCGATCATGCCCCACGGCAGCTCAGGGCCGGCGGTGGGCTCCTGGAAGCTGTCGACGGTCTCGATGCCCCCCCCGTTCAGCCCGATCGGCACGGCCGCGGTGAGCCCGGCGAGGGCGCCCATCAGGCAGCCCGCGCCGATGGCGGCGACGAACCCGGCCACGGCGCCGGAGACGTAGTCGGACTTGAGGAACATCGCGACGAGGATGCCGAAGCAGCCGAAGAAGAATCCCAGGATGAAGCCGATGATGAAGGAGCTGGAATCGCGCTGCACAGGGACCTCCGCCCACCGGTGTGCTTCCCGGTCTGCCGACTGCCTGGGAGCATCCTACGCCGCCGGCCACCGATGATTGCAACGAGGATCGTTAGCCCGGCCGGGCTCCCGAGACCCGCCCAGGGCGTCGCGAGCGGGATACATCCGCGCGTGCTCGCGGGTCCTTCCTTCACTGTGCTCGACGGCGGCCTGGCCACCGAGCTCGAGCGCGACGGCTTCGACCTCGACCACCCGCTGTGGTCGGCCCGGGTGCTGGTCGACGCGCCCGACGCCGTGGTGGCGGTCCACCGGCGGTTCCTCGAGGCTGGCGCGGACTTGATCATCGCCGCCTCGTACCAGGCCGCGGGCCCCGCAATGCTCCGCCAGGCGGTCGCCCTCGCGCGCCAGGCCGCCGGCGGCGGCGCGCGGGTTGCCGCCAGCGTAGGCCCCTACGGCGCCTCGCTCGCCGACGGGTCCGAGTACCACGGCCGCTACGGCGTGCGCGCCGAGGTGCTCCGCGCCTACCACGAGCCCCGGCTGGCGGTCCTCGACGCGGCGGGGGCCGACGTGCTCGCGGTGGAGACGCTGCCCTCGCGCCAGGAGGTCGAGGTCCTGCTCGAGCTGCTCGCGGCCGCGTCCACCCGGAGCTGGGTCTCGGTGACCTGCACCGACGGCGGGCACCTGCGTGACGGCACGCCGCTCGGGGCGGTCGCGCGGGCCGTGGAGGGGGCGCCGGGGGTGATGGCGCTGGGCATCAACTGCACGGCGCCCCGCCACGTGCTGCCCTTGCTCGAGCGCGCCCGCGCGGCGGGGCTCACGAAGCCGGCCGTGGTCTACCCGAACTCGGGCGAGCACTACGAGCCGGCCACCCGGGGCTGGCGCGGCGAGGCCGACCCCACGGCGTTCGCCGACCTCGCGCGGGCGTGGCACGCCGCCGGGGCCCGGGGGATCGGGGGCTGCTGCCGCACGGGGCCCGCCCACGTGCGAGCCCTGCGAGCGCTCGCCGACGAGCTCCGTCAGAGCGCCTGAAGCAGCCGCTCGAGGTAGCCCTCGACCTCCTTCTCGAGCATGGGCGCGACCATCGGCTTGAGCGCCGGGGCCATCATGGCCGGGATGGGGACCTGGACCTCGACTGTCTCGGTGTACTCGAGGGTGCAGCCGGCGCCGTCGGCGGTCGGGGTGAACGCGGCGGTGCCCGACTGCTTCAGGTTCGCGCCGTCGGCGGTCGACCACCGCACCGTGGTGCCCTCGCGGGTGTAGGTGCAGGTGTACACCGCCTTGAAGCTGACGACGCCGTAGTCCTCCTCCTCGAGCTCGAACGCGATGGACGCGCCGTCCACATCGGCCTTGGCGACGCCCTTGGTGGCCGCGACGATCTGGGCCGGATCCGCGAAGTGTGCCGCTGCCGCCTCGGCGCTCACGCCGAGCTCCCGCCGCGCGTTGTAGGTGCCGTCGAACCAGGCCATGTCCATCCCTCCGTCTGCGCGCGAGCTTTAACGGATCCGGCGCAGCGCCCGGGGGCCCCGGCGCGAGGACGCGCTAGGCGTCCGCGATCGGCCAGTCGGCGCGCTCGGCCTCGGTCACGGGCTCCCACGCGTCCGACGCCCGCTCGAAGAACGCCTCGGGCACGACCTGGGTGAGGGACCCCGCCGCCGCGTTGCGCGCGAGCACCCGCTGCCGCCGCACGTCGCGCGGCGCGTCCACCACCAGGATCTCGTGAGCAGGCCGAGCTCGAGGTACACGTCGAGACCCGCGTCCAGCGCGTCCCCGGCGATCGCCCACAGCAGCTCGCGCACCCGCTCGCGACGCTCCCCGTACCAGGCGAGCACGCCCTCGGCGGGACGCGGATCCGCGCCGTACAGGCGGACCATGCAGGCGTCTACGTCCAACAGCAGCCCCGAGGGGCGCGCGGCGAGGCGCTGTCGCGCAAGGGTGGTCTTCCCGGCGCCGACCGGGCCGGTGAGCAGCGTGAGCTTGGCCATCCCCGGACCCTACCACCCGAGGCGATCTCGATGGGGGCGGCGCGAGCCCCGTCTGCGGGGCGGGGGCGGGCCGACCACGATACTCGTGGCCCGCGCTGTCGGAGGTTCGTGTGCGGTGGTGGTGGTGGTGGTGGGGGGCCCTCGGGCTGCTGTGGGTCGGGTGCAGTGGAGACGGCGGCGAGGACCGCAAGCCCGGCGACGACGGGGAGCCCACCGGCGTGCCGACGGGGTTCACGGGGCTCACCGGCGACACCGGCGGGAGCGAGGCCCTCCCGGGCGTGACCGACTGCGGCCGGGAGCTCGCCGCGCCTCCCGCGGGTGAGCTGTGCGCCGTGTCGGGGAGCCCGTCCACGGCCACCCACGTCCTGCTCCAGGGCGACGTGCTCGGCGACGGGGAGAGCTACCTCGGCGGTGAGATCATCGTCGAGCGGGGCGAGAACGGCACGATCGCGTGCGTGGGGTGCGACTGTGCCGCCGAGACCCCGGCCGAGGTCGTGATCGCGAGCTGCCCGGACACCGTGATCTCCCCCGGGCTGATCAACGCCCACGACCACATCCGCTACGCCAAGGAGCAGGTCCAGGACCACGGGCTCGAGCGCTACGACCACCGCAGCGACTGGCGGGTCGGCAACGGCGACCACACCGTGCTGGACACCTCGTCGCAGACCGACCAGGAGACGGTGCTCTACGGCGAGCTGCGCATGCTCATGGGCGGCGCCACGTCGATCGCGGGCTCGATCTCGTCGGCGAACGCCTCGGGCCTCCTCCGCAACCTCGACAACGCCGCCTACAACGAAGGCCTCGGCGGCTGGCGGGTGAACTACGCGACCTTCCCGCTCGGCGACATCGACGGGCGGATCTCCGAGGACTCCTGCAGCCCCTACTTCATCGACCGCGAGAGCGAGCTGTCCGACCGCATCTACCTGCCGCACATCGCCGAGGGCATCGACGCGGTCTCGCAGAACGAGTTCCAGTGCCTGGCCGGGCTCGCCGACGGCGGCCGCAACCTGATCGCCGACAACACCTCGATCGTCCACGGGATCGGGCTCGACGCCTCCGACATCGAGGTAGTGGCCAACCGGGGCGCCCAGATCGTGTGGTCGCTGCGGTCGAACCTCTCGCTGTACGGCGACACGGCGCCGGTCGTCGCCTACGACCAGGTCGGGGTTCCTGTCGCGCTCGGCACGGACTGGGTTCCCAGCGGGTCGGCGAGCCTGCTGCGGGAGCTCGCCTGCGCCGACGAGTACAACGCGCTGCACCTGGGCGGCTACTTCGACGACCGCGACCTGTGGCTGATGGTCACCCGCAACGCGGCGATCGCGACGGGCGCCGACGGCCAGCTGGGCCGCCTGCGCCCCGGCTTCGTGGCCGACGTGGCGGTCTTCGCGAAGCGCGGCCGGTCCCTGCACCGAGCGGTGCTCGAGGCCGGGATCGAGGACGTGGCCCTGGTGATGCGGGGCAGCGCGCCGCTCCTCGGCGACGCGGACCTGCTGGCGGGACTCACCGACACGAGCACGTGCGAGGCGCTGTCCGAGTGCCTGCAGGACCACGTGGTGTGCATGGACGGGGGCCTGTCGCTCGCCGACGTCGTGGGCGCGGCCGGGAGCAGCGCGTACCCGCTGTACCTGTGCGAGCCGCCCGACGACGAGCCCACCTGCGTGCCCCGCCGCGACGACGAGGACGGCGACGGGGTCGTCTACCCCACGTCGTCGCCCGACGACACCGACCTCGACGGGGTCGACGACAGTGAGGACAACTGCCCGGAGGTGTTCAACCCGCCGCGGCCCATGGACCTGTTCCTGCAGGGCGACGAGGACGGCGACGGCGCGGGGGATGCCTGCGACGTGTGCCCGAACGACGCCCAGGACCGCTGCGACTGGCTCGATCCCGACGGCGATGGGGTGGAGGGCCTCGACGACAACTGCCCCCAGGCCGCCAACGGCGACCAGGTCGACACCGACGGCGACCTGATCGGCGATGCCTGTGACGAGTGCCCGAGCTACGCCTCGACGATCGGCCGCTGCCCGCAGACCGTCTACGACGTCAAGCGGGGCAAGCTCGAGGGCCGGCCCGTGCTCCTCGAGGACATGCTCGTGACCGCCGTGGAGGAAGACGGCTTCTTCCTGCAGGCCGACCCCGCGGGCGCGGACTACGACGGCCCCGGCTACAGCGGCATCTACGTCTACGCCCCCCGCCTGGACGCCCCCGAGGTCGCCGACCTGATCGACATCCGCGGCCAGGTCCAGGGCTTCTACGGCCAGATCCAGCTCAGCGCGGTCGAGGGCTGGGACGTCCGCGCCTCCGGGCGCACCGTGCCCGACCCCGTGCTCGTGAAGGACCCGGCGGACGTCGCGACCGGGGGCTCCCAGGCGGACGCGCTCGAGGGCGTGCTGGTCACCGTCGAGGACGTCGAGGTGCTCGCCGAGGATCTGCCTGCGGGTCCCGGCGACCGGGGCCCCACCTACTCGTTCGAGGTCGAGGGGGGGCTCGTGATCGACGACCTGCTCTACCGGATCGAGCCGAGCGGGCGCGTGGGGGAGCGGTTCGCGTCGCTCACGGGGGTGCTGCAGTTCGCCCACGACGCCTCTCGCCTCGAGGTCCGGTCGGCGAGCGACGTGGTGTTCGGCCCCGCCCGGGTCGACGCGCTCAGCCCCGAGGTCGGGTTCGTCGAGGCCGGCACCACGGCCGCGGACCTGCTCACCGTCGCGCTCCTCCGGGCCCCCACCGAGGAGGTGGCGGTGGCCCTGGACTGCGCCAAGAGCTCCCTCGTGAGCTGCCCGGAGACCGTCACGGTCGACGCCGGCGAGCTCACGGCGGCGTTCTCGGTGACCGGGGAGCTCGCGAGCACCACGCCGGCCACGATCGAGGCGAGCCTCGGGGGGCGGGCGGCCTCGGCCACCGTGTTCGTCTACGACGACACCCTGCCCCGCGAGGTCGTGGACCTCGCGCCGGCGACCCTCACGGTGCGCCCGGGGGGCTCGGCCACGCTGACCGTGGAGCTCGACCTGCCGGCGCCGTCGAGCGGCCTCGAGGTGGGGCTGTCGAGCGAGGAGGGGCTGCTCACCGACCTGCCGGCGACGGTGCTGGTCGAGGGAGGCGCCCGCTTCGTGCCGGTGCCGATCCAGGCCGGCGAGAAGACGGGCACCGCCACGGTCACCGCCACCTGGGAGAAGGCCTCGGCCTCGGCCGAGGTCGTGATCGAGGAGTCCACGGGAACCGGGCTGATCTTCAGCGAGTATCTGGAGGGCTCCCGCGGCAACAACAAGTACGTGGAGATCAAGAACCTCGAGGCCGGCGACCTCGACCTCGACGACTGCCAGGTCAAGGTCTACAGCAACGGGGGCAGCAGCGCGAACAACACGACCACGCTCGACAGTGTGTCGCTCGGCGCGGGCGAGCTGTTCCTGTTGTGCCACAGCTCGGCGGACTTCAAGACGGGGAAGGCGTGCGACCAGACGACGGGCTCGCTCACCTTCAACGGCAACGACGCGGTGGAGCTGGTCTGCCCCTCGGGGGTCCAGGACATCATCGGCCAGATCGGCACGGACCCGGGCGACAGCTGGGGTACCACGGCGGTCACGAAGGACCTGAACCTGCGTCGCGACTGTGAGGTCGAGATCGGCGACCGCGACGGCTCGGACGCGTTCGTGCCCGAAGACGAGTGGGAGGCGGGCAAGAAGGACGACGCGAGCGACCTCGGCCTCGATCACTGCTCGGCGCCGTAGACCACGCGGGCACGACCTCTGCTTCAGGGAGCGTCGTCGTCGCCGGCATCCGCCACCGGCGGCGCGTCCGCCACGGGCGGCGCGTCCGCGTCGGCCGGGCGCTGCTCGTCCGTGGGCTGCTCCGCCTCGGGGGCCGGCGGCGGCGACTCCGGCGCTGCCGGCACGTCGGGAGCGCGCGCGGGTTCCGCCGCCGGAGCCGCCCCGACGACCTCGTACGCATCCTTGCCGCGCCGCTTCGCCCACTCGAACTCCGCGGCCCAGACCGCGCGCGCGGAGGCCGTGTGGACCAGCCGGTAGCTCACCAGGATCCGCACCGCGCGGGTGCCGTCTCCGGCGTCGGCGTGGCTCGACCGCACCTCGGCGTGTAGCTCGAGCACCTCGGCCGCATCCGGCGTGCCCTTCTTGGTGGCCGCCTGGCGGGCGGCCCACGCCTCGGCGTCGACCACGTGGTAGCGGCCCTCCGCGCTCCCGATCAGATCGGTCGAGAGCTTGGTCGTGGCCAGGTCCGTGTCCACCGTGAACTTCGTGAGGTTCTGCATGGGGCGCACGATGAGCGGCGGGGGGGTCTCGTGGCGCGCGAACCCGGGCCACGCCGCCAGCTCGGCCGCGACCTGCTCGGCCGTCGCGGCGACCTCGTCGGGAGGCGCGGGGGTGGTCGCCCCGGGCGCCTTCGGAGCGCACGAGAATGCGAGGAGAAGTACGACAATCCCCACTGTGACCTCCGCGAAGGGACCCTCTGGGCACGTAACGGGTCTCTACCTGCGGCAGGCTCGCGCCCATGAGCCGGGCATCCGCCATCGCTGTCCTGATCCTCGAGCGGAGCCAGCCTGCGGGCGGAGCCAGGTGAATCCGAGCCCCCGACCGCGGCCCCACATCAGTAGAACATCGACATGGATGGCTACTGGGGTCCGGTCACCGCCAGCAAGGACTGGTGCGAGCAGAACTACGTCTACAGCCTGTGGGTGGCGGAGTGGTGGAGCACCCTGTCGTGCGCCGCGCTCTGCGGCGCCGCACTCCTCGGCCTGTGGTGGACGAGGAACGGGGAGCGCAGGTTCACCGTCGCGTACGCCCTGCTCTTCGTCGTGGGCCTCGGCAGCGTGGCGTTCCACGCCTCGCTGCTCCGGGAGACGCAGCTGCTCGATCAGCTCCCCATGTGGTTCCTCGTGTGCTGGCTCACGTGGGTGATCGTCGACATCGAGCCGCTCCGCCCCACGTCGCGCACCTTCCGGGTCGGGCTCGCCGCGCTCGCCGCCGGGGTCCCCGCTCTGTACGTCGGCACCGAGGGGAAGGTCCAGTTCCTCGTCTTCCACCTCACCTTCGCGTCGCTCGAGGTGTTCTGCCTGGCACGCCTGGGGTGGCTCGCCCTGCGCAGTCACGTCCCGGGGGCCCTCCGGCGCTACCTCGGCGCGCTCGCGATCTACCTCGGCGCGGTCGCGGTGTGGGCGATCGACCTGGCCTACTGCGACTTCATGACGCACGAGGTGCGGGCCTACGGCCTGCCCCGGATCGAGTGGCACGCCGTGTGGCACGTGGGCATCGCCACGGGCTTCTTCCTCATGGTCCAGCTGCTGTACGACCTCCGCGGCGAGCGTCGCCCACAATACAAGCTTGGCAACAGGCCTCCCGGAGATCGCTGATGTGGCTCACGGCGCTCCTCGTCGCGCATGCCCAGGTGCCCGAAGACCGAATCGACCACGTGGTACAGCGCGCGCTGCCCGCCCCCCGAGCCGCCGACTGGGCGGTCCTGCCCGTCGGGGAGCAAGGACTGATCGCGTACACCCAGCGGCCGCCCGAGGCCCGTCGCTACGACGCGAACCTCCGGGAGCAGTGGACCGTGGCGCTGCCCGAGGTGGTCGACGACGTGCCCCGGCTCACCCGGTCCCGCGGCGACGCCGCCTGGGCGGTGTTCGAGCGAGGCCCCCTCGCGGTCGTCATC
>CAYMSU010000120.1:0-14095 GCA_964393165.1 uncultured Enterobacteriaceae bacterium
GCCGGCACCATCCGCCGAGCCCGCGCCGGCACCGGCCGCCGAGCCCGCGCCGGCACCGGCCGCCGAGCCCGCACCGACTCCCGACTCCGACGGTGATCCGTGAGCGGGCGAATCGCTCGTTGAATAACGGGTGAACGCGGCGAGGGCGCCGATCGCCAGCGCCAGCACGACCGTCAGGCCGGCGAGGCCCACACCGACCCCCGCGAGCATCTCCATCGTCGACGCTGTGGCGACGGCGCCGTCCAGGGTGCGGACCGCCGCGAGCTCGGTACGCAGCGAGGCGGAGACCGCCACGGCCGCGATGGTACAGGCGGCGAGGAGGGCGCCCAGCCCCTGTCGGAGCCACAGCAAGCGGGGTGCCGGCGCCGGCTCTGCGGCCCGGGAGCGGGCGGCGGCTGTAACTACGGCTCCCAGCACCACGACCGCGAACAGCACCCCCCACCACGGTCGCCCGGCGACCGTGAGGACCTGCTCCAGCACGTCGGACCGGGAGGCCTCGTCGGCCTTCACCCACCTCAACAGGCCGGTGGTCAGCACTGCGTTGGACGTCAGCAGCGCCGGGGCCGTGCTCCCCGCCACGAAGGCCAGCGCCTCGGGGGCCCAGCGGGTCCAGCGGCGCCCGGGTACGCTCCGCGCGGCCCAGATGGCCCCCCACAGACCGACCACCGCGGCGAGCACGCCGCCTGCTCCGAGAATCATCTAGCCACCAAGCAGTGACGCCCCGCGGAGCTCCGCGGGCAGTGTGAAGGGAGCGCAGTCGTCGCAGGCTACGTCGAGCCAGCGGACCTCACCACCGTGCTCGACGCGCACCAGGGGATGTCGGAATCCCGAGGGGGCGACCTCGGGGACCTCTCCGGAGGCCGGTCGTGCGAGGTCCCAGCGCGCCTGCAGCCCCAGCTGGCGCGCCCAGAGGACGTAGATCAGCGTGGCCTCCATCGGAGTGACCGCTCCGTCCTTCAGCGCTGCCCGGAGGCGCCGGGGCCACAGCGGGTCGGCTGGCCACGCACCGATGCCCACGGTCTGCCGCAGCTCCTCGAGGAGGTCCGCGGCGAGCGTGAGATTGGGCTCCCGCCCGCGCAGCTTGCCGGGGACGCTCGGCTCGGGCAGCGAGCGGTCGCCGAAGCGATGGTCCAGGGCTCGGACGAGGCGGGAGCGATCCGGGAGGATCGGTCGCCCTCCGAAGGACTGGAGGTACCACGCGGTGCCGTTCCACCGGATCTGGCCACCCGGGGCGGTGACCTGGACAGACGCCTCGTGCGGCTGCTTCTCCCCGAACGTCGGGGCGTCGGGCTCGGTCCAGCCGACGCGGACACGCGCCCGACCTTCGAACGGCGCCACCCGCACCCGGGAGACGGACCCGAGATCCTCGAGCGTGGCGATTCGCTCCGGCTCGGCGGAGAACGACACCGAGGCGCCGGGAGGGGCGGGCACGATCCAGGCCGTCTCGCCCTCGGACGGGGCGAAGGCGACGTCGAGCTCCACCTCGACTGCCGAGCCGCCTCCGGGGTGGAGTCGCAGCTGGGGGTCGCCACCGGGGATGCGGAGGGTGAGCGATCGGGAGCGCTCGTCGACCGTCGCTGGGGGAAGGTGCTCGATCGGCTGAGGCTCGTGGCTAGGCGACGTGGCGACCGCCTCCCAGCCTCGCGGAGGCTGCACGGCCCACACACGAGCGTCCTCCTCGTGCCGCTCGACGAAGTCGGCGCCGGCCTCGACCTTGAGCGTCGCGGCGCCCGTGGTCTCGAGCTGAGCGTAGCGGGCCGCGCCCATGGCCCACCGCACGGGGCCGGGCCCGAGCGAGCGCTCGACATCGATTCGCACCCGGTCCCCCCCGACCAGGTCGGGCAGGTGGAGCGTGTCCCGGCGTGTCCCGTCGAGAGCGGGCGTGCCGCGCTCCCAGCGCTCCTCGGCGAGCCGACGACCCCCACCGTCGCCCCAGCGGGCCTTCACCCTCCGCGACGACCACGACGCACGGGCCGGCATCTCGAACCCGATCGTGGCACATGCCGGATCGGCTGCCAGCTCGAGGTGGGTCTCGGACACCCAGCCTTCCGGGGTAGGCGTGAGCGTGGTCTCGGCGATCTGGAGGATGCACCCGGCCGAGAGGGCAAGGGACAGCGAACTCATCGGGCTCCCGCTCGCTTGGACGCACGGAGGATCTCGTCGCGCAGCATCCGGGGGAGTCCCCCGGGGAAGGCCTCCCCCCAGGCCACGAGGTCGGCTGGCGCACCCTGGCCCCACGCGCGCAAGACCCTCCGCAGGGCCTTCTGCACCGACGGGTCGCCGTCGCGGACGAACCGGGACGACAAGAGGGCGAGGAGGTCGCTCCGGGGCTCGTCGACCATGCGGACCCGGGGGCGCCCCACCTTCTCGCGCAGGGCCGCCGCAGCCGGGCCCTCGACGGCGGCGGTGGTGAACCCCAGCCCCATCGAGACGGCCACGCGACGGCTGGCCGGGCGAGGGTGCTCCCGCAAGCGGCTGACGATGGCCGGGACGCGCCCCGACAGCTGTGCCGCGGGGGCCAGCACGAGCCACCCCAGCGCATCGGCGGTGACCACGTCGTCGGTTCTCTCTGCCCAGTCGAGGCCCAGCTGCGCCGCGATCTCGGGGTCGTCGGTCACCGCTGCCGCAAGGAGCCCGATGGCGACGAGCCCGTCCTCCCAGGCGGTTCCGAATGCGGCCGAGAGCGCCTCGGCGTCGCGCGGGAGCGCCGACGGATGCGCCTGCCAGACCTCCGCGCACACCCTCGCGAGCTCGCCAGTCGACACGCCGCGGATCCCGCGCAGGCAGCTGAGCTGGCGCGCCGTACGCTGGGCGGTGTCGTCGTCGGCCAGCGCGTCGAGCACCTCGGGGAGGTCCTCGATCACGCGAGGTGCTCGCGGATGCAGGCCGAGAGCGCGTCGGGAACGTCGTGATGCACGAGGTGACCGGCCCCGGGCAGGTCCGCGCGGGTGGCGTGTGCGAGGCACGCGAAGCGCTCCTCCTCGTCGTCGAGCACGAAGCCCGAGTCGAGGCCTCGCACCACCAGCGTGGGAGCGGTGACGTTCGAGAGGAACCTCCTGAACAGAGCCGCCTGGAACGGCACGGGAGATCGCGCGCGGTGAAGCGCGTCCCAGGTCCACACCCAGCCGCTCGAGCTGCGGCGGGTGACCCTCGCCACCAGCCGCTCGGCGACGTCGACGCCGATGTTCGGGTTGTACGCCCGCACGCGCTCTACGCCCTCGGCTCGATCCGCCATGGGTCGGTGGCGGGGCCCCCGGCGGCGGTCGGCGAGGAAGCGCCGCGCTCGATCGACCGCCGACGCGGTGACGTCGGGCGGGCCGAGCCCCTCCACGAGGACCAGCCGACGTACGCACTCGGGCCGCGCTCCCGCGTAGAGGCTCGCCACCGTGCCGCCCATGGAGTGGCCCACCAGGTCGACGGGGGCTCCGAGGTGCTCGACGAGGGCGTCGAGGTCCGCCACGTAGTCCCAGAAGTGGTAGAAGCCGCCGCTCCCGACGTGACCCGAGCGGCCGTGCCCCCGCTGGTCGGGAGCGACGACGCGCCGCCCGAGCTGTGTGGCCACGGCCTCCCAGGCGGCGCCCTGCTCGAGGAAGCCATGGAGCACGACCACCGGTGGACGGGGCTCCTCCGCGACGCCGAGAGACGGGGACCACTCGCTGATCCGCAACCACAGGCCGCCGGCGCCAGGCTCGGCTCGAGGCTCGGAGGGAAGGCCGGGGCCGGTCGACAACCACCACTGCGTCCGCTTGACCACCCTGTCGCCGTCCTCCCGACGCACGGACCGTATCACGCGCCCTTCGCTTGCAACCCGTTCGCAATGGTGTTGCAGTTAGTGAATGCAGATTCCGGAGGACGCCGTGGACCCGAACCTGGCCAGCGCCTACATCTTGGTGGTGGAGGACGACAACACCATCGCGATGGGGCTGGTCGCCGCGCTCGAGCACGAGCGGTACGAGGTCCTGCACGTCGACACCGGGGAAGATGCCATCGCGGCCGTCCGCGAGCGGACTCCCGACCTGGTGATCAGCGACATCATGCTGCCCGGCGTCGACGGGCTGCAGGTCATGCGCACGGTCAAGCAGGAGTTCGCGAGCGTACCGGTCATCATGCTCACCGCCCGGACCGACGAGATCGACCGGGTGATGGGCCTCGAGATGGGAGCAGACGACTACGTCACGAAGCCCTTCTCGGTGCGGGAGGTGATCGCGCGCGTAAAGGCCCGCCTGCGGGAGCGCTCCTCGGAGCCCCGCACGCCCGACGTGTTCCACTTCGGGAACGTCAAGGTCGACCTGCGCCGGCGAGTCCTGTGGAAGGGCAACGAGGAGTCTCACCTCACCACCCACGAAGCGGGCACGCTGGCCTACCTCATCACTCATCGGGGCCGCGACGTGAGTCGCGACGAGCTGCTGCAGGAGGTCTGGGGCTACACCGCAGCGTTGACCACGCGCACGGTCGACAACCAGATCCTGAAGCTGCGCAAGAAGATCGAGGACGTGCCTGGGCAGCCCCGCCACATCCTCACGGTCCACGGCACCGGCTACCGCTTCGAGCCTTGACCGTGAGACCACACGGACTGCCGCGGCCGCTGTCCGAGCCGGCGCTCCCCACAAGCGCGCCGGACGAGGAGGCGGCCGAGATGCTGGAGGAGCTGCGGCAGGTGCGCGCAGACGTGCTCGGGGGGGCACCCCGGCCCGACCGTCTCGAGCGGGTGCGGTTCCGCGTGTATCAGCAAGCCTCCTGTGCGTGGGGCGACCCGTGGTTCGTCGCCCGCGTCGCGGACTTCGAGGAGCTGGTCGCTGAAGCGGCCGTGCAGCACAACGATTTCGAAACGGCGTGGCGGGCGTGGCGTGGCGCCTGGTGGGTGCGCCACGTGGTCGAGAGCGCCGAAGCAGCGGCTACCGCCACGTCGGCGCACCATGCCGCTCGGGCCCGTCGGGAGGCCGTGATGGTCGCACTACAGGCGGCATCGGGGCGAGCAGGCTGACTCTGGGTGGTCGCACGACGCCATCCGCGACAAACGACGATATGTATCGCAGTGGAGCCCCACCCCCGCGAACTGTTGTCGCCCACCATCTCAGACATCATGGAGCGCATCCAGGGTTACTCGCCGGATGCGGACCTCAACCCGGTGATGACGGCCTACCTCCTCGCAGCCCGCGCGCACGCAGGGCAGACGCGGAAGTCGGGCGAGCCGTACCTCACCCATCCACTCGCGGTCGCGATGATCCTCGCGGACCTGCGGATGGACGTGGAGACCATCGCAACCGCGTTGCTGCACGATGCGCTCGAGGACAACCCGATCACGAAGGACGAGATGGAGGCCGAGATCGGCCCGATCGTCACCGATCTGGTCGACGGGGTCACGAAGATCGGAAAGCTCCGGTTTCGCTCGCGAGAGGAGCTCGCGGCCGAGAATTTCCGGAAGATGATGCTCGCGATGAGCCGCGACATCCGCGTGATTCTCGTCAAGCTCGCGGACCGGCTGCACAACATGAGCACCCTCGAGCACCACAACGCGGAGAAGCGCCGCCAGATCGCCGCCGAGACGATGGACATCTACGTGCCCATCGCCAACCGGCTCGGGCTGTCCCGGTTCAAGAACCGGCTCGAGGACCTGTGCTTTCGGCATCTGGAGCCCGAGGCGTACCAGGATATCGTCGATTACCTGCAGGAGACGCAGGCGGACCGCGTGCGGTACACCGAGCAGGTGATCGACACCGTGCGGGGGCACCTCGCCGATCACGGGATGAACCCCCGCGTCACCGGGCGCCCGAAGTCGCCCTACAGCATCTTCCAGAAGATGTCCCGCACCGGCTGTGCGGTTCACGAAATCAACGATCTGCTGGCCTTCAGGGTCATGGTCCCCGACCTGGGGGCCTGCTACGCCGCGCTCGGCATCATCCACGCGCATATGCCGCCGGTGCCCGACCGAATCAAGGACTACATCGCGAGGCCCAAGCCCAACGGGTACCAGTCGCTGCACACCACGGTGATCGGGCCCGAGGAGCGCCGCGTCGAGGTCCAGATCCGCACGCCCGACATGGATCGCATCGCCGAGGAGGGGATCGCCGCCCACTGGCAGTACAAGGAGGGGCACCTCGCGCTGGCCCCCGAGGACGTGCTCCGGATCGGCAGGATCCGCGAGCTCTTCGACACGGTTCGGGAAACGCAGGACGCCGCCGAGTTCATGGAGGCGGTCAAGGTCGAGCTGTACGCCGACGAGGTGTTCGTCTTCACTCCGCTCGGCGACGTCAAGCGGCTGCCGCTCGGCGCCACGGCACTCGACTTCGCCTACGCAGTCCACAGCGAGGTTGGCCACCACTGCACCGGCGCGAAGGTCAACGGCAAGCTCGTCCCGCTGCGCTACAAGCTGAAGTCCGGAGACACGGTCGAGATCGTGACCTCCGACAGCCAGCGCCCGAACCGGGACTGGCTCGAGATCGCGCGCACCGGTCGAGCGATCCAGAAGATCCGACGGTTCCTGCGCGACGTCGAACAACAGCAGGGTGTCCGGCTTGGGAAGGACATGCTCGAGGCCGAGCTGCGCAGGCACGGCTGGTCGCTGTCGCGCGTGTCTCGCGAGGGGCGCCTCAAGCATGCGCTGCGTGCCCGCGGCCACAAGGAGCTCGACGAGCTGCTGGTGGAGGTGGCCCGAGGGCAGGAGGCGCTGTCCCGCGTGGTCACCGACCTGCTACCAGAGGGCGCGCTCGAGTCGAACAGCGGGGAGGCGCAACAGAACGCCCTGACCTCGCTGCTCAATCGGTTCCGGCGAGCGACCACCTCGCCCGTGCTGATCACGGGTGAAGATGGCCTGCTCGTGGCTTTCGCGCGCTGCTGCGCGCCGCTCCCGGGGGAGCCGGTGGTCGGCTTCATCACGCGCGGCCGCGGGATCACCGTGCATCGGCAGGGCTGCGAGCAGCTCGGCAACATGGATCCGGACCGGCGCATCCCGGTCGAGTGGGACCAGGAGGCCTCCTCGAAGCACAACGGGGCGATCCGGATCTTCTGCACCAACCGCACCGGCATGCTGGCGGACATCACGAAGATCTGCGAGCAGAACGGGGTGAACATCAACCGTGCCGAGGCGCGCACAGAAGACGAGGGGTACCCCGCCTCCGTTCTCCTGGAGCTGACCCTGCGGGACGTCCACGAGCTCACCCGCTTGATCCGGCACATCGAGGGCCTGCCGGGCGTCGAGTCCGTGCAGCGCACCCTCGGCTGACGACACGCTCAGCGGCTCAGCGGGGCGAAGCAGCGCGTAGCCACGTGAGCGCCAGAGCCACGGCCGCGAGCACGGGCAGGAGCGTGGGGGCGGCGGGGCGAGTGTGGTTGAGGCACCCGTAGACGGGCTGGACGCCACCGCACACGGCGGGCTCCCCCGGGTTCGGGGTGCCCCCCTCGGCGATCTCCTCGACGTCGGCGACGCCGTCACCGTCGCTGTCCACGTTGTCGGTGAGCATCTGATCGAGCGCGTCGTCGAGGGCCGCGGTGTTCGCGCCTCCGCCGAGCCCCCGCGCCATCATCGCCAGACCGAACTCGGTGACTACCGTGCCCGAGCCGCCCACCGCGGACTCGTGGCACAGCGTGCACGCTGGCTCGCAGGGGGCCCCCGTGCTGTTGGCGATCTCGGCGGGGTAAGGCGTGGACGCGAGCGCGGCGGAGAGGGTCAGGAGAACGAGCATGCCAGAGTCCCTTGCACGAAGGCCTAGAGGAAGGCGTGGAGTTGGGCGAACGCCATCGGGCGCACGTCGCTGCCGGGAGTACAGTTGATGGGGCCGTAGAGGGCGTCGACGCGCAGGTTCACGTGAGGCGCGAAGAACCACTGCACGCCTCCCCACCCACGTCCCACGGTGCCGGCCTCGGCGCGGGTGTCGGGTGCACAGACCTCGCCGCCGGCTTTGAGGTGCACACCGCGCACTGCCTCCCAGTCGGCCTGGAGGTTCCCGACGACGCCGGGGGCGGTTGAGCGCACGGCGGTGCCGGCCAGGGCGCCGTCGGTGCGGGACGTGGTCGCGAGGCCGTTGAGCTCCGCCAGGAGCGCGAGCCGGGACACCGGCGACACTCTGGTGAACACGCCGTGTGCCTGGCGAGTGGTCGGCTCACCGGTCTCGAGCCCCGCCTGCGCCCCGAGCACCAACGAGGACACGCCGAGCTCCACGCGGTTAGACGGCGTGTACGTCCAGAAGGCAGAGTACCCTCGCTCGCGGAAGGCATCTGGCGCCACTTGGTAGTTGCCGAGCACGGCCATGGCTTCCCCCCGCCACTTCCGGCCCTCGTACGAGGCCGCCACGCCCAGCTGCTGGTCGGCGTTGGTGGTCGTGCGGGTCACGCTGCGCACGAACAGGATGTGCTCGTCCGAGCGGATGCCGAACGGCAGGTTCATGCGGCCGGCCCGCACCATGAGCCCGCGCACGGGGGTCACGCCGACCCAGTAGTCCCGCATGACCGGCGTGAGCACCTCGTTCGTGCGGCCCTCCTCGGAGAGGATGCGAGCACCCCGGGCGCCCTCGCTGACCACGCCAGCGCTCGCGTAGGCGGTGACCGTCTTCGTCTGCACGCCGCCGCGGAGATCGGCCTGCATCAGGATCGCGCGGAACTGATCCGGACGCGGGATGAACAGGCCCCGGACGTCGGCCTGGGCGATGACCTCGTCGGGCAGGGGAACCGCCCCGAACAGGAAGTCCTTGACGGGACCGGGCTCTCCGACGGGCTCGTCGGTGTACCGACTGCGCAGCAGGACCTCGGTTTGCGCGCGTCCATACGCCGTGAGCGCCGAGCCGCCGGACGGGTCGACGTGGCACTGGCTGCACGTCGTGTACTGGTGCTGCACCATCCACGGGTAGGCCTCGGCCTGCGCCGGCATCAGCAGCCAGCCAGCGAGAAGCGCCGCCCAGATCAGCTTCCACCTAGCCATCCACGAGCTCCAACTGGACCTCGGCCTGCATGGCCGGGTCGATCGTGACGCCGAGGTAGGTCGGGATCTCGATCCCGTGCTTCGACGTGTTGAACGGGTACGTCGCCTTCACGCGGTACTCGCCCTTGGCGTGCTTGATCTCGTAGGTGACCGGCACCTCGAGGGTCACGCCGTGGGCCTCGAACGAGCCCGTGACCGTCCCCTCGGCGCTGTCGCCGTCGGCCGGCCAGATGATCCCCGCCCGGGGCACGGTGAGCACCACGTGGGGGAACTTGTCGGTCTGCACGTAGGTCTTGCGCATGTGGTCGTCGCGGAGCTCGATGCCTGTGGTCACCGTGTCCATCGGCACGGTGAACACCAGGTTGGTGCCGTCGTCGTCGACCGTCAGCTCGCGTGTGACGCCGTCGAAGGTGAGGAAGTTCGGGCTTCCCTCGGCGTGGAACTTGACCTTCGGCTTGCCGGTCAGCGACATGCCCGCCAGCGCTGCGGGCGAGGCCGAGAGGAGGCCCGCGACCAGCGCGGGGAGAGCGATACGGAACAGCGACACGAGGGCTCCGGGCGGCAGGGACATGGTGAGCCGCGGGCGTCGGGGAGCAGACAGGCCGCGGCGGACCCCTCCGTCGTATTCCAGCCGCGGGTGGCCGCGGCACGCCGAGGGGACCCTTTAAGAACGCTTAAGCAGGCGCCGACCGTCAACCCGTGAGGGTCACGCTCGTGTCGCGAGCAGCTCGTCCCTGAACTTCGGGTGAGCGATGCTCGCGAGGAGCTCCCGGCGCTCGACCAGGCTCCGGCCGTACAAGTTCACCGCGCCGTACTCGGTGACCACCCAGTGGGTGTCGGCCCGTGTGGTCACCACCCCGGCCCCCTCGGCCAGGGTCGGCACGATCCGCGACACCGCGCCCCTCCGGGCCGTCGACGGCAGCGCGATGATCGGCACCCCCCCCTCCGAGGCCGCCGCCGCGCGCACGAAGTCGAGCTGGCCTCCCACGCCAGAGTAGATGCGGCCCCCGATCGAGTCGCTGTTGACCTGGCCCGTCAGATCCACGCTGATCGCCGAGTTGAGGGCCACCAGCCTCCGGTTCTGGGCCGCCACCGCCAGCAGGTTGGTGTGATCGACCGGGTGCGCCTCGATCACCGGGTTCTCGTGCACCCAGTCGTACAGCGCGCGCGAGCCCAGGATGAAGGTGGTCACCACCTTGCGCCGGTGGAGCGTCTTGAACCGCCCGGTGACGGTTCCCGACTCGACCGCGTGCATCACGCCGTCCGAGATCATCTCGGAGTGCACGCCCAGGTCGTCGCGCCCGCGCAGCAGTCCGATCACCGCGTCGGGGATGCCGCCGATGCCGAGCTGGAGGGTGGCGCCCTCGGGGACCAGCGGCACGATGTGCTCCGCGATCGCCCGCTCGACGTCGCTCGCCGACGGCGGCTCCAGGGTCTCGAGGGGCTCCTCGGCCTCCACGATCGCGTCGACCTGGGACAGGTGGAGGAACGTGTTGCCGAACACCCTCGGCATCTGGGGGTTGACCTGGACGACCACCCGCTGCGCGTGCTCCACGGCAGCCAGGGACGCCATTACCTCGGTGCCGAGCGACAGGAACCCGTGCGCGTCGGGCGGCGCCACCGTGAGCACGGCGAGATCGAGCGGCTCCTGGCGGATCAGCCGCGGGATCTCGCTCAGGTGGCAGGGCACGTAGTCGGCGTGGCCCGCGGCCACGTGGGCCCGATCCGCGGGACCCACGAACCACGCCCGGTGGCGGATGTCGCGGTGGGCGGGATCCTCCTCGGCGGGATCGCGGCCGAGCAGCAGCACGTGCTCGAGCGTGAGCGGGGCTCCGCCGATCTCCTCCACCCGGCGCGTGAGCGCGCGCGTGAGGTGGCGAGGGGTGGCGGCGTTGCCCGACAAGTACACCCGCTCCCGTCCGGTGAGGTCGGACAGGGCGTCCTCGGCGGTCGTGAGCAGGCTTCGGTAGCGGGTCTTCCAGGTCATGGGCGTCGATCCGGGTCACATCGGCAGTCGGGGTCGGCGCCGTCGGCCCGTCCGTCGGCGTCGTCGTCTACGCCGTTGGCGCAGCGGACCTCCCATGTCGCGTGCACGCACGCGAGCGGGTGGTCGGCGAGCAGCGCGTCTCGCAGCTCGCGGTAGGCGGTCGCAGCCTCGTGTGACAGAGGCGCGCCCGGGGTGAGCCGGCAGTGGTCGCCGGTCGGGGTCCCCGCAGAGGGCGGAGACTCGTAGGCTTCGTACTCGGCGGGGGCTCCCGGTCCGAGGAGGTACAGCTGCGGCCATCCTGCTGGCTCGTCCGCCAGCAGCTTGCCGGTCGGGCTGCGGATCGCGAACGTACAAGAGGCGAAGGGCGGACCCGCGTTGTTGATGCGGGGGCCCTCGCTCGTGAAGCGCGTCATGGTGACGACGCCGTCGGACGCACCGTCGTCCATCGACGCGAGCAGGCTGCGGGAGGAGGGCGGGGGAGGCACGGCCGAGCCCCCGGTGACCTCCGCCACCGTGGCGGCGACGTCGTTGAGGTGGACGACGGCCTCGGACGCGTGCCCGGCGCGCGCCGCGGGCACCCCCGCCCCCGCGACGATCAGGGGCACGCGCACACCGCCTTCGTAGACGTGCAGCTTGCTCTGCCGGGGTCCCGGGCCCACCAGGGCGGGATCCACCATTTCCTCCGCCGTTCCGCCGTCTGACGCGAAGATCACCGTGGTGGTGTCGAAGTCCACGACCTCGAGCAGCCGGCCGAGGTGAAAGTCGAGGGACTGGACGAGCTGCCCGAAGTGCTGGGCAGGAGCGGTGTCCCCGACCCGCGCGTAGGCTCCCGGCACCTCGCTGTAGGCGGTGGTCGCCGGGTCGCGCAGGCCCGGGGGCAGCTCGCGAGGCTCGGGGGGCGCGTTCCAGGGCGCGTGGGGCGCCTGGAAGGCGACATAGAGCAGCCACGGGGCGTCGTCGCGCTCGGGCGCCCGGAGGAAGTCCCGCGCCGCACGCGTGATGTTCGTCGTGAAGTAGTGCTCGACCCCCTGCTGGTCGTCGACCCAGGTCGCGCGCCGCGTGCCGTCGGCGTCGAGCTCGGTCCGCGTCCAGATCTTGTAGGCCGCCCGCTTGCGCAGCCGCCCCACGAACCGGTCGAAGCCGTAGGCCTGTACCCGCCGGTCGAAGTCGCGGCAGGCCTCGGGGTCCGGCTCGTTGTCGCAGACGTCGACCGTGGGGTCGTCGCGCGCATCCGGCACGTCGTCGCCGGCGCCCGGCAGGCCGAAGTCGCCGAGTCCCGACAGGTGCCACTTGCCGATCGCCATGGTGGTGGCCTCGGCGGGCACGAAGTCCGCGAGCGTGGGGAGCGCGGGATCGAGCCCCACGTCGGGCCGCCGCTGGTCCTCGTAGTGCACCACCGCGCCGACGCCGTGCACGCTGGCGGGCAGGCCGGTGAGCAGGGACGCGCGCGAGGGGGAGCAGACCGGATCCGCGTAGGCCCGGGTGAACCGCACCCCCTGCGCGGCGAGGCGCGACAGCACCGGCGTGGGCGGCACGAGCGCGGTGCCCGGGGTGTCGCGGTCGCACCGCAGGCCGTCGGTGGTTCGTGGACAGTAGGGCTCGACCTTGTCGATCCCGAGGTCGTCGGCGAGCAGGATCAGCACGTTGCGCGGGGGAGGGGGCTCGGGCGAGCACCCCACGACCGCCACGACCGCGCCCAGCAGGCCCCGGCGCACGCGTTCACTCACCGGGACGGGTCGAACAGCGCGGCCTGCTCCCCGGGCGGGACGTCGACCGCGGCGACGCCATCGCGCACGACGATGCGGCCTTCGGACGCCCAGCGTAGCGCCGTCGGGTAGACCCGGTGCTCCATCCGGAGGACCCGCGCGGCCAGCGCGGCCTCGTCGTCGTCTCCGAAGACCGGTACCGCCCCCTGGGCCACGATCGGCCCAGCGTCGAGCCCGTCGTCGACGAGGTGCACGGTGCAGCCGCTGATCCGGACCCGCGCGGCGAGCGCCTGGTGGTGCGGGCGCAGCCCGGGGAACGACGGGAGCAGGGTGGGGTGGATGTTGAGCATGCGCCAGGGGAAGGCCTCGAGCATGGGCTTGCCCACGACCTTCATGAAGCCTGCGTGGCAGACCCAGTCCACCTCGTGCGCGAGCAGGTGATCTCGCAGGGCCTCGTCGAACGACTCCCGATCGGGGTGATCCCGCTTGAGGACGACGAACGTGGGCACGTCGTGCCGACGCGCCCGCTCGAGGCCGAAGGCCTTGTGGCGATCGGCGCCCACCACCACGATGCGGGCCTCGGGTAGCGCCGCATCGAGCAGCGCCTGCAGGTTCGTGCCGCCCCCGCTCACCAGCACGCCCACGCGGATCATGACAGGAGCACCCCCGGCTCGTCGACCACGCGGCCCACGATGGCGCCTCCGCTGTGCTCGGCGGCCCGCTCGGCGTGCGCCGGGTCGACGATCAGCACGAGGCCCAGGCCGCAGTTGAAGGTCTGCAACATGGTGGCCTCGTCGAGCTCGCCCAGCTCTGCGAGCCAGTCGAAGATGGGGGGCCACGCCCACGTGCGCCGGTCGAGCGACACCCCGAGCGAGTCGGGGAGCGCCCGCGGGACGTTGCCGAGCAGGCCCCCGCCGGTGATGTGGGCGGCCGCGCGGAGGCCGCCCTGGCGGCGCACCTCGAGCAGTGTGCGCACGTAGATCGCGGTGGGCCGGAGCAGCTCGTCGGCGACGGGCACGTCGGTTCCCGGCACCCGGTCGGCCTCGAGGTCTGCGCCCTCGCGCTCCAGCACGAGCTTGCGGACGAGGGAGTAGCCGTTGCTGTGCAGCCCCGACGAGGGCACGCCGACGACGAGGTCCCCCTCCCGGACGCGGACCGGACCCAGCAGCTCGGCCCGCTCGACCGCGCCCACGCAGAACCCGGCGAGGTCGTAGTGCCCGGGCCCGTACATCCCCGGCATCTCCGCGGTCTCGCCGCCGATCAGCGCGCATGCGGCCTCGCGGCAGCCGGCCGCGATGCCCTCGACGATGGTGGCCGCCACATCGACCTCGAGCTTGCCGGTCGCGAAGTAGTCGAGGAAGAACAGCGGCTCCGCACCGGTGACCGCCACGTCGTTGGCGCACATGGCCACGAGGTCCACCCCGATCGTGTCGTGCCGCCCGAGCTGCTGGGCGACCAGCAGCTTGGTGCCGACGCCGTCGGTGCCGG
>CAYMSU010000121.1:0-14095 GCA_964393165.1 uncultured Enterobacteriaceae bacterium
GGGGTGGTGCTGGTCACTCACGACGTGACGGTGCTGCCCTGGCTCACGCGCGCCCGGGTGGTCGCCCTGGACGAGGGGCGCATCGTGCACGACGGGCCGGCCGCGCTGCCGGAGCTCGCGGAGGTGCTCGGGCCGCTCCTGGGGGTCCGGCTCGAGGCGGTGGAGCTCGACGGCGCCCTGCGCCTGGTGATCGCGGGGCGGCAGTGAGCGCGTCCCGGGCCGCCGGCGTGGTGGCGCTCACGCTGGCGGCGTGGGCGGTGGCGCCGTGGCTCGGGCCAGCCCTCGACGAGGCCACGGCGGCGTTCGTGGTGCAGGAGCTGCGGGTCCCGCGCGTGGTCCTGGGGGCGGTGGTGGGCGCGGCCCTGGGCCTCACGGGGGCGGGGTTCCAGGTAGTCCTGGAGAACCCGCTGGCCACCCCGAGCACGCTCGGCACCACGGCAGGCGCGGGGTTCGGGGCGCTGGCGGTGCTCGTGCTCTGGCCGGCAGCGGCCCCGGGGGCGCCCTCGGTGGCGGTGGGGGCGTTCGCGGGGGCGCTGGCGGTGTCGCTGGGGCTGGCAGGGCTGGCCACGGTGTCCCGGCTGCGCACCGAGGAGCTGCTGCTCGCGGGGATCGCGATCACGCTGGCGGCGGGGGCGGCCACCACGGGCCTGCAGCTGTCCGCGGACGCCGCAGCCACGCTGGCGAGCGTGCGGTGGGCGCTCGGCTCGCTGTCCACGGTGGGGCACGGCAAGGCCCTGCGGCTGCTCCCGCTGGTGGCGGTGGCCAGCGTCGCGCTGCTGTCGCAGCTCCGCGCGCTGCAGGCGATGGCCGCGGGCGCCGAGCGGGCGTCGACCCAGGGGGTAGCGGTGGTGCGCACCCGCACGGTGGTCCTGGCCGCGGGCTCGCTGGCGGTCGCAGGGTGCGTGGCGAGCACGGGTCCGATCGCGTTCGTGGGGCTGGTGGTGCCGCACCTGGTGCGGCTGGGGGTGGGGGGCGCACCCCGGGTCTTCCTGCCGCTGTCGGCGGTGGCGGGGGCGGGGTTCCTGCCGCTGGCGGACGGCCTGGCCCGGGTGCTGGTGCCGGGCCGCGATCTCCCCGTGGGCGTGCTGATGGCGATGCTGGGCGCGCCTGCGCTGCTCGCTCTCCTGCTGCGCAGGCGCCCGTAGGCGCGGGCGTCCCAGCACGACGCCGCGCCAGGCATTACCCTGCGCCCGCGTGTTCCTACCCACGCTCTACGCCGGAGAGCCGCCATGACCCTGATTCGCACCTGTGCCCTCGCCACCGTGCTCGTGGGCTGCCTCGAGGCCCCCATGATCGAGGATGCCTTCGTGACCTGCGACGACAAGAACCTCGTCACGTTCACCATCGAGACCATCGGGGAGTCGCCCGTCGCCGCGTCCGTGTTCTCGCAGGAGACGGGCAACGCCGAGCCCAACTACGCCGACGAGTTCGAGTTCGACACCACGGGCGTGCTGAGCGACCTCGAGCTCACCCTCGAGACCGACGCCGACTCCCCCGGCGCCGACCGCACGATCTTCACGTGCCCACGCCACCATGGGAACCCCGAGGGCGTGATGACCTACGCCTACCGGGTCTACGACTCGCTCGGGGGCCTCGCCGACTGCGTGATCCAGGGCGACGACCCCGATGCCCTGCAGAACGACCTGCTCGACCGGGTCAACGACCCGTCCGACGCCGATGAGCTCATCGACTGCGACCTGCGGCCCGGCGTCTACTGAGCAGGAGCGCGAGTGCGAGGCCAGCCAGCGCGGCTGGCCCCGCCCCCTCCGCGGGCCCGAGCCCGCACCCACAGGTGGACCCCTGGGACACCGTCGCCGGTCGAAGCACGAAGGAGACGGAGGCCGGCGTCGTGTCCTCGTTGGCCCAGCCGTCCCGCGCGACCACCTCGAGCGTGTGCACCTCCTCGTCGTCGACCTCGAGATCGGTGCCCAGCGCCTCGGTCCACGCCGACCAGCTACCGCCATCCACGCGGTACCGATAGGTCAGCGGGCCCGCCCGGTCGTCGGTGCCTTGCCACGAAGCGTAGAACCCCTCGTCCTGCGCCTCCACCGCGGCCTCGGTGTCCGGCGGTACCCGGTCCACCCGCGGGTCGTCCGCCTCGTACAGCGAGGCCCACACCACCATGCCGCCCGACTGGTACTCCCGGTCGTCGACCCGCAGCACGTACCCGAGCGCCTCGAAGTGCGACGCATAGACCTCGAGGTCGGTGAGCGCGCGGCGCGCGACGTCGATGACCCACCCCTCGAGGAACCCCTCGAGGTTCGACGAGTCCCGCTTCAGCAGGTTCGTCTCGATCTGCTGGACGTCGACCTGCAGCTCCGGCACGTCGAGCACGATGGTGCCGTTCGCCAGCCGCGCGTCGACACGACCGGTCGCGTCGGTCTGCAGGGCCAGCAGGCGCTCCCCCGAGGGCGCGTGCAGCTCGAGCTTCAGCCCGCGCAACGCGACGAAGATGCCATCCTCGTCGATCGCCACCGCGGGAGGCGCGGCGAGCCCCAGGAACACCTCGACGTCGGAGTCGAGCTGCAGGTCCACGAGCAGGTCGTCGATCAGCGGAGCGAGGACCTCGGAGTGGTTCGACAGCAGCCCCTCGATCCAGGCGATCTGCAGGATCTCCTCGGCAAGCGCGCCAGTGACCCCCACCGCGACGTGCGACGTGCCACGCGGCGACAGATCGAGGTTTCCGCCGGTGCCCCCCTCGCCCCCGAGGTCCACGTCGACCGCAGCGAACAACCCGTCGAGGGTGGCCCTCGCCTCTCGGGGCACGAGCGTGGTCTCGACGCCGCCGATCTCCGGCAAGGCGAAGCCCGCGGCGGTGAGCTCGGCCACGACCGGGGGCAGCTCCTCCGCGATCAGATCGGCGACCATGTCGAGCGCCACGCCTTCGAGGAAGAACCACGCGAGGTCGTCGGGAAAGCCGTACAGCTCGGAGTCGATGTCGCCGGTGAGCTCGAGGGGCGCGGGAAAATACAGCTGCACCGCGCCGCGCTCGACCCGGGCCGCCGCCTCGCCGGTGAGCTGCCCGTCCGCGAGCTCGAGGTACTTGAGCGGCTGGTCGAAGTCCAGGCACACGTCGATCCAGCCCGACGAGCCGGACAGGTTCATGTTCTCGCCGCGGAGCTGCCCGATCTCCACGCCCACGTCGATGGCCCCGTCGGCCGGAGCGAGCGACACCCGCGAGAGGTTCATGGAGAAGTTGAGGTTCTCCACGACGATCGCGTCGTAGCACTCGAACTCGGTGACGATCTCGGTGGGCCCGAAGTCCCACGTGGTGCCGGTGAGCTGGCTGGCGAGGAAGTCGTAGCCCTCGGGCAGGATCTGGGCCTGGAGGCCGTCGTTCACCGGAACCGCAGCGGCCAGGCTCGACAACAACAGCGGGAAGATCATGGTCGCTCCAAGAAGAACTGGGCGGTGAGCCCCGCTCGCCAGAGGACGAGCTGGTACAGGCCGTTGCCCGAAGGCACGGTGGGATTGGCGGGGGGAGAGGTGCGCACGTCGCGGATCGGCGAGGGCCAGCCCTCGACCGTGCCGGCCAGGCGCAGCTGCGGGAGTGCGCGCCATCCGACGGCGGCCCGCACGGCGTAGGTCGCGAAGTCGACGTTCGAGGGCGTCACGACCGCGTCGGGCACGGCGCGCGAGCCCCAGAAGAAGCCGCCGCGCACCGTGGTGCGCTCCGAGACGTCCCACTCCGCCTGCAGTCCCGGGTTGATCACGTCACGCCAGCCGAGCTCGGTGAGCACCTCTCCGCCGGCGGCCTCGAGGAACTCCTCCTGATCCTGGCTGATACCGGCGAAGAGCAGGTCGAGGTCGTCGTCCTCGGCCGTGATCCGGAGGTCCTGGAGGAAGATCGGCACGTCGGCGGCGCCGCGCCAGCCTACCCACTCGACCTCGGGCAGCAGCCGCAGGCGGCCCTGGGCCAGCGGGATCGTGGCCGCGAGGTGCAAGCGCGCGGGGAACGGTAGCCGCAAGACGCCCTCGCCCTCGATCTGCCCCGACAGGTCGTTCGACGGCTTCAGCGCGAACGGTCCCCGGATCGGGAAGGCCCATCGGGGCCGGAAGGCGGCGTGTACGTCGATCTCGCCGGGGAGGCGGACGGTGAGCCCGGCCATCCAGCCGATCCCCACGCCGGAGATCGGACCCACCAGCTGCTGCCCCTCGAGGAACGGATCCCCGAGCTCGAGCGCGTCGTCGCCGGTCAGCTCGAGGGAGTCGTTGAGGAAGTACCCGAAGTCGAGCGCAGAGTCGCTTCGAAACGTCAGGTGGCCGATGCGGAGCCCGCCGGCGAAAGTGATCCGCTCGGCCAGGGTGACCGCGGCCACGAGGCCGCCCTCGACCAGCTGCAGGTCGCTGCCGATCGACAGGAAGCGGCGGGGCCCGCTCGGGTCGGCGTCGGACCCGCGACTGTAGGGCCCGTGCACGAAGCCGCCGAAGGCGACCGGGCCGAGCGGGATCGACAGCGCCGCCGAGGGCTGGCCGAGCCAGTACACGCCGCGCTCCGCGTCGTTCAGCTCTCGCAGGGCGGTGCGGAGCTCCTGCCGGAACAGCCCGACGTCGACGAGCAGCTCGGGGCCTTCCCCTCTCGCGATCGCCGCGGGGTTGTAGATGACGCCGCGAGCACCCGGATCGGCGGGGCCCGCGAAGCCTCCTCCCGAGCCGGGGACCGCGCTGCCGTCGACGCCGGCGTGAGCTACGCCGGCCCACGCCACCGCCAGCCATCCCCAGAGGACGAGCCACGCGAGCTGACGTCTCGACCCCGAGATGGCGCGCAAAGGCGAGCCGTGGGGCATCGGGCCTCCAGATGCAGGCGTCACCGTACTTCATGCCCGGACCCGCGTAAAGGCGGTACCGTGTCGAGGCGGAAATCCAGGAGCGCTGCCCTCCCGGCGCTGGCGCGATCCGGTACGTTCTGAGCGTCCAGGAGAACCGAGCCATGCTTCTACTCGCCCTCACGGTCGCCTGCAGCGGGGTGTTCGGCCCCCAGACCTCCGAAGACCTGCTCGATCCCGACGATCGGGATGGCGATGGGTACAGCGCGCTCGCCGCTGGCGGGTCAGACTGCGACGACGATGACCCCGAGGTGAATCCCCACGCCCGAGAGGTCTGCGAGGACCTGATCGACAACGACTGCGACGGGGTGACCGACGATCGGGGAGAAGGCCAGGTCCCGTGGTTCGAGGACCTCGACGGGGACGGCTGGGGCTCCGTGCCAGGCCTCGAGGCGTGTGCCAACGCCGACCTCGGCAGCGGGCTCGTTCCCCGAGGGGGCGACTGCGACGACGAGGAGATCCTGATCAACCCCGGGGAGGAGGACTACTGCGACCTTGTCGACGCGGACTGCGACGGCACGGTCGACGAGGACGGCGCGCTCGGGCAGCGCTCGCAGCTCACCCAGGGGTCCCTGCAGGACGCCGTGCTCACCGCCACCCGGTGGGCGCAGGAGCAGCCGGGCGACGTCCAGGGCAGGGTGTACATGTGCGCCACCGACAACCCGCTGCCGGTGGGCACCACCATCATCGACGGCGGCTCCGTCATCGTGGGCACGTTCGAAGACGCTCCCGAGCCCGCCACCCTGCGCTCGCTCAACGGCCGCCCGATCTTCGACATCCGGAACAAGGCAGAGGTCGTGCTGTTCGGTCTCGCCCTGGTCGACGCGACCGACGCGGCGATCCGGATCGCGGGGGAGAGCGAGGTCGCGCTGAGCGACCTGCTGCTGCGCGACAACGTCCGGGCGGTCGACGCGACCGAGAGCACCCTGAGCGTGATCGACAGCGAGATCACGGCCAACGGGTCGCCGGTCGTGCCGTGTCCCGGCGTGCGGGTCAGCAGCATGCGGGAAGAGGTGTCGATGAGCGGCGTGCGGCTGCACGAGAACACCGGTCAGCGCGGAGGAGGCCTGTGCGTGGAGGGGTCGCGGGTCGACCTCACCGCCACCGTGGTGATCGAGAGGAACGTCGTCGAGGCGGAGGGCGGCGGCGTTTACCTGTCCGGCGGCACCGTGCTGTTGCGGGGGCCGGTCAAGAACAACACCGCCGCCACGGGCGGCGGGATCTACGCCACCGACGGGGCCATCGTCGAGGGCGCGGCCAACAGCTCGCCCCAGATCGCCGAGAACACCGCGGCCGAGGGCGGTGGGGCCTACCTGCGCGACGCGACCTTGGTGGCCGGCCAGGTCCTCGACAACACGGCGACCCTCGCCGGAGCCGGCGTGTACCTGTGGAGCGACAGCCGGGTCGAGGAGACCTCGATAAGCGGGAACGAGACCAGCCCCAGCGGGCAGGGCGGAGGCCTCTACGCCACCGCGGGCGAGTCGCCCGAGAAGATCGTCCTGCGCGACGTGCGCCTCGAAGACAACGTCGCTCGGCTCGGGGGGGGCCTGTTCGTCAGTGAGGACGTCGTCTTCGTCCTGCGGGAGTCCACCTTGTGGTCCAACGGCACCACGATCCCGTTCGGCGGAGGCGGCGCGTTCGTCGCGAAGGGCGCGATCCTCTCGTCGCAGGCCTCGGACTGGGGCGTCGGCGACTCGGACAACAACTTCGGCAACGACGATGTCGCCGTCGCTCGCGAGGGCGACATCGAGAACTTCGTCTACGGCGAGGCAGCCACGTTCACCTGCGCGTCGAGCGACGGGTGCGTCGACTGAGTGGCATGATGCGGCGATGCTGGAGCTCGCCGACGTCACGCTGCGCTTCGCGGGGATCACCGCGCTCGACCGCGTCTGTCTGTCCGCCGCGCCAGGCGAGCTCGTCGGGGTGATCGGGCCGAACGGGGCGGGCAAGACGACGCTGTTCAACGTCATCTCGGGGCTCGCCCGGCCCTCCTCGGGCTGGGTACGGTTCGGCGGGGTCGACCTGCTCTCGGTGCCCGCCCACCGGCGGGCGGCCCTCGGCATCGCGCGCATGTTCCAGAACGTCGCGCTCTACGGCCAGCTCACGGTCCTCGAGAACCTGCTCGTCGGCCGCCATCCGACCTACCGCACCTCGGTGTGGCACGACCTGCTCCGCAGCCGGCGCTTCGTCGCTGAGGAAGTCCGGCACCGCCATGTCGTCGAAGAGCTCATCCACTTTCTCGACCTCGAGGCGGTACGCCATGTGCCCGCGGCCGTGCTCCCCTACGGCCTGCTCAAGCGGGTGGAGCTCGGCCGGGCCCTCGCCCTCGAGCCCTCTCTGCTGCTCCTCGACGAGCCGGCGGCGGGGCTCAACCAGGAGGAGACGGAGGATCTGGCTCGCTACCTGCTGGATCTCAAGGAAGAGCGGGGACTCTGCCAGATCCTCATCGAGCACGACCTTCACCTCGTGCTCGACGTCGCCGAGCGGATCGTGGTGCTCGACTTCGGCCGCACGCTGGCCGAGGGCTCACCCGCGGAGATCCGCCGTCATCCCGAGGTCCGCCGCGCCTACAGCGGCCTCGGCGAGGATTCGCTCGCATGAGCCCCACCCTGCCGGGCCGCCTCGCCGACCACGCCGCGCGCACACCGGACCGCGTCGCGCTGCGCCACAAGCAGCGAGGCCGGTGGCACGAGATCACGTGGCGCAGCTACCGTGACCACGTGGCCGCCGCCGCCCACGGCCTGCACGCACTCGGCGTCGGTCCTGGCGATGCGGTCGCGATCCTCTCCGACAACCGACCGGAGTGGCTGTATGCCGACCTCGCGGCCCAAGCGCTGGGCGCGCGGGCCGTGGGGCTCTACCAGACGCTCCCGGCCGCAGACGTCGCCTGTCTCCTCGCCCACGCCGAGGTCAAGGTGCTCGTGTGCGAGGATCAGGAGCAGGTCGACAAGGCCGTCGAGATCACCGGCGACACGCCCACGGTGGCCCACGTGCTGTGCATCGAGCCGAGGGGCACGCGGTCGTACGGCGATCCACGGCTGCGGCCCTGGGCCGCCTGGCACGACGCGGGTCACGCCGCCCACGCCGCCGACCCCGCGTGGTTCGCGTCGCGCCTTCGGGCCCTCGATCCGGCCGAGCCCACGATGGTGGTCTACACGTCGGGCACGACCGGGCCGCCGAAGGGGGCTCTGCTCTCGGCCCGCAACGCCCTCGCGGTCGTGGGCCCCCTGGTCGAGGCCTTCGGAGCGGGCCCCGACGACCAGATCCTGTCGTACCTGCCGCTGTGCCACGTCGCGGAGAAGACCTACAGCCAATACCTGCCGCTGACCGCGGGCTGCACCGTGCACTTCGGAGAGTCGGTGGCCACCGTGCAGCGGGATCTACGCGAGGTCTCCCCTACCATCTTCCTGGGAGTTCCCCGGATCTGGGAGAAGATGCACGCGTCGGTCACGCTGCGGCTGGGCAACGCGAGCGGGGTCGCCCGTCGCCTGTTCGACCTCCTTCGCCGGCGACTCGCGCGCTACCGCGACCCCGATCGCGACGCTCCGCTCACCGGGTGGGCGCGACTCGAGGCCCTCGCCGCCGACGTGCTCGTGTTCCGCGCGATCCAGGAGCACCTGGGGCTTCGCCGCTGCCGGCTCCCCGCGAGCGGGGCCGCGCCGGTCGCTCCGGAGCTGCTGCGCTGGTTCCACGCCATCGGCGTGCCGATCCGCGAAGCCTACGGCATGACCGAGTGCGCGGGCGCGACCCACGCCAACCTGCCTGGCCGCAACCGGCTCGGCACCGTGGGCAGCACCCTGCCGCCGCTGCAGACCGCGATCGCCGACGATGGCGAGGTGCTCGTGAGAGGGCCCGCAGTGTTCGAGGGCTACCTGAAGGATCCGGACGCCACCCGCGCCTCCATCGATCCCGACGGCTGGTACCACACGGGCGACCTCGGGGAGACCGACGAGGAGGGGTACCTGCGGATCACGGGACGCAAGAAGGAGATCCTCATCACTGCGGGGGGAAAGAACCTCTCGCCCGAGAAGATCGAGAACGCGCTGAAGCTGTCGCCCTACATCAAGGAAGCGGTAGCCGTGGGCGATGGGCAGCCCTACGTCGGGGCCCTCGTCCAGATCGACGCGGACGCCGTGGGTGACTGGGCCACGCGCCGGGACCTGGCGTACACCGACCTCGAGGATCTGACCCAGCGAGCCGAGGTCGTCGCGCTGATCGAGCGGGAGGTCCGCGCCTCGGACGAGCACCTCGCGCGGGTGGAGCAGGTGAGACGGGTTTGGCTCCTTCCCCGGGAGCTGCTCGAGGACGAGGGAGAGCTGACCCCCACGCAGAAGGTTCGGCGGAAGGTGATCGCCGAGCGTTGGCGCACGCTGGTCGAGGATCTCTACCGATGAGCCAGCTGCTGTGGGCCGGGCTCGCCCTGGGGGCGGTCTACGCGCTCGTGTCGCTCGGATTCGTCCTGATCTATCGGGCGAGCCAGGTCTTCAACTTCGCGCAGGGCGAGTTCCTCACTGTCGGTGCCCTCGTCATGGTCGCGCTGACGCGCGCGGGGTGGCCCTGGGGCCTCGCCTTGGTCGGCGCCCTCGCGCTCACGGGAGGGCTCGCGGCGGCGCTCGAGCGTGCGATCCTCCGGCCACTCGTGGGCCGGCCCGTGTTCACGACCGTGATCGTGACGATCTTTCTGGGGATCCTGCTGCGCGCAGGGGCGCTCATCGCCTTCGGGCCCGAGGCGCGCGGCATGCCCACGCCGTGGCCCCACGACACGGTCATCGAGGTCGGCGAGGCCCGGATCTTCGCCAACGCCCTGGCGACGGTTGTCGCGAGCGGGCTCACGCTGCTCGCGTTCCACGTCGGCCTCCGCTACACCCGCGTCGGCGTGGCGATGCGGGCGACGGCGCTCGACCAGGAGACGGCCCTGGCCCTCGGGCTGCCGGTGGGCCGGATCTTCGGCGGGGTCTGGTTCGTGGCCGGAGCCACTGCGGCGCTGGGGGGGATCTGCCTCGCGCTGTTCCCCCGGCAGGCCGACGTGTCGCTCGGCTTCGTGGCGTTGCGGGCGTTTCCTGCCGTGATCGTGGGAGGCCTGGACTCGATCGGCGGCACCGTGATCGCGGCCGTCGCGCTGGGCGTGCTCGAGGTGCTCACCCAGGCCTACGTGAGCCCGATGCTCGGACCGGTCGGGCACAACGTGCACACCGTCCTTCCCTACGCCGTGATGATCGCCGTGTTGGTGGTGCGTCCCCACGGGCTGCTCGGCACCCCGCAGGTCGAGCGAGCCTGACGTGCCCAGCCGGCCCCTCGTCACCCGCTACGAGCAGGATCTGCAGCGCTTCGCCACGCGGTGGCAGCGCCTCGGGCTCGGGCTGCTGCTCGTGGTCGTCGTGCTGTGGCCGCTGGTGATGCCCGCGCGCTGGGTGACCATCGGGGTGCAGGCCTGCGTGGCGATCGTCGGCGGGCTGGGCCTGATGGTGCTGACGGGGTTCGCCGGTCAGATCAGCCTCGGCCACGCCGCCTTCCTCGCGCTGGGGGCCTACACCACGGGCATGCTCGGGGTACACGCGCACCTGCCGTTCTGGCTGTGCCTGCCGCTCTCGGGAGCCGTGGCCGGCCTCCTCGGGCTCCTCGTGGGCCCGTTCGCGCTGCGCCTGCGGGGGCTGTCGCTCGCGATCGTCACCCTGGGGCTCATGTACCTCGTGAACCACGGGCTGCATGCGGCCGAGGCGTGGACCGGGGGCGTGGCGGGCCTGCCGGTGCCCATGCACCTCGGCTTCGAGGGGCCGGCGGCCTCGGGCTACGCGCGGCGGGACCTCGGGCTCTCCATGAGCTTCTCGCAGCGTCTGTACGTGCTCTACGTGCCCCTCGCGGCGATCGCGACCCTGCTCGTGCAGAACATCCGCCGTTCGCGCCTGGGGCGGGCGATGATCGCGGTGAGGGACTCGGATCTCGCGGCGACGACCCTGGGCATCCGGCCGGCGCGGGTCAAGACCCTGGCCTTCGGGATCAGCTCGTTCCTGGCGGGCGTGGCGGGCTCCATGTTCGCCTTCCAGCAGCAGTACCTGACCATCGAGCCACCCTTCGACCTGAACCTGAGCGTTCAGTACATCGCGATGATCGTGCTGGGTGGACTGGGCACGACCTTCGGCGGCGTCGTGGGACCTCTCGCGTTCGTCCTGCTGAGCCCGCTGGCAGAGTCCCTCACCGCGCCGATACCGCTGCTCTCCGACCTGTCGAGCGCCCAGCGGAGCACGGTGCTGTTCTCGGTCGTGGTCATCGGGCTGCTGGTCGCCGAGCCGCGGGGGCTGTACGGCTTGTGGCTGCGGGTGCGGCGGTTCTTCGAGGCGTGGCCGTTCCGGTACTGAGGCCGGCACCGCCGGTTACAGGAGCCGGCCGGAGGTGCCACGGTGGGAATGTTCGCGTTCATCAAGGATGCGGGGCGCAAGGTCGGGCTGTTCGGAGGCCGCGAGGCGGCCGAGGCCGACGCCGCCAAGAAGGCCGCGGCAGAGGCCGCCGCGAAGGCCGAGGCGGCGATGGACCAGCAGGTCAAGGACTACGCCGTGGCGGCGGACATCCGGGCCGCTATCCTGTCCTACGTCGACATCCGGGATCTCGCGGTGGAGTTCACGGGAGAGACCGCCACGGTGGCCGGCACGGCTCACTCCCAGGCCGACGCCGAGCGGGCCGTCCTGATCGCCGGCAACACGGCAGGCGTGGGGCAGGTCCACGACGAGCTGGCGATCGAGGCGCCGGCTCCGCCGTCGGTGCACCACACCGTGGTGGCCGGCGACACGCTCTCGGAGCTCGCGAAGCACTACTACGGCGTCCTTCGGCTGTTCGACGCGATCTTCGACGCCAACCGGCCGATGCTGGCCGATCCCGACGAGATCTATCCGGGCCAGGTCCTGCGGATCCCCCCGGTGGCGCCCCCGACCCACGTGGTGGAGCGGGGGGAGACCCTCGGGACCATTGCGGACCACTGGTACGGGGCCGCGTCGAAGTACACGGTCGTCTTCGAGGCGAACCGGCAGGCGCTGCCCGACGCGAACACGGTCGAGGTCGGGCAGACCCTGGTGATCCCGCTGGTCGACCCGAAGGTCCCGCCGCTCGCCTGAGCCGTCAGCCGAGCGCCTCGACGAGCTCCGACGTGGCGGTCGCGAGCCCCACGTACAGCGCGCGGGAGATCAGCGCGTGGCCGATGCTCACCTCCGCGAGGCCGGGCAGGCCACGGAGGCCGGCCAGGTTGTGGCGATCCAGGTCGTGCCCGGCGTTCAGGCCGAGGCCCGCGGCCGTCGCCGCCTGGGCGGTGTCGAACACCGCCTTCGTGGCCGCGGCCTCGTCGGCCCCTCCCCACGCCCACGCGAAGGGCCCCGTGTAGAGCTCCACCCGGTCTACACCGAGCTCGCCGAACGCGCCGACCGCCGAGGGCACGCAGTCCACGAACACGCTCGACCGGATCCCCGCCGCCCGCAGCCTGTCGAGGACCGGCCGCAGCCGCGCCGCGTCCTTCGGCAGCTGCCATCCGTGGTCGCTCGTGACCTCCCCGGGCGTGACCGGCACCAGCGTGCATTGGTCGGGCTGGACCTCGATCACGAGGTCGATCAAGCCCGGGTCGTCCTCGCACTCGATGTTGAGCTCGATGTCCGGGTGGTGCGCCCGCAGATGCGCCGCGAGCAGCGGCACGTCGGCAAAGCGAACGTGCCGCTCGTCGAGCCGAGGGTGCACCGTGATCCCCCGGGCGCCGGCGGACAGCACCACGTCGGCTGCCTCCAGCAGATCGGGCACGTTGCGACCCCGGCTGTTCCGGAGGAGCGCGACCTTGTTCAGGTTCGCCGACAGCACAGCAGCCATCGCGTTCTCTGGCCTCCTGGGGTCGACGTGACCCCCTCGGACGGGGTAGCCTGAAATGCCGCGGGCGGGCCCGCTCCGCGGGATGCGCGCGCGGCCGGCGCGGGATTTCACCGAACTTTGCTCGCCTGCGGCTCGCTGGGCGCCTCCGCCAGCCCGCCGGCTTCGCTTGCGGATTGGAGAGAGGGGCTTGGGGACCGTCACCCGCACCGTCGCGTTCACGGATCTGGCGAACTACACCCAGCGCGTCGCGAACACGGATCGCGAGGGGCTCCGTCGTATTCTGAAGGAGCACGAGGCGCTCGTGTCGCCCATCGTGGAGCGACACGGGGGCCGCGTCGTCAAGAACCTGGGCGATTCCTACATGATCCTGTTCGAGGCGGCTACCGACGCCCTCCGCGCCGCGCTCGAGATCGTGGCCATGGTGGGCGAGGGCGAGCCGTCGATCCGCCTCGCGATGACCACCGGCGACGTCGAGGAGATCGAAGGCGACGCGTTCGGCGAGTCGGTCAACCTGGCCGCGCGGATCCTTCAGAAGACCCCGTCGGCCGAGATCTGGTTCGGGGCCGGCACCCGGGTGTGCATGAACGCCTCCGAGATCCCCTGGGAGAGCATCGGCAGGTTCCGGCTGCGCGGGGTGCCCGGCGAGCGCGAGATCTTCCGCGCGGTCCCCCAGCACCGGTGCTGGCTACCCGAGCCGGTGGCCCAGGCGGCGCGGCAGAACCGCCTCGTGCGGCTGGCGCGGGGGGTCCCTCCGCCGCTGCTGCCCCCAGACCCCGTGGTGTTGCTCGAGGGCTTCGCGCCAGGCTCCCCACCCCTGCTCGAGGCGGTCGACGGGCTGCCCGTCCTCAGCCCGGCGGCGCTGTGGCTCGCCGCCTACAACGTGGCCTCGGAGGCTCGGAACGAGTGGGAGGATGGCGGTCGCGGCATCGTGATCGGCACGCCCGAGTCGATCGAGGCGGCCATCGACCGAGCCGTCCAGGTGAAGTCGAGCCAGTCCGGGTCTGACACGATCGTCTTCGACTCCGGGGTCCAGCCCGACGTCGAGCTCTTCATGTGCGGCCTCGCGCTACCCGCGGTCCCCCTGCACGAGGTGGTGTCGAGCTACTTCTACGACTTCCTGCCGGACGGCCGCTGGGTGAACGGATCCGACCGCTCGCTGCTCCGGGTCGAGGTCACGGCCGATGGCGCCAAGCTGCACGCCCTGTCTCCGGGGATCACGAGCAACGGCCGGGGGATCTCCTCGGGCGAAGCCGTTCCCCTGGAGGATGGCGACGAGGTGCGCACGCCGCTCGGCACGCTGCACTACGAGGAGACCACCCACGGCTACGCGGGGCTGGTGCTCTACGACTCCGGCATGCGGCTCGGGGTGATCTCGGGCACCACCGCAGAGCTCGGGCGGGAGCCCCGCCCTCCGGGCCTGGCGTTCC
>CAYMSU010000122.1:0-14069 GCA_964393165.1 uncultured Enterobacteriaceae bacterium
ACGACACCGTCCTGGTCGTAGGTCGAGCCGTGCTAGGGGCACCGCAGCCGGCCGCGGCTCACGGTGCCCTTGGACAGCGGCGCGTGGCGGTGCCGGCAGCGGTCCCGCAGCACCGCCGCGCGACCCTCGGGGCCGCGGAAGACCGCCAGCCACTCGTCGAGGACCTTGCGGCCGAGGACCTTCCCCGGCTTCAGCTCGTCGGACGTCGCCACGACGTACCAGTACGCGCGCGGGCCCATCGTCACGGCGCATCCGGACCGGCGAGCGGGTGGGGCTGCAGGACGACGTCGCCCGTGCAGCGGAGCTGGCACGCGAGCCGCGCCTGCGCATCGCCCGGGGCGAACACGTCGAGCACCTCCTGCTCGTCCTTGTCGGGCGGGCGGGCGGTGCCCTGAACCCGCACGAGGCAGGTGCCGCAGATCCCGGTGCGACAGCCGAACAGCAAGGGGGAGCTCACCGCGTCGAGGTGCTCGGACAGCGAGGCCTCCGCAGGGACCCGCGCGGGCGGGTAGGCGGGGTCGTCGAACGAGACCTCGATCGTGCTCATCGCCGGCCGCCCGTGGGTCGGAAGCGCTCGAGCGCCCGGCGGTTCGCGCGGAGCACCGACGGCACGTCGAGGCCCTCGGCGTGCCGAACCTCCCGGTTGGCGCGCGTGAGGTAGCCGATGTCGGCCAGGTACTGGCGGTAGCTCGCGATCGCCGTGGCGTGCGTGGCCTGCGCCTGCACCATCCCGTCCGACTCCTCGGTGTAGATGCGCGCCATCATCTGCAGGGCCTCGTCGTGGTCGAGGCCGAGCACCCGCGAGCGGAGGACCCGGTACGCGACCTCGAAGGTCTGCGGATCGTGCCAGTTCAGCCCATCGCCGACCACGCTGAAGGGGCGCAGGTCGCGCTGCGCGCCCTCGACCGCCCGGTTCATGACGAAGCGCTCCCACGGCGACGGGGCGGGCAGCGTCTTCAGCACGTCGTGGGAGAGGATGGTGGACGAGTTGAAGTGGTAGCTCTCGTCCTGGAAGTGGAAGTAGCTGATCTGCGACGGAACCGGAGAGTGCTCCGGATCCTCGAAGCCCGTGTGGAACGTCGACAGTCGGTGCTGCACGATCTTGCCGAGCAGGGTGCGCAGGCCGCGGATCAGGAAGTACTGGCAGCCGATGAACGCGCGGCTCGCCGACAGCACACCGAACGTGCGCAGAAGGGCGCGGCGCGCCTTGTCGCGCCAGCGGTCGGTGTCGGCGAAGGTCACCGTCTGGGCGAAGGGACCGCGCATCTCGTAGGTGAACACGCGCTCGCCGAACACCGCGGCCTCGACGGCCTCCCCCACCGTCTTGAAGGCGTGGATGTGCGCCCGCTCCTGGCTCGACTCGAGGTCGAGCATGTCGCAGACGTCGCGAAAGTCCTCGAGCCCGTACAGCGCGGCCGCGCTGGTCTGGTTGAAGTAGATGGTGGCGATCTCGGCGGAGATGATGTCGGCGTAGTAGGCGACCCAGTAGAGCTGGTTGAGCCGGAGCCGCTCCGTCGGGCTGGCCTGCTCCCACAGCGCGGTGCCCCAGAACAGCGAGTACCCCTCGGGGTTCCAGGGGACGTCGCGGCACGCGCCCCAGTCGAAGGCGGCGGCCGCCCGATCGAGCTTCTCGGTGTGGTCCTGCTCCCGGTTGCGCCGGTGGTTGAGCTCGAGACGCCGCTTGGTGCGCGGAGCGTCGCTCAGCGGCGATGGGGCGGGCAGGCTCACCAGTCGAGCCCCGCGATGACCGGGTGCAGCGCGGGGACCTTCTCGAGGCAGCCGCGCACGATCTGCAGCCGCTCGTGCACCTGACGGTCGGCCCCGAGGCTCGCGTGCACCGCTTGGCGCTGTGCGGGGCGGAAGCCGCCGAGGCCGCGCTCGAGGGCGTCCACGACGGTGGCGGGCCCTGCCCGCACCAGGCCGAGCAGCTCGGCGAGGGCGTCGGTGGCCTGCGCGAGGGTGCGGTCGTCGAGGGAGGCGCCGCGCAGGAGCTGGACCGCGCTGCCGTGATGGGCCGCCTCGTCGGCCACGATCCGGTCGAAGACCGCCCGCAGGGGGGCGTGGCGGCAGCCGTCCCGCATGTGCCCGTAGTGGCGCAGCCCCCACCCCTCGAGGACCAGCTGCACGACCAGCTGGCTCGTGGGCCGGTCGGCCTGCTCGACGATGGTCGACAGCAGCCTGAGGAACGGGTCGCGCTGCCAGTCCACGTTCTGGGCGGCCGGTCCGAGGGCGGCCGCCATCGCGTCGAGGTGGGCCGCCTCCTCCGCCGCGAACAGGGCGTAGAGGCTCCGCTCTTCGGTCGACTCGGCGAGCAGGATCATCTTGCCGGCGTAGCTCACCCCTGCCTTCTCGATGAAGTAGGCCTCGAGGAGCGTGGCTCGCGCGCAGTCGGCGAGGATCCCCCGCTGGGCCGCCTCGGGGGCGTCGCGGAAGGCGGGCACCGCGTCGAGGGAGAAGAACCCGGGCGCCCAGCACTGCTCGAGAGGGACCGGCGCGCCGATCCCGTGGTCGGGCAGCCGGCCCTGGAGGAGCGAGCGGAGGGGCCCCTCCTGCGACGGCAGCCCGTAGCCCGCGCTCACCGTGACGGTGCCCGCGACCGTGACGGGGTCCTCGACCGGGACGCTCATGCGAGCCTCCGCGGGGACAGCCGGGCCCCGCCCGGGCGCAGCCCCCGGAGCGCGGCCTTCACGGCGTAGCGGAGCGGCATCGTCCAGCTCATCGACGCAATGCAGGCGAGCTCGACCCCCTGCCTCCAGTCGGGGTTCCGCGCCTCGAAGAAGCCGATCCGGGGATGGCCCGCGACCAGCGCGGGGTCGGTGGCGGCGATGCCCTTGCGCAGGCGGCCGTGCTCCGGCGGAAACCGGATCAGCCCGCAGCGGGCGTCGTAGTCGTCGGGGAACAGGTGCTGGGCGAGGGCGTCGAGCAGGGCCTGGCGGGCAGGAGGGGTCGGGCGCTCGTGCCGGGGCCAGTGCTCGGGGAAGTTGTTGGCCATGAGCAGGTAGGTCTTGTAGCCCTTGGAGATCAGGAACCACCACAGCGGGGCCAGCGGGTGGCGCAGGCGCTGGCGGAACATGTAGGCCAGGAACACGCGCCCGAGCACCCGGCTGCCCCAGTAGGCCTCGTCGACCACCGTGTCGCCCGAGAACACGGCCCGATGGCGGCGGCCGTCGACCTCGACCGCGAGCCGGGCCAGCGTGGAGAACCCGCAGATCCGGCCGTCGGGACCGCGGATCACGATGACGTCGTGCTTGCCGCGCAGATCGGCGTCCCACCGCTCGCGGCTGACGTCGACGTAGTAGGTCTCGAACAGCGCGAACATCTGGTCGCGGTCGCCCGGCGTGAGATCCTGCACCGCCTGCACGCGGCCCTGCACCCCCGCGCTCATGCGCGCTCCCACGAGCCCAGGCGGATGGCCGGCTGCGCCTCGATGTGGCGGATGAAGTCGATGATGGCGTGATCCGCGCTGGTGGGCGACGCGAGGTCGAACCGGATCGAGTCGAAGATCTGGGAGTCGCCGTCGGCGAAGTAGTCACCGACGAGGTCCGTGAGCCCGAGCGCGACCGTGTGGGCCACGGACCGCAGGGGGCCGCGGCGCCTGCGGGTGATCAAGACCCGGCGACCCTCCGTGCCCCCGTCGTCGGTCAGCCGCAGGGCGAACAGGATGTGGAAGTGCGCGCGGTCCGGGCCGACGGTCACGGTTCCCGTGCAGCCGCTGTGGTAGCACATCTCGTAGGTGAGCGGCCCCGCGTACAGCGGGCTCAGCCACCGCCCGAGGCGATGGGTCTCCGACGGGCGCGTGGTGTTCCGGAACCGGATGGTCGACGCGTCGACGACCTCGGTGGCCATGTGCAGCTCCACCGGCAGATCGTGCACCGAGTTGAAGTGGTGCTCGTCGATCGCGTTGATCAGCATCACGTTGGGATGGCAGCGCTCCTCGAACAGGGGCTTCACGCGCACGGTGCAGGGCCCCTCGCCCAGCTCGGGCACGTAGGGCGGGCCGCGGGTGGGCTCTGGCCCGGGCCACACCCACACGAGGCCGAGGGCCTCGGCGACGGGCCAGAGATGGAGCTTCGCCGCAGGCAGGTGATCGAGGCACGGCACGTCGTCGAGCACGCCGTCGGCGTCGAAGCGCCAGTTGTGGAAGAAGCACCGCAGGCCGTTCCCCTCGACACGGCCCTCCTTGAGATGGGCGCCCATGTGGGGACAGTGCGCGTCGGCCGCCCGCGCGACCCCGTCTGTGCCCCGCCACAGCACGAGGTCGCGGCCCAGCAGCCGGACCCCGCGGACCTGCTGCTTGCCGAGCTCCTCGCTGGCGAGCGCCCACGTCCATCCCTGCGCGACGCAGTCGGGCTGGGCGAACGTCCGGGTTCGCCGGGTGCTGGTGAGGCTGACGGGCGTGGTCTTCACGGGCATCGACTCCCGCCGCGAGTGTACCCAGCGCGGCGGTCTGCGGTCATTACGCTGCGTTAGGGTCGGCCGGAAGGAGTGTCGGATGGAGCCCGTCTTGCTCGGCCGCTCGGGCCTCCGGGTCAGCCCGCTGTGCCTCGGTACCATGACCTTCGCGGCCACCACCGCGCTCGCGGAGGCGCGCGACATCGCCGATCGCTGCTTCGACCGCGGGATCTTCTTCTGGGACACCGCTGACATGTACAGCTCGGGGGCGTCCGAGGAGATGGTCGGCCAGCTGATGCAGGGGCGGCGGGATCAGATCGTGCTCGCCACGAAGGCCTTCGCCCCCATGGGGCCGGGTCCCAACGATCGGGGACTGTCCGCCCGGCACCTCCTGGCCGCGTGCGAGGCGTCGCTGCGGCGGCTGCGCACCGACCACATCGACCTGTACTACCTGCACCTGCCCGACCGGAGCGTGCCGATCGAGGAGTCGCTGCGCGCGCTCGAGGATCTGATCCGGGCGGGCAAGGTCCGCTACGCGGCGTGCAGCAACTACCGGGCGTGGGAGGTCGTGAAGCTCCAGGCCTGCGCCAGGGCGCACGGATGGCAGCCGCTCACCGCGGTGCAGCCGCTGTACAACCTCGTGAACCGCGACATCGAGGTCGAGCTGCTGCCCATGGCCGCCGACCAGGGGCTCGGCGTCGTGTCGTACTCGCCCCTCGCCCGCGGCGTGCTCACCGGCAAGTACCGCTGGGACGGCCCCACCCCCGAGGCGTCGCGGCTCGCGCGGTCCGATCGCCGGTTCCTGCAGGCCGAGTGGCGCGAGGCGAGCGTGCAGGTCGCCGCTGGCCTGGCGGAGCTGGCCGAGGCTCGCGGAGTGGCCGCGGCGACCCTCGCGGTCCGCTGGGCCATGGCCAACGAGCTCGTGCACTCGGTGATCGTGGGCCCTCGCACGGTCGCCCACGCCAAAGACTACCTCGCGGCCGTGGACCTGCCGTGGGACGAGGAGCTCGAGGCCGCCTGCGATGCGCTCGTGCCGCCGGGCTCGCACACCGGCCAGGGGTGGCCAGATCCGGCCTACTACCCGGTGACTGGCCGTCAGGTCGCTGTCCGATAGAGGGCCCGCTCGGAGGAGACATGATCTGGATCGCCGCCTTGGGCCTCGCAACCCCCGCCCACGCGGTCGACTTCGAGCACGGCTACTCCCTCGGCGCGTCCGAGGTGGGGTCGGCCCGCAAGTTCGGCCTGGGCCTGCACCTCGGCACCTTCTCGGGCCTCACCGGGCAGTACTACCTCGGCGAGCAGAACGCGCTCACCGCGGTCGTCGGCGCGGCCTACGGGTTCGGCGTGTACAACGCCTTTCACGTCACGGTCACCTACAACCAGTACCTGGGCTCCCTGGCCGACACGGCCGACGTGGACATCCCCTGGCGCGTGGGGGTCGGCGGCTGGCTGAACTCCGGCGGCTACCTCGGGTACGATCGCGTGAGGGGCCGCGGCACGCTGCTCGGCGCGCGCGTGCCCGCCGGCGTCGACTTCAACCTGACCTCGGTGCCCCTGCAGTTCTACGTCGAGGTCGCGTTCGCGCTCGTCGTCGTGCCGGTGGTGGTGCCCGGGCTCGACGCGGGCATCGGGGCGCGCTGGTACTTCTGATCGCGCCGCGCGCCGCGCGCCCGATTCGCAGGGTCGCTCGCCGGGGGCAATCTACGATCTGAGCCGAAAGTCGATCGAGCCGACGAGCAAGCCAAGAGCGTGTCAAGCGTCCCTCGGCCGGCCGGGACGGGGGGCGAAGCCCTCATCTCAGGTTGCGATCTGTGCCATCGTCATGGGTACGTCCGGAGGCCACATGACCATGGTGAACGACGCTGCCGGGCCCTCGGCGGCCGACATGATGACCAGGCGGGTGATCACCGTGCGCGAGGACATGCGTGTGCTCGACGCGGTGCGGTTGCTCCTCAAGAATCGGGTGTCCGGGGCCCCCGTGGTGGACCCGCGGAACCGGCTGGTCGGCATGCTGTCGGAGAAGGACTGCATCCACGCGCTGCTGCGGGCGGTCCAGGAGCGGCTGCCGTCGTCGCTCGTGCGCGACGTGATGTCGCGCGACGTCCTGTCGGTGCCCGAGACCGCCGACCTGCTGAGCATCGCGCACCTGTTCACCACCCGGCCGGTCCGTCGGCTGCCGGTGATCAGCGACGACGGCCTGCTGCTCGGCCAGATCAGCCGCCGCGACCTGCTCGCGGCCGCTGTGAAGGTGTGGGACGATGCGCCGAGTCGCGAGGCGGCGGTGCTCTACCTGTCCGCGACCGGCCGGACCACGCCGTTCGGGGGCGCGCGGCGTTAGCGGACGCCAGGAGGGGCATGGTCTACCTGAACCACGCGGGCACGAGCTGGCCGAAGCCCCCGGCCGTGCTCGACGCGGTCACCCGCGCGCTGCACGCCGCTCCCGACGGGTGGCCGGACCGGTTCGCCGAGGCGCACACCCGCGTGGCGTCCGCCTTCGGCACCGAGCCGGAGTGGCTCCTCCCCACCCCCGGGGGCACCTCCGCCCTGGCCGCCGCGGTGGCCGCGGTGCCGTGGGAGGCGGGCGATCGCGTGCTCACCAGCGGGCTCGAGCACGAGGCACTGCTCGGGCCGCTCGCGCAGCTCGCCGGCCGAGGCGTCGAGGTGCTGCAGATCCTCCCTGGCGCAGGCCCCATCGACCTCGCCCGCGTGGAGGCGGAGCTCCGCCGAGGAGGGGTGCGCCTCGTCGCGGCATCGATGGCGAGCAACGTCACCGGCGAGGTGCTTCCCTGGGCCGACCTCGTAGGGCTGGCGCGGGCCCACGGAGCCTCGAGCCTCCTCGATGGGGCCCAGGCGGCGGGCTGGCAGCCGCTCGATCTGCCGGCGCTGGGGGCGGACTTCTTCGCGTGCGCCGGCCACAAGGGGCCCCAGGCCCCCTACGGGATCGGCCTGCTCTACCGCGATCCGGCCTGGTCGATCGGCTACTGCGCGGTCGGCTCCACCGATCTGCCGGGGCTCTGCGGGCTCGCCGAGGGCCTCGCGTGGATGGCGGCGCACCGGCCTCTCGAGGCCGCTCGGGCCGTCGCCCAGGGCTTCCGCGAGGAGGCTCGGAGCATCCCTGGCGTGCGCGTGGTGGAGGCGGCCCCGGGCGCGGCGGGTCCTCGCATGCCCACGTGCAGCCTGTCGATCGAGGGCACGGACCCGGCGGCGGTCGGCCGGGCGCTCGGCGAGCGCGGCGTGGTGGTGCGGGCCGGCATGCACTGCGCCCCACGAGCCCACGCGACCCTCGGCACCCACCCCGCGGGCACCGTGCGCTTCAGCTTCGGCCCGCGAGCCACCGCTGACGACGCAAACCTGGCGATCCGGTCCCTACGCCGGGTGCTTGCCGGATAGGCCTTCCCCCACCGAGGAGCCCCCGTGTCCGAAGCCGAGCCTCTCGTCCACCTCCGGAACCTGACCGAGGAGGACTTCGACGCCGTCGTTGCGCTGCAGCTCCGGTGCTTCGCGGGGATGGCCCCGTGGAGCGAGGCGATGTTCCGCTCCCAGCTCCGCCGGTTCCCCCAGGGCCAGGTGTGCATCGAGGTCGACGGTACGCTCGTGGCCAGCAGCGCGAGCCTGATCGTCGACTTCTCGGAGTACGACGGCTGGGAGGACTGGAAGGAGGTCAGCGACAACGGCTACATCCGCAACCACGATCCCGAGGGCGACACGCTCTACGGCATCGAGATCATGGTCGATCCCGCCTACCGGGGCATGAAGCTCTCCCGCCGCCTGTACGAGGCCCGCAAGGAGCTGTGCCGCGAGCTCAACCTCGGCCGGATCGTGATCGGGGGGCGGATCCCGGGCTACGCCGCCGTGCGCGACGAGATGACCGCCACGGCCTACGTCGATGCGGTGGTGAACCGGCGGCTGTCCGATCCCGTGCTGTCGGCCCAGCTCGCCAACCACTTCCACGTGGTGGGCGTGGTCGAGGACTACCTGCCGAGCGACGAGGACAGCGCGGGCTTTGCGACCATCCTCGAGTGGGTCAACGTGGACCACGTGGCGGCGCGGAGCCGGCGCCACCGCCGCCCCGTGTTCACCGTGCGGACGGGGCTGGTGCAGTACCCGATGAACCGGGTCTCCTCCTTCGAGGAGTTCGCCCAGAAGATCACCTACTACGTCGACACGGCGTCGGACTATCGCTGCGACTTCCTCGTGTTCCCCGAGCTGATCAGCGTGCAGCTGCTCTCGATCGTCGCGCCCGGGCGGCCGTCGGACCAGGCGCGGGAGCTCGCCACCTACGCCGACCGGTACCGCGAGCTCTTCCGAGACCTCGCGGTCCGCTACAACGTGAACCTGATCGGCGGGTCGACCTTCGTGCTCGAGGACGACCAGCTGTTCAACGCGGCGTACCTCTTCCGGCGCGACGGCACCGTGGATGCGCAGAAGAAGATCCACGTGACCCCGGCCGAGCAGCGCTGGTGGGGCATGAGCGGCGGCGACAAGGTCCAGGTGTTCGACACCGACCGCGGGCGGATCGCGATCCTCATCTGCTACGACGTCGAGTTTCCCGAGCTCTGCCGCGTGGTCGCGGCTCAGGGGGCGCGGATTCTGTTCGTGCCGTTCAACACGAACGACCGGCCGGGCTACCTGCGCGTACGCACCTGCGCCCACGCCCGGTGCATCGAGAACCACATGTACGTCGTGGTGGCCGGGTGTGTGGGGCACCTGCCGGGCGTCGAGAACGCCGACCTGCACTTTGCGCAGTCCGCGGTGCTCACCCCGTGTGACATCGCGTTCCCCTTCAACGGCGTGGCGATCGAGGCGGAGCCCGCGCTCGACGAGCTCGTGGTCCAAGACATCGACCTCGAGCAGCTGCGGCGGCATCGCGCGATGGGCACGGTGCGCAACTGGGACGATCGGCGGTCGGACCTCTACCACGTGCACTGGGCGGCCACCGGAGAGGACATCTGAGCCGAGGCTACTCTCGTCCGGCGCGATCCGGGGGGCTCGCCTGCGCCGCCGTGTGGGCGGTCCAGGCGGCCTCGAGCTCGTTCGCCAGCGCCATGCCCTCCGTGGTGAGCTCGCGGAACCGCTCCCGCTGCGATCCCGACGCGGCGTAGAGGTGCACGCGGGCCACGTCGTAGTCCCGCAGCCAGGTGCTGACGATCCCGATGTTCCAGTGCAGGTGGTCCGCCAGCCGATCCTGGCGCTGGTCGATCACCGGATCGAGCCGCCGGAGCGAGACCAGCCACTGATCGCGGGCCGCCCCCAGGGCCTCCTCGGAGCCGCTCGCGAGCCCCGCTCGCGCCTTCCGAACAGCCCTGCGCAGCGCGCGCCCCCGGACGTGGCGGCCGCGGGCGGCGAACAGCGGGAACTGGTGCACGCGCCGCGTCCAGCCGAAGCGCTCCCCGACCGCGCGCGACGCCGCCTGCACCAGCCGCGGGGTGAGCGCGCGAGCGACCTTCCAGCGGAACGCATCGTCGTCGGTCTCGTCGCTCCCGCGGGGGAACCGGGCCTCGACCGTGACCGGCTGCTCGAGGACGAGCCCGTCGCCTGGCGCTCGCAGGCGCACGGTGCCGCGCAGCGCCGCCGGCCACCCCGACGTGGCCTCCTCCTCGGCGGGCGGCTCGAGCACCAGCTCGGCGATGACGAGCCCCAGCTGCAGGGGGTGCTCCCCGCCCTCCGCGAACCCCGCGAGCTCGAGGCCCTGCGTGTCGAGGTCGGGGATGTCGGCGAGTGGCCCCTCCACGGTGACCTCGGCGACGTAGGCGCGATGACGGTCGTGCAGCCGGCTCACGGGTGGGCGCACCAGCTCCGCCTCCACCGTGGACCTCGTGATCCGCAGCGCGGCGGCCGGCGACGCGACCCCCAGGGCGAGCAGGCAGAGCCCTGCGACGGCGGCCCTCACGGGCGCACCACCCGGAGGTCGGACGCATGGGTCGCCGCGAGCGGGATCCCCACGCCCATCGCGAGGGCGCCGCCGCCGAGCAGGCTGGCACCGAGCACCCTGCCCTGCCACCACCCCGGCTGGTCGCCTCGCAGGCCCACGAGCACCCCGGCGCCGGCAAGGCCGACCCCGGTGGCGATCAGCACGCGCCCCGCCCAGTTCCGGCCCTTCGAGCGCATCTTGCCCACGACGACGTAGCGCGCGTCGGGGAGCGGCCGCAGGGCGAGGATCCCCGGCGTGCGGCCCTGGCCCGACACCCACAGCTCCTGCGACGCGGGGCGCAGCGCGAGCGCGCAGGGCGTGCGGCAGACCCGGGGCCCCTCCGCCAGCTCCCCCTCGCCGACCTGCGCGAGGCGCACGTCGAGCCCGTCCCGATCCGCGCGGACGAGCACCTCGGCCCACCCCCGCGGCGCCGCGTCTTCTTCGCGGAGGACCAGGTACGACTGCGCGAGGGCGGCCGACGACAGGCCGGTCAGCAACCCGATCACGGCGCCCCCAGGTCGAGGGTGCGCTCGAAGCGGAGCAGCCACATCAGGCCCACCTCCGCGAGCACCTGCCCCCGGGTGCGCCGGCCGAGCCCCGCGAGCAGGTACGGCGAGGCGCGCGACGCAGGGTCGTTGAAGCCCACGCCGAGCAGCCCGCGGTAGCCGAGGCCCCAGACGGTGCCCAGCTGGGCGTCGAGCTCGAGCCCGAGCACGGCGTCGAGCCCGGGGCGGGCCCGATGGCGGGAGTGGACGAGGGACACGAGCGAGGCCTCTCCCCACGTCTGGCGGGCGGGCGGGGCCTCCCGCGGGGTGGTCGGATCGGCGCCGCTGCCCACGCCGAGGCCCACGGTCACGCTGGCCCCCCAGGCGCGCGCCGGAGTCGCGGGTGCCGTACAGGCCGAGCAGCCGAACCTGGGGCACGTCGAGCAGCCGGGGGCCCTTGCTGCGACCCGGCAGGGCGGTCAGCCCGCCGTGCAGGCGGACGCCGATCACCCGGTTGTGCCGCTCACTCGCCACGTAGAGCGTGCGCTGGGTCTGCCAGACGTGCCCGGCGGCGTGGCGCGGGCCCGCGTCGTCGTCGGTGCGCCCCCCGTGAGGCGCGACCACCACCCGGCCGCCGCCCTTGAAGGCGAACAGCCGCGGGGTCTGCGCCACGGAGGGCGGGGGCGCGTCCTCGAGCAGCGCAAGCCCTCGGCTGACCTCCCCGGCGAGCTCGGGCACGCGCTGGGTGGCGTAGCCGAGCCACTCCGCCAGGGTGATCCCGGGCTGCCCGTCGAGATCGGCCCGGCGCTGCCGCAGGCCGTCCTCGACCAGCGCCCACGTGAGGAGCCCGTGCCCCAGGGTGGCGCTCTCGAGCGCGGGCTCGTCGGCTTGGCTGGCCGCGAGCACCAGCATGCCCTTGTCGTAGGCGAGCTGGCCGAAGCCCTTGCTGCCCAGCGGGCCGGGCTTGAAGCCCTCGCCGACCGCGCCCGACTGGCAGGCGTCGACGACCAGTGCCAGATCGCGGGCGACCACCGGGCGCAGCCAGGCCGCGAGCTCCTCGTCGGACACCGCGTAGGGCAGGGCCCCCAGGACGCCGTCGTCGTCGGTGCGCCCGACGTCGGGGAGCATCAGGTGGAAGCGCTCCTCGTGCGTGTAGCCGTGGCCGGAGAACGTCACGAGGACGAGGTCGTCGGGCCCCGACCGGGTGAGCCCGGGCGCGAACGGCGGCGGCGGACCGGTCCCCGCCAGGGCGGCGAGCACCGCCTGCAGCCGCTCGCGGCTGGGCGGGGCATCTCCGCCCTCGGCGAGCACGACCGTGCGGACGTCGAACCCTCGGGTCCACCGCAGGCGCTCCGCGAGCGCGTGGGCGTCCGCGCCGGCCCACGTGAGCGGGGTCAGGCCCTTGCCGGCGTAGGCGTCGACGCCCACGTGCACGAGGAACGCGCGGCGCGCGGGGGCCACCGCCGACCGGGGGTTGGCGACCTCCACCTGCGCCGTCTCCGACTTGACGTCGTCGCGGTTGAAGGCGTGGGCGCTCACCGCCAGCGTGGGTGACCCCGCGGGCACGCGCACGGTGAGCGCCTGATCGTGGCAGGGACCGTCGAGCGGCCCGTCGTGCCAGCCCACCAGGCGGTCGTCGACGAACACGCGCAGGTCGCGCGCGCCCGACCCCTCGCGGCCGCACACCGCCGCGGTGATCCGCACGTCGTCGCCCGCCGGCTCCGCCGCGAGGGTCACCTCGGGGACGGCGACCTCGAGCCCGCCGACGTCGGCGATGGGCGGCGGCGGCTCCTCCCGCCACAGGCGCGCGAGCAGGCCCGGGGTGAAGTAGCCCTTGGCGAAGGTGGTGAGCGGGAGCGTGCGGCCGTCGTCGCGCGCCCAGGTGACGCCGGGCAGGCCCCCCGCGTCTTCGGTGTCGAAGCGGCCGTCGGGGTCGATCGCCAGCCAGGCGCCGTCGTCGAGCGCGACCAGGGTGGCGCGGCGCGCACCGGAGGCGACGTCGTGGAGGCGGACCTGGCGGTCGTCGCCGAGGGTGACGAGCCAGCGGCCGTCGGGCGAGAACCGGGCAGCGTGCGCCCCCTCGGCGCGGAGGTCGCGGGGCGCCGGGCCGCCGTCGCCGACGGCGCGGAGCTGGCCGTCGCCGAAGAGCTGGCTCCCGTCGCCGGACACCGCGAAGGGCGCCTGGCGGGCGGTCGCGAGCCGCTCCCCGCTCGCCACGTCGAGCACGGTCAGCCGGCCGCCGACCACGAGCCAGCTCCGGTCGCCGTCGGCCGCGAAGCCCAGGGCCTCCGCGGGGCGGCGGGCGACGCGCGCGAGCCCCTCGGGGCGGGCCAGCCACGTGGCCTCGGGGGTCACCACGAGGCCGTCGCCCTGGGCGGACACCGCCAGCGCGGTGGGTGCCCCCTCGCCCGCGGGGAGCGGGTGGCGCAAGCGCGCCTGGCCGCTCCTCGCGTCGACGATCGCGAGCTCCTCGCCGGCCGTGATCGCGAGGAAGTGCCCGTGTTCGCAAGCGGAGCCAGCTTGCTGGCGGAGCGCGCAGCGACCGGACCGGGAGCGAAGGTGAGTGGATTCAGACCACGCCACGCGCCCGACGCGTGCGTCGAGCGCGATCTCGTGCCGGCGCTCCGCGCGGTCGGCGTGCCACAGCTCGACGGCCCCGGCCCCGTCGTGGTCGGCGACCACGAGCAGCCCCCCGTGGTCGGGGAGGAAGCCGGCGCTGCGGTAGCGGGTGCCCTCGGGCACGTCCGGCAGCCGGTGGGACAGCGCCCCGGTGGCCGCGTGCCAGACCGCCACCACGCTGTCGGCCCGGGTGACCACGAAGCGCTCGTCGGGCGAGAACGAGGCGGCCTCGACCGCCGGGGGGAACGTGACGATGGCGCGCCCCGACGACGGCTCGAGCACCCGCAGCGCGTCGCCGGAGGCCTCGAGCTGGCGCGTGCCGTCCGCGCTCCGCCGGACCCCCGCGGGCACCGGCGCCACCGTGGTCGGCGCGCCGCTCTCGAGGTTCCACCGCAGGGTGCCCGCGTCGTAGACGACCACGAGCTCGTCGGGCCCCGCGAAGTGCGCCTCGCGCGGGGGGCGAGCCCGCTCGGGGGCCACCTGCAGCGTGACCCCGCCCGCGTGGGCCTCGCCCACCGCCAGGGCGCCGGCCGCGCCGGCCGCGCCGGCGGCCGCTGCTGCCCAGCTTGCCCATCGAGCCAGCGCCACGCGCCCTCCGCGGACGTTAGTCTGCCACAGCCGCGAAGGGGGGCACGATGCTGGGGGAGTGCGAATCACAGCTC
>CAYMSU010000123.1:0-13910 GCA_964393165.1 uncultured Enterobacteriaceae bacterium
GTGGACTTGGCTCCCGAGAAGGGAGGTGCGGGCACGAGTGTCCACACGCTTTAGTCGTCGAGCTTGGCGATCCGGTCGGCGGCGACCTCGAGGCTGTCGAACAGATCGTCGTCGAGCACACCCGAGACGTAGATCCGGTCACCGACCTCGATGCGCTGGTACCCTTCGTCATCGAGCGGGTTGTAGGGCATGCTGACCGTGTCGACCTCGATGGCCTCGGGTCCGGTACCCAACACCAGCTCGCGGCCCTGGACGGACTGGACGGTGCCGCGGACCGAGACGCGGGGCTCGATGTCGAGCAGGAGCATTGGCGGCACGTCCTCCTCGTCCACGCCGCTCGCGTAGAAGTAGGTCCCGAGGTTCTGCACGTAGACGGTGCTCGCCTCGATCGTCCGCCGCTCGTAGAAGTCGTCGTCGACGAAGCCGTACACGACGACCTGGTCGTCCTCCAGCAGGCCGATGGCCTCGCCAGTGTCGTCCCAGTCGTCCATCTCGACGATCATCGTGCCCGGGCCATAGTCCAGCCGGAAGCGATCTGCCTGGGCGCTCACGATCGTGCCCGAGAGGGTGATCAAGCTGCCGTCGGGCGCTCGCTCGGCGGCGGTGTCGACCGGCGTGCTGCGCGGGCAGCCCATGAGCAGCAGGGGCAAGAGGGCCGCGGGGGACTTGTTCAGCGATGGGATGTCCATGTCGGCCTCCTCAGCTTCCGAGGTGGATGAGCCAGTCCGCCTCGATCTCGCGCTCGTCGAAGAGGCTGGCGCTCTCGAGCTCGCCCGACACCCGCACCCGGTCGCCGACGTCGACCTTCTGGTGGCCGTGGTCGTCGAGGGGGTTGTAGCCGAGCGTGGCGGTGTCGACGCGCACGGCGGTGGCCGCGTTCGCGATGGTGAACTCGCGACCGTCGATGCTCGTGACCGTGCCGGTGAGCTCGACCTGGCCGATCACGATCGGTACGCGCACGCTCCAGCTGGCGTAGTCCTCTTCGTCGATGGCGCTCGCGAAGAAGGTGGCGCCGAGGCCCTGCACGTAGACGCTGCTCGCCTCGATGGTGCGCGTCTCGTACAGGTCGTCGTCGACCTTGCCGTACACCGTCACCTGATCGTTGGGGAGCAGGGCGTAGGCTTCGTTGTAGTCGTCGTCGAAGTCGTCGACCTCGACGGTGATGATGCCGTCGCCGTAGTCGAGCCGGAAGCTGTCGGGGCGCGTCGACGTGACGGTGCCGCTGACGCTGATCCAGCTGTCGTCGGGGGCGCTGGCGGGGTCCTGGGCGAGGGCGGGGGTGCTGGCCCCGAGCCCGAGCAGGAGCGCGAGCGAGAGGGGGGATGTGCGTGTCATGGTTCCTCCTCACGATGGGTTCACTCTGGACCTAGGACGGAGGAGCAAGTCGTTGAACCGGGCGGCTCTCGCGCAGCGGCGAGCCGGATCCACACCGGTCTCCCGCCCGTAGTAGACTCCCCGGCGCCCCTCCGGCCAGCTTCCAGGTGAACGGAGAACCCGCCATGCAGCGTCCCTTCGCGATCACGCCGAGCGTCCCCCAACTCACCCTGGACACCCAGCGGCGGGGGGAGGTGTTCTTCACGGTGAGCAACGACCTCCCGCGCGCCGTGCGCGCCCGCGTCACCGTGCTCGTGGGACCGGGCGGCGCCGATGCGAGCTGGGTTCAGGCCTCCCCCCAGGAGCTCCCGCTCGAGGTCCAGGGCACCGAGCGCGTCGGCGTGAAGGTCCGGGTGCCCAAGACCGTCGAGCCCGGCAGGTTCGGTCTGCGGATCGTCGTGTCCGACATGCAGCAGCCCGACACGGTCTACAGCGAGAGCGCGGAGATCCCGTTCTCGGTCACCACTCCCGCCGAGCGGGAGCGCAAGCCGTTCCCGTGGTGGATTCTGCTCGTGGCCGGCGGCGTCCTCGCTCTGGTGGCCCTCGTCACCGCCGTGGTGATGCTGTGGCCGGAGCGCGACCCCGACGACTACACGCTCGCTGTCGCGGCCACGACCCCCGAGGTGCAGATCTCGCAAGGCCACTCGGGCACCGTCGACCTCGCCCTGACCCGCGGCGACCGGCTCAAGAGCGCGGTCGAGATCACCACCGGGGAGCTGCCCGAGGGCGTGACCGCGGAGCCCCTGCGGATCCGCCGGAAGGGCGACGGGGGCACGCTCGCCCTGACCGTGGCGCCCGATGCGCCGCTGGTGGACCCCCTGCCGGTCACCGTGACCGCGACCGCGGGCGACACCACCGCGACCGCCGAGGTGCGGGTGGGCGTGGTGCCGCCGCCGCTCGGCCTGGTCGCGGCGTTCAAGGCCACGCCGATGAGCGGAACGGTGCCGCTCGAGGTCGCGTTCGGCGACGAGTCGAACGACGCGGTGCGCTGGGAGTGGGACTTCGGTGACGGGAACTCGTCGACGGAGCAGAGCCCGCGGCACACCTACCAGGAGCCCGGCACCTACACCGTCGAGCTGTCCGTCTACAACGACGACCACGAGGTCGACATCGCGACCAGGCCGGTGCGGGCGGAGAAGCCGCCGCTGATCGCGGGGTTCGAGCCGTCGACCACCCGTGGCTCGGCGCCGCTCGAGGTCCGGTTCGCCGACCAGTCGGAGCAGGCCACGTCGTGGCGGTACGAGTTCGGCGACGGGAAGAGCGCGACCACGCCGAACCCGGTCCACACGTTCGGCAAGCCGGGTACGTACACGGTCACGCTCACGGTCACGAACCAGGACGGCAGCGATCGGCACACCGAGACGATCCGGGTGGATCGATCCACGCTGTCCGCCCGGATCACCGCCCGTCCCTCGTCGGGGCCGGCCGCCCTGCGGGTCGCGCTGCAGGGCAGCACCGTGGGGGGCACGGCCAACCAGTACACGTGGGACTTCGGCGACGGGAGCACCAACCGCGGCAGCGGGGCCACGAAGACCTACGACTTTCCGGGGACCTACAGCGTGCGGCTCACCGCGACGGACGAGTTCGGGAACACGGCGGTCACCACCCAGCCGATCCGCGTGGGCGCTCCCTCGCGGGTCTGCGGCTACACGGGCTGGTTCAGCGAGGAGGGGGGGGCCACCGGCACCTGCCCTAGCGGCCGGGCGGTCGCGGGCATGCACTGCAGCGGCTCGTACTGCGACAACAAGCGCCTGTACTGCTGCAGCTACCTCCCGGGGAGCGACCCCCGCGCCCACGGGCGGTGGACCACGTCCTCGATCTCCGAGGAGGGAGGGCGCAACCAGTCGTACGGAGGCCTGCTGGGGGCGGTGCGCTGCCACGGGGGCCACTGCGACAACCTGTTCTTCATGTGGATGAACCCCACGGGCGTCGCGGTGCAGACGCACCAGTGCCACTGGACGGGGTGGTTCAGCGAGGAGAACGGCGGGGTCTCCCACTGCAGCGGGAGCACGTTCGTGCGGGGGGTCCAGTGCAGCGGCAGCCGCTGCGACAACCTTCGCTTGCAGTGCTGCCCGGTGCAGTACACGCGCCGGTAGGGCTCCGTTGACGCGGGTCACGGGCCGGAAGCCCATCCTGCGGGCCGTGCGCCGCGCGGGGCGGCGCGGCTTGCTCCGACGTCGGCTTCTCAGGCGGGCCGCGATGCTCGAGCGGCCGCCCGACACGGAGCTCCGGTCGTCGAGCATGCCGTGGCTGTTCCGGATCCCGCTTCGGCTGTGGCTCGGGATCTGGCGGCCCCGCCCCGAGACGGTGCTCGGCATGGAGGTCGCCGGCACCGTGCAGGCCGTGGGCTCCGAGGTGGAGGGCTTCGCAGTGGGAGACGCGGTGTTCGGCGACACCGGCATGGACTTCGGAGGCTACGCGGAGCTGGCTCGGCTGTCCGCCGACGGCCACGTGGCCCGCACCCCCGCGGGGGTTCCGCTCGACCAGGTCGTGCCCTTGCCGATCTCGGGGCTCGAGGCGCTCGGGTACCTCCGCCGCGGCGGCATCGCAGCCGGCCAGCGCGTGCTCGTGCGCGGGGCGTCGGGCAGCATCGGCAGCTACGCGGTGCAGCTCGCGAAGCACCACTTCGGCGCCCACGTCACGGGCGTGTGCGGGGCTGCCGGGGTGGAGCGGGTGGCCTCGCTGGGCGCCGACGAGGTGCTCGACTACGAGCAGCGGGACTTCTGGCAGACCGGCGAGACCTGGGACCTGATGCTCGACGTCGTGGGCAAGCTGCCGTTCCGGCGGTGCCTCGGGGTGCTCGCGCCCGGCGGCACGTACGTGCGGGCGACGGTGCCGGGCGTCGGGGAGGTGCTCTGGGCGAGCGTGCACCGGCTGCTGGGGAGCCGTCGGATCGTGATGGGCAGCGGAGGGGGCTCGGCCGCGGACCTGGCGTGGCTTGCGGAGCGGCTGAAGGAGGGCACCGTCCGCTCGGTCATCGACCGGCGCTGGCCGCTGACCGCGATCCAGGACGCACATCGCTACGTGCAGACCGGGCACAAACAAGGCCACGTGGTCATCGACGTGGCGGTACCGGAGTCCCCGACTTGAACCCTCACGACGCCTTCTTCACGCTCCACCGCGAACTCCCGCGCGAGGGGCCCGGCCACCCCGACAGCACCGCGCGGGCGCTCTTCGAGATCCCCACCCTCGTCGCTCGCCCTCGCGTGCTCGACCTCGGGTGCGGGCCCGGTGCGCAGACCATCGACCTGGCCCGCCTGCTGCCCGACGCGCGCATCGTCGCGGTCGACACCCACGCCCCGTTCCTCGCCGAGCTCCGCGCCCGGGCCGCGCGCGCCGGCGTGCAGGATCAGATCGAGACCGTGCAAGGAGACATGGCCGCGCCTCCCGCGGGTCCCTACGACCTCGTGTGGAGCGAGGGCGCCGCCTACCTCCTCGGCGTGGAGCGCGCGCTCGCCGAGTGGCCCCGCCTGCTGGAGCCCGGCGGAGCGCTCGCGTTCAGCGACGCGGTGTGGCTCACCGACGAGGTCCCGGACCGGGTGCGGGCCTTCTGGCAGGAGTACCCCGACATGACCACGCTGCCGGCGCGCCGGGAGCACATCCGGCAGGCCGGCCTCGTGCTCCACGGCGACTTCGTGCTCCCCGACCGGGACTGGTGGGAGGGGTACTACACCCCGCTCGAGGAGCGGATCGCGCAGCTCCGCCCGGGAGCTCCGCCGGCCCTGCAGGCCGTGCTGGACGAAGGCGTGCAGGAGATCGAGATCCGCCGCGCGTTCCCGTCGGTGTACGGCTACGCGTTCTTCGTGGCGGGGGTGCCCGAGGGGGACGCCTGAGCCCAGCCGCAGGTTACCCGAGGGCGTGGCTTTGGCGAGGCTCGCGAGCACCGGAAGGTGGATCAGCCTGGGTGGGCGCACGCTCGTGGGGCGGGCTGACTACGCCACCGTACGCCTCGGCGACCCCATGATCTCGAACGAGCATGCGGTCCTCGCGTTTGACGGTCACTGGTGGCTGCGCGACCTCGGGAGCCGCAACGGCACCACGCTCAACGACGCGCGGATCGCGGCCGGCGAGCGGCACCGGCTGGCCCCGGGCGACGTGGTCGGGTTCGGCCAGCTCGACACGCTGGAGCTCGTGTCGGACGAGCCGCCGGGCCCCATCGCGCTCCCGACCGAGGGCGAGCCCCTGCACGGCACCCACCGCCTGCTGTCGCTGCCCGACGAGCAAGACGTGGCGCTGTCCATCCACCTCGCGGGGACCGTGTGGCTGCTCGACGAGGGCGACCACACGCGGCCGGTGGCCGACGGCGAGATCGTCGCGCTCGGCGAGCGGACCTGGGCACTGTGCCTCCCTGCCAACGTCTCCGGTCCGGCCGAGCTCACGGTCACCCACACGGCCGCGGTGGAGGTCGCCATGGGCTTCACGACGAGCGAGGACGGTGAGGAGCTGTTGCTCGCCGAGGTCGTGGTGGACGGCGAGCCCGCCTCGCTGGCGGTCCGCACCCACCTCCACCTCCCGCTGCTCCTCGCGGCCCAGCGCCTGCACGACAGGGAGCAGGGGATCCCGGAGGCCGAGCAGGGCTGGCTCGACGTCGACGCCATCTGTCGCCAGGTCCCCGTGCCGCAGCACCTGCTCGCCATGTACGTGCACCGCACCCGCCGCCAGCTCGCGGACGCCGGGGTCCCCCAGGCGGAAGACGTCATCGCGTCGCGTGGGCGCCGGCCCCATCGCCAGCTCCGCTACGGCTTCCGCGAGGCGCGCGTGACCCGGTCCGGCTGAAGACCCTCCCCCGATTTCAGCGTGATTTCCGCGGCGCCCAGTTAAGAGGTGGCCCGGGTAGGGAGCGGGCGTAGATGCTCGCCCGCCCTTCGCCCGCTCGCACTGGAAGTCTCTTGCTACCGATCACGATCCCCCATCTCCTGTCGGGATGCGTCCCCGTCATTCCCGAGTCCGAGCTCCTGAACGACGACGGCACCCCGATCCACGAGTGCCCGGGCGACCCCGGCAGGCAGGGCAACCGGATCGAGAGCCAGGCCGAGCAGGCCGACGAGGACGCGGAGGAGATGGCCGCGGAGCTGTTCGACCCGGACCGCATCACTGTCGTCACCTGCGGCACGGGCTCTCCCGTGCCCTCGGACCGCGCCCAGACCTGCACGGCCCTGTTCGTGGGGGGGAAGTTCCTGCTCTTCGACGCGGGGGACCGCGCGCAGCCGACGATGGAGGCCATCGGGCTCCCCGTGGCCGACTTGCACGCCATCTTCATCACGCACTTCCACTCCGATCACATCGCGGACCTCGGTGAGGCGATCAGCCGGAGCTGGATCGTGGGCCGCACGACGCCAATCACGGTCTACGGGCCCGAGGGCATCGAGCCCATCGTGGACAGCTTCGTGGAGATCTACACCCCCGACGTCCAGTACCGCGTGGACCACCACGGCGAGACGGTGTTCCCCGAGGCGGCGCTCCTCGTCTCGTCGCAGACGGTCGAGCACGACGAGGAAGGCGTCGTGGTGTACGACCAGGACGGGGTGACGGTGCGCGCCTTCACGGTGGCGCACGAGCCGATCGAGCCGGCGGTCGGGTACCGCGTGGAGCACCGCGGCCGCGTCGTGGGCATCAGCGGCGACACGATCGACGTGGAGGGGGCGCGCGCGCTCGCCACGAACGCCGACATCCTGGTCAGCGAGGTGCTCGAGCACGGGTTCACCCGGGACGCCGCGTGTGCCCTGGAGCGGGCGGGCGATTCGCGGAACGGAAAGATCTTCGCGGACATCCGGGACTACCACATCGGCGCGGAGACCCTCGGCCGCATGGCCGAGGAGGTCGGCGTGGACACCCTCGTGCTCACCCACCTGGTCCCCTCGGTGTCGCAGTCGCAGGCCAAAGATCGCTTTCAGCCGCCGATCCGCAACGGAGGGTTCACGGGCGAGCTGGTGGTCGGCGAGGACGGAGGCATGGTGGTGATCGAGCTCGAGTGACGGAAGTCGGCGCGAGTCGGCGGTGTGCCGCGCCGCCGTGACGCTCGCCCCGGGTCCTCGTCCAGGAAATACCTGGAGGGGGAACCGGGGGAGCGGTCATGCACGGTGTCCCGGTTCCTCGACGAGGCGCAGGCGACGGCGCAGCTCCAGCACCCGAACATCCTGCCGGTGCACGATCTCGGCACCCGGCCCGACGGCCGGCTGTGGTTCACCATGCGCGAGGTGCGCGGGCGAACGCTGTCCGAGGTGGTGTCCGAGGTCCACGCGGTCAGCGCCCGCGCGTGGGGGCGGAGCTCCGGGGGATGGACCTTTCGGCGCCTGATGGGCGCGTTCCTGTCGGTGTGCCGGGAGGTCGGCTACGCGCACGGGCGCGGCGTGGTGCACCGCGACCTCAAGCCGTCCAACGTGATGGTCGGGGAGCTCGGCGAGGTCTACGTGGTCGACTGGGGCCTGGCGAAGATCCTGGGCCGGCAGGACGTGGCGGCTGCGGACGGTCAACTGGACGTCGCGCAGGCTGCGACCGCGGACCCACCCCGGACGGAGCTGGGGCGCGTCGTGGGCACGACGGCCTACATGCCGCCCGAGCAGCGGGCCGCCTATTACGGGTTCCGCGGTGCCTTCCGGCCGTCGCCGGGAGGGGCATCGGCCGAGAAGACCCCGTGATAGGCGTCGACGCTGGTCTCCCACTCGTGGTGGTCGGCGGCCGGGGCCGCACGCAGCGGGTCATTGCCCGCCGGTCGCGACGTACGTCACCCCTGCATTGTCGGGAGTGGTCGACAGGTATCTTGGTTCATCCACCGCCTTCGCACCGTGCCGGGGACCGGCACGAGCACGCGTGGAGGATCAACCATGCGAAAGAATCAACTGGAAACTCCGCGCTCGGTCGGCCGAGATCCCAGCCCAGCAAAGCTGGGCTTTGAATCGGCCTCGGTCGCGCTCCGTCGGCGGATTGCCTCACCGCCGTTCTCGTTACTGCCTTCAGCGCCTGCGACGACCCCCTCCGTCTGAAGGACCAGTCGCCCACCGGCGGAGTCTCCGACTCCGCCACCCCCGACGTGCCCGCGCCCCCGCCCCCGACGTGCGACGCGCCGGTGACCAGTGTGTGCGGGAACCCGTCCTCCGTCATCCAGGGCCACGTGCGGCTCGCCGACGGTGTCGGCCCCGCCAGGGGCGACCTCTTCCTGGCGCTCGTGCACGAGGCCTACAGCGGGGCCGCAGGGGGCGGGTACCACGCCCACACGCGGCTCCGGGACGTCGATCTGAGCGAGCCGGTCCCGTTCGCCCTGGACCTGTGCCTCGGGAGCGCGATGTGGACGGAGGACAACTGCACCTACGCGCTCCAGGTGGTCCTCGACCTCAACGGCGACCAGTCCGCGAGCAAGCTCCTGCCCGACGTAGGGGAGCCGGCCCGGAAGGTGCGGCGGCTGGACCTGTCGTGCCGAGGGGAGGCGCCCTGCCTCGACGTGGTGCTGGACTGCACGGACGGCCCGACCTGCGCCTCGTTCCGCGACCTGTCGGAGTGTGCCTGCGAGGCCCAGACCTGCTCGAGCGACTTCGCCCTCTGCAACTGAAGGCGCCAGCGGGCTACCAGGTGAAGCTGACCAGGGTGCCCACCGGGCTCTCCTCGACCTCGATGCCATTGGGCCAGCTGTCGCCCGAGCTGCCCGCGATCATCGCCAGCGGGTTGACCGCGACCGCGTCGGTCGCCTCGTACAGCGGGCTGTCGCTGCCCGGCGCGTAGACCGCCATGTACTTCCAGGGGGCGGCGCTGGTGACCGCGACCCCGTCGCCCCCCGCGGTGGACGAGGCCTTCAGCACGGTCACGTGGCCGCGATGCGTGCACTTCTTGCAGGCCAGCGCCACGAACCCGGTGAAGTCGATGTCCATCGGGGTGGTCTCGCCGAAGCCCACGCGGAAGAAGCGGGCGGCGGTGTCGGTGGAGGTCGACGACACGGTCGTGTCGATCCGCGCACGGCTGACGCCCCCCTCGTCGCGCCCGCCGGACAGGCACGGCAGCTCGCCGCACGGAGCCATGCTGCCCCACACGATGCGCTCCGGGGGGGGCGGCAGGCAGCAGCCCGTGCCGTCGCCGAATCCGTTGTCGATCTCGACTGCGCCGCTGTTGTTGGAGCGGCTGGAGTTGTAGTCCTGCGCCCGGGTGAGGGTGGTCATGTAGTCGAGCTCCTCGGGGAACCGGTCGACGAGGATGGAGATCCGGTTGCCCGTGACCGTGACGTCGACGGTGGGGTCGTCGCGGTCGGGCACGAGGAAGTCGACGGTGTGAGGCATCCAGGTGGCCAGTGCGTCGACCTCCGTGTCCGTCAGCTCGAGGGGATCGGTGCTGCTGTCGGTGGGGTCGAGGCGGGTGTCCGTGGCACTGTCGTCAGGGCAGGACGCCTGGTCCTCCGTCAGGAGACACGCGCTGACCGAGAAGGCGCAGAAGGTGAGTAGAAGGCTACGCATCGTGGGTACCCCCGGGGTAACGCCCGAGGGTACTCCAGGTGGTGGCCGGGTTCAAGGTCAGGGCCGAGCGAAGACTCTGGGATTCCCGTCGGGTCTGAAGGAGGCAGGAGTGGCGCTGCACCTCGCGCTCGGCCAGTCGCGCAGCGCAGGCCGAGCGCCAGGCGCAGGGCCACTCCTGCCTCTGTGTTCGGCGACCCGAGTGTCGCGGCCGAAGGTTCATCGAGGGAAGCGCGACGCCTCGGCATAGAGGTCGGCCACGGGCAGCTCCACGTCGATCGCGGGTAGGTCGACGACCGCGCTGACCTCGACGTAGACGCGCCGGGACCACCCCGAGGGGCCCCGCGTCCAGACCTCCACGTCGGCTCCGTCTGGCTCGATCAGCAGGACGTGCTTCAGGGAGGGGATCGACTGGTACCGCCGGAGCTTCTCTCCGCGATCGTAGGCCCGGGTGCGGTCCGAGAGCACCTCGATCAGCACGACGGGGTTGAGGGCGGTCTGGTTGGGGCCGAGCTGCATCTCGCCGCAGAAGACCGAGCCGTCGGCGTAGGTGTAGAGCCCGTCGGGCGTTCCGATGCGCTGATCGGAGGGGAGGGGGTCGCACGGCGTGCCATCGAGCCGGTCGGCGAGCATGCGCGCCGCCTTCAGGGCGAGGTGGTTGTGGCGGGGGGAGCCCCCCGACATGGCGTAGATCTGCCCGTCGGCGAACTCGTGCCTCTGGCCGCTCTGTCGCTCGGTGTGGAAGTACTCGTCGAGCGTGAACTCGTGATGTCGGGCCACGTACGACACGGCTGCCTCCGCTGCGGTGAACCTCCGTGTACGGCCAGTCTATAGCGTAGTCCGGCGCATCGGCCGCCGACGCTACGGCTGGATCCCGCGGCCCGGCGTCCGCGGCGCCTTGGCGTCGTCCAGTGCGGTCCTCAGGGCGCCGTAGCGGCCCTCGATCAGGTCCGTCAGCTCGCCGACGACGGCGTCGTAGGCGGTTGTCTCCGGCGGTTCGTCACCGGGCCACGAACACCGTGTCCCCCGTCGTGGCATCGACGGCATAGACGCCGCCTCGAAGGCGAGCGGCGACGAGCAGTACGCCGTCACCGAGGACGTCGATGCCCGTGGACCCGTCGATCCGCGGACCCGACCCGACCGAGCGGTCGGCGATGATGGCGCGGTCGCCCGTGGCCGGGTCTACGCTCACCAGGGCGTCCTGGGTGGTGCCTGTCGTGAGCATCACGCGGCCCTGTGCGGGATCCCAGGCGACGCCGGAGAGCGCGAAGAGGTCCGGGCCCTGGCCGACCTCCTCGTCGCTCACGATCGTCCGGTCCCCGGTCAGGAGATCCACCTCGACGAGCCGATCCTCGATCTGGTCCACGACGAAGAGCCGGCTGGCGGACGCGTCGAGCGCCACCCCGGACGGTGCCCGAAGGTCGGGGCCGACGCCGGTCCCGTCGCCGCTCAGCGTGGTGGGGTCGCCGGTGGTGCCGTCAAAGGCCAGGATCGACGAGGGCCCCCGATTCGGGAACAGCACCTGGTTTCCGCCGCCGTCCCAGGCGATGCCGAGGTGGGGGCCGCTCACGCTGCCGCCGACGCTCCCCAGCTCACGGACCGTGTCGGTGGTGAGGTCCACCTCGATGACGTCCCGGTTCGAGCCTGCGACGTGCACCCGGTCCCCTGCGCCATCGTAGGCGAGCCCCTGGGGGACGGAGAAGAGGTCCGCACCATCGCTGGCGACCACGCGGCGAGCGCCGGTGGCCAGGGTCACCTCGATCACCCGGCGACCCGCGAGGTCCGAGACGAAGAAGCGCCCTCCCGCGAGGTCTCCGACCACGTCCGCGGCCTCGCCCACCGACGGGCGGGCCGGCAGGCCCGGGGTCGGCAGGGGGGTGCGCGCGCCGGCGCCAGCGCGGTCGACCTCGACGATCCAGCCCGGGGCCCGGTTCGCGACGTAGACGGTGTCGGGATCGCTCCGCGTGGCCAGGCCGGATGGAGCGCCGAGCTCCGGGCGCAGATCCATCCGAGGCCGGGTCCGGTCTCCCGTGTCTGGGTCGACCTCGAACAGGCTCCCCCGGATGGCGTCGGCCACGATCAGGGTCGCGGTCGCCCCCGCCCCGACCACCGAGATGGCGACGGGATCCGTGAGCGTGGTGCCGGTGCCCGTGTCGTCGTCCGAGATCACGGTTCGCGCACCGGTCAGGAGGTCCACCTCGACCACCGAGTCCTCCCGCGAGTCGACCAGGAAGGCCCGGTTCCCGTCGATGGCCATGCCTTCCGGCTCGGACAGCGTCGCCGTGCCCCCCGTGAGCTCTGTGCGATCTCCCGTGCCCAGGTCGATGGCGATCACCGTGTCGAGGGACGTGTCCGTCACGACGACGCGGTTCCGCACGGCGTCGTGGATGATGCCCAGGGGCCGCCCGAGGTCGACGTCGCCGCCCCCGACGAGGCCCCCGGAGAGCACGGTGCGATCGCCCGTGGCCAGGTCGATCTCCATGACCCGGCCTGCGTTCTCGGTCACCCAGGCCCGATCTCCGGCCGCGTCGATGGCGATGCCCTGGGGCCCCAGCAGGGGCTCGCCGGAGCCGACGGTGGCGGACGAGACCACGGACGCCTCGCCGGTCGCCACGTCGACGGCGATGACCCGGTCTCCCAGCCGCTCGACGGTCAACACCCGGCCCTGGGCGCCATCGTAGGCGAGCGGGCCCACCTCGCGGAGGAGGGTGGCCTCGCGCTGCACGTCCACCCCGACGACGTCCTCGAGGACCGCTCCGGTCGCGCGCTCGACGTCGATGTCGACGCGGTTGGCCCCGAGTGCGAGGGGCACCGTGGCGGACCACGTGGCGAAGCCGTCGTCCGACGTCGCGGGCACCCCGGCGACGGTGATGCCGGCGATCGGGGTCGGGTCCTCGACGACACCGCGGACCGTGATCGCTTCCTGGTCCGTGAGGGACCGGCCGGGGGGGAAGCGGATGGACGGGTCGCTCGTCTCGGAGAGCACCTCGAAGAGGAACGGCGCGCCGCACGCGGAACGGTTTCCCGCGGCATCGACGGCTTGGGCACGAACGCTCGTGACGGTGCCCGCCTCGAACACTGGCGTCGCGCTGAACGCGCCCGCGTCGGTGGCCGAGACGGTGAGCAGCGGTTCTCCGCCGCAGTCGGCCGTGACGAAGAGGTGCACCTCGGAGCCCGCCTCCGCCGTGCCGGTGAGCGTCGGCATGGTCGTACGGGCCGGCGACGGCGGATCTGCGGTGGTGATCACCGGTGCCTCGGGGGGCGTCCCGTCGTGCACGTAGGCGACGGTCTGCTCGCTGCACGGGCTCTCCAACCCGTCGCGGAGGAGGCGCGCGGAGAACACGGTCTCCTGGTCGGGGGCCACGGAGACGTCGATGGCGAAGGCCCCCTGGGGATCGACGGGCCCCCGGCCGAGCTCGCCGACGCACGCGGGCGCGCCGAAGACGATGGCGGTGGCCTCGGGGCTGCCGGTGCCGGCGACCGTGGGCATCCGCTCCGACGATGGTGAGGTCGGCGACACGGACGTCAGCGCGGGGGCGGCGGGTGGGGTGGCGGGCGTCGGCGGCGCGGTATCCCTGGGTTCCCCGGGTTCGGGGTCTCCGGCACACGCGACCGTTCCGGCGGCGACGAAGACGGACAGCGCCCGTCGAAGGCATTGGAGGTCGAGCATGGCGGGCCGCATATCGATGTCGTCGCGGGGGGGCCAGCCTACGCTGTCTCCCTTGTCGCTGATGGAGCCCTTCCTGCGGAAGAGGCCCCAGGTCACGCCGCCGACGTCGCGCCCGAGGGCGGACCGCACGACGTGGAAGTAGAAGAGCAACCCGGTCATCCGGCCCTCCGCTCCGCCACGCTACCTGACGGGAAGGCGACCTGCCGGCGAAAGTGGAACTTCTTCCTCGCACGCGTACACCCGGCCCGCAGCGTGGCTGGGGCATCCACGATCAATCGCTCCAGTCGGTCGATGTCCGGATCGACCACCAAGCCGCGGCAGCGCGGGACCGATGGGCTGCCCTCCCTACCTGCCGCTGACCACGCTTGATCGAGCTGAGGCTGGCCAGCGGGATGACCGCGCCGCACCGACCAAGAGGTGGCCGTGGCGCC
>CAYMSU010000124.1:0-13889 GCA_964393165.1 uncultured Enterobacteriaceae bacterium
GTTCCGCGCCTACTCGCTGCCCGAGGCGGTGCTCAAGCTGCGGCAAGGCTACGGCCGCCTGGTCCGCTCGCACACCGACCGCGGGGTGGTCCTGCTCCTCGACCGCCGCGTGCACGACCGGGCCTATGGCGCGATCGTGCTCCGCAGCCTGCCTCCCGCCCGACGGGTGACGGGGCCCTGGCGGCGCGTGGCCGAGGCGGTGCGCGCGTTCTACGCGCCCGCGGGCGGCTCCACCGGGTAGCGGGCGCCCTGGCGCAGGCAGGGCACGACCGAGGCCTCGAGGTCGAAGTCGTCGGGGTAGTGGTTGAGCCACATCTTCGCGCGGACGTCGGCGGGCAGCGCCGCGAGGTCGGCGTAGGGGGTGTGCACCGCGGCGGCCGCCGCCTCGGTGGTTACCTCGTGCACGAACCGATCGGCCTGCCCGAGCCACGCGATCAGCGACGGATCGAACGCCGTGTCGGCGCTCCAGCCGAGCGTGCGGCCCTCGGCCTCGATCCGCAGCGCGAAGGTGGGGATGTGGTGCCTCGTGCGCCGGCAGGCGATCCGGAAGGGGCCGACCGGGGTCGGCGCGGCCTCGTCGAGGGGCACGACGTCGGCGACGTCGGGCAGGGACAGCGCCTGGTAGGTGCCGTCGGGCAGGAGCAGGCGCTGCATGCCCGCGCGCAGGTGCCCGTCCCACAGGTCCGCGAGCACGTCGGGGTGAGCGAGCAGCCGCAGCTTTCGGCCCATCACGAAGTGCGCGAAGTACAGCAGCCCCTCGAGGCCCGACACGTGATCGGCGTGGAGGTGGGTCACGACGACCCCCAGCAGATCGCCCACGTCGAAGCCGGCCTCCGCGTCGGCGAGGACCCGCCGGATGGGGTGGGGGCAGTCGATCATCAGCCGCTCGCCGGCGGCCTCGACCACGCCGCAGGTCGAGTGGTAGCGGGCCGTGAAGGCGTTGCCGACACCCAGGGCCACGAGCTGCATGCGCGTCCTCCTCGAAACGTGAACGTCGATTCCCTGTTCAGGACCGCGATCGACCAGCGGGCTACCCTGACGTCAAAGACTCCAGGAGCACAGCATGGCGGTCTTCGGGCTCGCGGGTGGGGGAACGGGCGGCCACGTGTATCCGGCGCTGGCGATCGGCGACGAGCTGAAGCGGCGCGGCCACGAGGTCATCTACTACGGTGATCCGGAGCGGCTCGAGGGCCGGGTGGCGCCTCAGCGGGGCTACGAGTTCCGCCCCGTCAAGGCCATGCAGTACCCCCGGGGTGGTCTGCTCGGCAAGATCCGGTTCGCCTTCAGCCTGCTGTGGGCGGTGCTCGCGAACCGCGGGCCCCTGCGCTCCGACCGGGTCGACGCGATCCTGGGAGTGGGGGGCTACATCAGCGCACCGCCGATCCTGGCGGCGTGGACGCTCGGGCGACGCACCGCGGTCCACGAGGCGAACGTGGTGCCCGGCCTCGCGAACCAGCTCTGCGCGCGGATCGCGAACCTCGTGCTGCTGACCTACGAGCGCACGCGAGGCCGGATGCCCGGCAGCGCGCCGAAGCACCTGGTGGGGGTGCCGATCAACGAGGCGGTGCTGAAGGGCGACCGCGCCGAGGCGGCGGCGAAGTACGGGCTCGATCCCGAGCGGCCCACGGTGCTGTTCGTGGGGGGCTCGCTGGGCGCGCAGCGGCTGAACGAGCTCGCGATCGCCTGTGCGAAGCTGTCCGCGCGCGACTTCCAGGTGCTCCACCTCTGTGGTCGCCGGTTCCACGCGGAGGTCGTCGCCGCCCTCGGGGAGCCCCCGGAGGGCGTCGCGGTGGTCGACTACGAAGACCGCATGGCGGATGCGTACGCGATGGCGGATCTGGTGGTGGCCCGCGCGGGCAGCTCCACGCTCGGCGAGATCGCGGCGGTGGGCAAGGCCTCGCTGCTGGTGCCGAGCCCGAACGTCACCGAGAACCACCAGGAGGAGAACGCGCGGGGCCTGGAGTCCGTGGGGGCGGCGGAGGTCCTGGTGGAGCACGGCTGGGACGCACAGGCGGCGGTGGCCCGGGTGGTCGCGCTGATCACCGACGCCGAGCGGCTGGCCACGATGGGCCGGGCCGCCCGCGAGCAGGCCCGCCTCGATGCGGCCACGATGGCCGCGGATCTCGTGGAAGGCCTGGTGACAAAGGGGTGACGGGGTGTGGTAGGCTCCTCGGCGACCTCCAGGAGTGGCACCCCATGCGCCTTGCTCTCGTCCTGTTCGCCGCGGCATGCACCAGCGACCCCGACCCCAGCGACAACAACGACGACGACGGCGGGCCGCGCGTCACGAAGGCCGACTCCGTGACCGGCGGCACGGGCGGCTTCAGCTTCGTGTGGGATCCGGTCGCCGTCGGCTTCGAGTTCTACGGCATGGTGGACGGTCAGGGGAACCTCGGCAACTGGCAGACCACGGGCAACCTGCTGCCGCCGTTCATGGTCCTCACGTTCGCCGACAAGGAGTTCTTCGGGAGCGGCAACGACGAGCTTACCTGCTCGGTCCTCGCCCTGTTCGAGCCCGAGCCGCTCGACCGGTCCGAGCACTTCACGCTCGAGGACCCCGGCGTGCAGATGTCCAGCGCCTACGAGGTGGCCCTGCAGGTCGACACAGCCACGTCGGACTGCGCCGGGCGGGTGGATCCGGTCAAGTGGGGCGCCAACGCGGAGAACCTGCTCGATCCGTTCGTGGGGGCGCGGCTCGGCGTGGGGTGGGCGCCGATGACCGACTACCTGCGCGACGCGTGGAACGAGGACTCGCTGGACACGGCAGGCGACGCGATGATGGCGACCTACATCGCGCTCAACGAGCGCGACGGCACCTGGATCGGGCGCGACTGGACCACCGCGATCCTCTACGAAGGCGACTTCAAGTCGGAGCAGGTCACGGTCAACGACGACAACTCGCTCGAGTTCGTCGACGTCACCGCGCTCGACCCGGCGCAGCACGTGCCCGAGGGCTTCATCCAGTCGTTCGCGTACTGGTACCAGGACTTCCCGCTGCTCGATCTCTCGAACCTGCGCGACGGGGCTCCTGGTCCGAGCCTGTAGCCCGCCCGAGCCCGCCGGCCGCGAGCAGCCGTCTCCCAGCGCGATAAAGCTCGCGTATGCACGCGGCGCGGGGTGGGGTGTGGCCGATGACAGGAAGAAGGTCGAGGAGCTGCGGGGAACGCCCCCGGGGTCGGGGAACCGCTCCGTCGAGCCGCCCCTTCGCGCCGACCCCGCGGCCGATCCTCCCCCGGAGACCGCGGGGGGGCGGGTGCTCCGGTTCGCCCGGCGGATCATGGACCGGCGCGACCTCGCGGAAGACACCAAGGAGCTGCTCCACGCGGTGCTGTCCACCTCCGACAAGGCCAAGACGGAGGCGGTCAAGATGGTGGCGCGCGAGGTCCGCAACTACCTCTCGGAGCTGCGGCTGAAGGACGATCTGCTCGACCTCGCCCGCAGCCACTCCCTCGAGATCTCGATCTCGCTGAAGCCCCTCGCGTCGGCGGCCGCCGCGGCCGACGACGGCGAGGAGTGAGCGGGATAGGGGAAAGCCGGCCCGAGGAGAACGAACATGTGGTTGGCGCTGTGCCTCGTCCCCGCCCACGCCCAGGATCCGGCACCCGCGCCGGAGGCGGAGCCCGTCGCGGCCCCCGAGGCGCCGGCCACGCCGGCCGACGGGCTTCAGCCCGGGGCGGTTCGCTGGGCGGCGACCGCCACCACCGCGCAGCGATTCCCCGACGCCGCCACCCCCACGTGGTCCCTCGAGAAGGACGACAAGGTCGACGTCGTGTTCGTCGAAGGGGAGCGGGCGCGCGTCAAGAAGGGGGCGAGCTACGGGTGGGTCGCGAAGTCGGTCCTCACCGAGGTCGCTCCGGTCAGCGCGGCGCCCGAGCCGTCGGGCCTCGACCTGCTGACCGATCCGAGCCTCACCGCGCCGATCCAGCTCGATGCGCCGTCGCTGTCCGAGGGGATCGGGGCCGGGGCCAACGACCCCTGAGGTGAAGGTCACCGCGCTGGTCTCGGGGCTCACGGGCCTCCTCGGCGTGCTCCTCGTGCCGCTGGCGCTGTCCGCGGCCACGGCATGGCTGCTGCTGATCCCCGCCCACCTCACGTTCGTGGCGCTGTGCTGCACGGGCTCGGTGCTCGACGGATACGCGGGTCGTCCCGAGCGGGCGCGCCGGTGGGGGTTCTACGGCCTGCTGGCCACCGCGGTGGTGGTCGGCGCCCTGGAGATCGGGGCCCTGCTCCGGGGTGAGGCGCTGGGCTACTGGAGCGGGCCGTGGCTGTGCGCGCTCTACGGGGGCTGGCTCCCCCCGGTGGTCGGCGGGATCATGGGCCACGCGGGCGTGTACCGGCGGGCGCGGCTGACCCGGCGGGCGGTGCGCCGGCGCAGAAAGGCGTCAGCCGAACAGCGGTAGCTGAGCCGCCACGGGGGCGAGCGGGCGGCGGGGGGCGCGCGGCGTGCTCCGCTGCGCGCGCGATCGAGGCGCCGGCGGTCCCGGCCGGTAGGTGGCCGGGGGGGCCACTCGCATCGGCCCCAGGGGGAGCTGCTGGCTCGCCACCGAGACCTCCACCCCGCCCACGCCTGCGGCATGCAGCCCGCGCTGGGCGGCCTCGAGGGCGAGCTCGGGGAGGTTGTTGTCCTCGGACAAGTGGGCGAGCACGAGGTGCTTGAGCCGCGAGGTGGCGCCGCGGGCCACCAGCGCCTCGGACTGAGCGTTCGACAGGTGCCCGTGGGCGCCCCGCACCCGCTGCTTGAGCGACCACGGGTAGGGCCCGTCGAGCAGCATCTCGAGGTCGTGGTTGAACTCGAGCACGGCGATGTCGCTGCGCGACAGCTGCCGCTCGACGAGCCGGGTGACCCGCCCGAGGTCGGTGACCACGCAGACGTGGACCTGCTGGTGCGCGACGAGGTAGCCGACCGGATCCTCGACGTCGTGCGGGATCCGGAAGGGCTCGACCCGCACGCCGCCGACGGCGAAGGGCTCCCCCGCGCGGACGCGCTCGATGCGCTGCGGTACGCACCGGGGGTTGAGCCCTCGGCGCGTGCCTCGGGTCATGAAGAAGGGCACGCGCTGGCCCTGCACGCGGTGCAGGCGCTCGCACAGGATGCGCGCGGCGCCGACGTGGTCGGCGTGCTCATGGGTGATCAGCACGGCATCGATCCGGGCATCACCGAGGCCGATCTCGGCCATGCGGCGAAGCACCTGCCGCGTGGACAGCCCGCAGTCGACGAGCACGCCGCTGCGGCAGCTCCCCACGTAGGTGCAGTTGCCGCGGGACCCGGAGGCGAGGGTCGCCACGACGACGTCTTGGTGGAACAGGAGGTCCATTCGGAGGCGGGGCCGGAGGGAGGAAGGAGGGAAGGCCGCAGCTTAACACCTGGCCCCGCCCCCACGCCTACAGCGCCAGCGACCACACGGCGGTGGCGCGCAGTCCCGGGGCGGTGAAGCCAGGGTTGTCGATCTGGAAGGGCAGCGGCCCCGAGGCAGCGTTCGCGTTCGCCTCGCGGGGCAGCGAGCCCACCGCCAGGTCGCCGCCCAGCTTGAGGCCGACCCCCCAGTTGGCACGGTTGCGATCCCGGTAGAGTAGGGCCACTTCGGCGCCGACGATGCCGACCAGGGCGGTCGTGTAGATGTCGATCGACCGATCGAGATCCCCTTGCTCGCACACCAGGGGCCCGTCGTCGCCGCCGGTGCGCACGCAGCCCGCGCCCACCCCGGGGACGCCGCCGAACCGGGCCACGAGCGACGGCCGCAGGACGAGCGGCGCGAGGCCGGGGATCTCGACGCCGATCCGGCCGCCCGCCGAGATCCCGATCGGCGAGACGTAGCCACGGCCCGAGTTGTCCTGGTAGGGCTGCGGCATGAACGCGATCACCGGGCCCGCGACGACCGGACCGAGGGACCAGCCCAGGCTGCCCTGTAGCAGCGGGGCGGGCCCGAGGTTCGTGCCGAGCCAGCTCCCCACGCCGAGCCCGAGCTCGAGCTCCGGGGGGATCGCGGTGCGCGGGGGGGCGGACCGCGCCACCGAGGGGCCCGGATCCGGGGCGTCGCTCCGCGGATCCGCCGTCGTCTCCTTGTCGGCCTCGACGTCGACCAGCTGCCCGTTGATCCGGTAGGCGCCGACGGGCAGGCCGATGAGGTAGGGCAGGGCCAGGGCGCCCTTCGCCAGGCGCTCCTGGAGGCGCTGTACGTAGCGCTTCAGGTCGGGGTCGAGCAGCGTGGTCTCGAGGTCGACGCGGATCTCGGCGGTGGTCGCCCGCTTGGAGCGCAGGCGCACGAAGCCGAAGTTGTCGCGCAGGTACTTGGTGAACTGCGCGGTCTGCCGGAGCTCCTGGGGCTCCGTGGACAGGGCCCGGGCCTTCGTGGCCGCGTCGCGCGCGCCCGGCAGGTCGGTGACCTCGAACCGGACCTGGGCGAGCAGGTACCAGGCCTCGGCGCTCTGGTCGCCGCTGGGCGCCGCCACCGCCAGCTCGAGCTGCTCGAGCGCATCCGGGTAGAGCTCCTGCGAGACGAAGTGCCGCGCCTGGTTGAGGTAGCTCGGCAGATCCCGGCCATGGGCCGCAGGAACCGTGCCGAGGAGCAGAACGAGACCGATCATCTGGCTCCCCCGGGGGACCACCCGGCGGCGTCGAGCAGCGCGCGGGTGCAGGCATGGTGTGGCGCCCAGTCGGGCGTCCGTAGGTCGGACGTGGAGAACTGCTCGACCAGCTGCCCCTGGTCGATGACCGCGACACGATCGCAGACCTGCGCCACCGTGGACAAGTCGTGCGACACCATCACCACCGCGGCCTCGCTCCCCACACGCTCGAGCAGCAGCTCGAGCATGGACGCCTTGACCGCAGCGTCGAGCCCCGAGGTGGGCTCGTCGGCGACCAGCAGGCGCGGGCGCGCGAGCAGCACCCGGGCGAGGCCCACCCGGCGCTGCTCCCCGCCGGACAGCTCGTGGGGCAGCGCAGCAAGCCGATCGGGCAGCCCCACCTCGGCCAGGGCCCGTCGCGCGGCCTCCTCGGGGACCTCGGAGGGGGCGTGGAGCGACGCGCTGTCGGCCAGCAGCGCCCCCACGGGCACGTCGGGGTGCAGCATAGCCCGCGGATCCTGGAAGAGGATCTGCACCTGGTGGCGGGCGGCGCGCCACTCCCGCGACCGCCAGCCGGCCGTGGACGCGCCGAACAGGCGGATCTCGCCGGCGTCGGCGGGGATCAGGCCGAGGCCGACCCGCACGAGGCTCGACTTGCCGGAGCCGGACGGGCCCACGATCGCGAGCCGCTCCCCGGCCGCGACGGAGACGCTGACCCCGGCCAGCGCCGTGCGGGTGTGGCGGAAGGGGAACGCCCCCACGCGGTAGGCCTTCGTGAGCCCGCGGACCTCCCAGGGGGGGCCCGCCGCGGCCTCGGTGGTGCTCACCACGCCTGCCTCCGCGCGGCGGTGAGCAGGCGCCGCCCCGCGTCGGTGTCGGGCTCGCCGTCGGCGAGCTGCTCGGTGGACCAGGACTCGACGATACGCCCGCCGTCCATCAGGAGGACCCGATCCGCGGTGTCGGCGAGCAGCCGCAGATCGTGGGTGACCATCAGGACCCCGAGCCCGCGGTCGGCAAGCCGCCGGAGCTGCTCGACGAAGCGGCGCTGGACCGCCGCGTCGAGGCCGGTCGTGGGCTCGTCGGCGACCAGGAACGGGCTCCCGAGCGCGAGCACCTGGGCGATGGCCACGCGCTGCGCCATGCCCCCGGACAGCTCGTGGGGGAACAGCTCGGCCACCCGCGGGGCATCCTCGGCCGGGAACCCGGCCTCGACGAGCCAGTGCACGGGGTCTGCGGCGCGGATCTGGCGGCCCACGCGGAGGAGGGGGTCGAGCGCGGCCTGGGCGTGCTGGGGGAGGTAGCCCACGCACGCGCCGCGCAGCCCGCGAAAGGCGCGGTCGCGGCCGCTCCGGGAGGCGCCGAGGGCGTGGGCGTAGGGCGTGCGCACGGTGCCGTCGGCGCCCGGGATCCGCAGATCGGCCTGCACCACACCCGGGTCGAGGTCCACGAGGCCGAGCAGCGCGCGGCAGGTCAGCGTCTTGCCGGATCCGCTGGCGCCGACGAGCCCGGTGAGCTGGCCAGGCCAGATCGACAGGGTGACCTCGTCGACCAGCGTGCGCTCGCCGGCCTTGACGGTGAGCCCGTCGAGCACGAGCGGCCGCCCGCTCGCGGGCGCGGACGCGCCCGGGCGGGATGACGAGGGCGCGGCCGCGGGCGTGGTGGAGGGGCGCCCGGCGGCCGGCCGGGCGGGGGCTGGCCGGCTGACGAACAGGCGGCCGGCGGCCACGCTCGCTGCCACCGTGGCCCAGATCGACAGCGCGGGCACGACCATCGCGAGGGAGGTGCCGCGGCCCCAGTCGAAGACGAGCATGTTGCCCCAGGAGGGCGTGGGCTCGGGCACTCCGAGGCCGCCGAGGTACGACAGGGTGCACTCGAGGACCACGAAGCTGCCGAAGGTCGCGAACAGCTGGCGGGCGACGCCGCGGCCGCAGGCGGCGCCGACGAGGTGGGCGAAGAGGAGCCGGCTGCTCGGGACTCCGTGGGCGATCGAGGCACGCACGAACTCCGCGGAGCGGAGCTGCTCGATGCGGGCGAGCACGACCGCGGCGACTGCGGGGATGCCCGCGAGGCCCGCGGCGACGGCGAGCTGGGGCAGCCCGGCTCCGTAGATCGTGCAGATCAGGAGGACGAGGACGAGCCGGGGGATCGAGGCGACGCTGCCGAGCAGGAACCGGATCGCGGCCTCGGCGGCGCCGCCGAGCCACCCGGCGGTGGCGCCGAGGGAGACGCCGCCGACCCCGGTGAGCAGGCAGGCGAGCAGGCCCGGACCGACGAACGCGCGGGCCGCGAGGAGCCAGCGCCAGAAGATGTCGCGGCCGAGGTGGTCGGTGCCGAGGGGATGGGCCCAGGAGGGGCCGAGCGCCCGGGCGCCGGGATCGACGTCGGCGCCCACGGGGTAGCCCGCGAGCGGCGACAGCAGCGCGGCGAGGACGATGGCGGCGAGCAATCCCACGCCGGCCACCCCGGTCCAGCGGGGGCGGCGCAGCGCGGCCGCGAGGGCGGCGCGGACGAGGCGCCACCCCCTCACGCGGGAACCCGGAGGCGCGGATCGACCGCCAGGCGCACGCCGTCGGCGGCGAGGCGCACGAGGCCGACCGCGGCTGCGGCGAGCAGCGCGATGGCGAGGGCGAGGTCGTAGTCGCGCAGCAGGGCAGCCTGCCACAGCACCGCGCCGACGCCGTTGAGGAGGAGCACCTTCTCGACGATCACGACGCCCCCGGCGAGGTACGCCGCGCGCTCGGCGACGGTGGCGGCGAGCGGGGGCACGAGGTTGCGCGCGACATACGGCCACACGGGCTCGCCCCGGGCCCGGGCGGCGTCGACGTAGGGGCTGTCGCGGATCCGCTGCAGCGCGGCCTCGATCTGGGCGTGGGCCTCGGCCAGGGCCCCCGAACCCACCGCCAGAATGGTGATCGCGAGGGTGGTGCGCAGCGACGAGGGCTGGTCGGGCAGCGCGAACCAGTCCGGCCGCGTGATGCGCCCGGCCTCCATGAGCGCCCAGGCGGTCTCGTTGAAGCCGAGCACCAGGGCGTGGGCGAGGAGGAACACGGGCACGAGGCTCACGGCCTGCACCCCCCACCGGCCGCCGAGCCGCCCCGAGCGCTGGCTCTCGGGGCCCGAGGTGGCGAGCGCCAGCGCGAGCCCCGCCACGGTGACCACGACGAGCGCCCCGAGCAGGCGCGCGAGGGTGCCCCCGGCAGGCCCGGCGATGACCTCGAGGACGGGCTGACCGGGGCGGTAGGTGAGCGAGGTGCCGAGGTCGAGCTGGCCGACGCGCTGCAGGTACCGCCCGTAGCGCACGACCAGGGGCTGATCGAGGCCCCAGGCCTCCTCGAGCTGCGGGCGGAGCTCCGCGCCGTTGGGCAGGACGTCGATCGGATCGCCGGGCGCGGTCACCAGCAACGCGAGCACGAACGCCGTGGCCCCGAACAGGGTGGCGACGAAGGTGAGCAGCCGGATCAGCGCTGCGCGGATCACTTCCCGAGGGTCCAGTCCGTGACCCAGGTGAAGAAGTAGAAGGGGTGCACGGTGACGTTGCGCACCTTCGTGGACACGGCCGCGTAGCTGTCGAGGGTCCACAGGAAGATCATCGGGCGGTCGGCGGAGACCTTGGCGTGGACCTCGCGCAGGGTGGCCTTCTTGCGCTGCGGGTCGGTGGCGTCACGCGCCTCGTCGAGCAGCCGGTCGACCTGAGGGTTGGCGTAGCCGAGGAAGTTGAGGCTGCCCGTGGAGTGGAACTGCTCGCGGATGTCCTCGCTGCGGTCGAACGACCACTGGGACAGCACGAGGTCGAAGTCGTGGTCGCTCCAGACCTTCTTGCGGTAGTCGGCGATCCCGAGGAACTGGGGCTCGACCTGCACGCCCTGGCTCTGCAGCTGGGACTGCACGTTAATCACGACGTCCTGGGCGGTCTCGAGGTTGGCCTGGGTGACGAGACGCACGGTCAGCGGCTTGCCCTTGCGGTCGACCCACTGGTCGTTCTTGCGCTTGAAGCCGGCCTTCGTGAGCAGCTCGGCGGCCCGCGCGGGGTCCTTGTCGACCAGCCCCACCCCGTGGTTGTAGAACGGCGAGCTCGGCACGAAGGGGCCGCTCACCCGGTCGCCGGTGCCGATCGGCGCGAGCAGATCGGGCACGTCGACGAGCAGCGACAGCGCGTGCCGCACGTCGACCTGGCGCAGCGTGGGCCGACGCTGGTTGATCCCGAGGTACCACCAGGAGTTCGTCTGGTAGGGGTACATCTCGACGTTGCGGTCGTTCTGCAGCGTGGCGAGATCCCGCGGCAGCACCCGGATCAGGGCCTCGAGGGACTCGTAGGTGAGCAGCTTCGCCTGGTAGTTCTTGTCGGAGACCTCGCGCATCGCGAACGACGCCACCCCGGCCGGTGTCCAGTGCCGCTGGTGGCGCGCCAGGCTGATCGAGTTGTCGTCGTTGAAGCTGACGAGCTTGAACGGACCGGTGCCCACGGGCTGCGTGCGGAATGGGTCGGTCCGCCGGATCGCGGTGCCCGAGAACCGGTGCTGCGGCAGGATCTTGAAGTGCAGCTTGTCCTGGGGCGCGAACTCCGGCTTGTGGAACTCGAGGAGCACCGTGTGCGGATCGAGTGCGACCGCCCGCGAGATCCAGGCCACGCGGCCAGCCTCGTACGACGCCGTCTCCGGGTTCTGGTAGGCCTGGATGGTGAACACGACGTCGTCTGCGTCGAACGGCTCGCCGTCGTGCCACAGCACGTCGCGGCGCAGCTTGAGGGTGACCGACTTCATGTCTTCGGCCAGCGTGAACCCCTCGGCGAGCCGACCCGCCGACTTCAGCTCGAGGTCGTCGGCGAAGAGCCCCTCGAACATGAGCTCATGGATCCGCGCCTCGCTCATGGTGGTCGCGAACAGCGGATTCACGATCGCGGGGGCCCGATCCTCGGCGTAGCGGACGGGCTGGGGCTGGGCAGCGGCCGACCCGGTGAGCAGGAGCGCTCCGGTGAGGGCGAACACGGACGCGATGGTCACTGGGTCTCCTTGCTGTCTCCGTGACGGTCCAGCCCGCGGAGGACGGCCAGGTCGCCGACCACCTCCGTGAGCCCGAGAATCTCGGGATGTAAATCGGCGAGCGCCCGCAGCGAATCAAGGGCTTCTCGAACCCTGCCGAGCCGGAGCTGCGCCTGGGCGAGCACCGCCATCAGCGCCGGGGGGATGGCCGCACCCACCTTCTCGCTCGGGACGCGCCCGAGCTCGAGGTAGGTGAGCGCCTGGTGCGGCCGGTCGTTGTACAGCGCCAGCCGGGCGCGGGTGACGAGCCACTCCTGGCGGAACCGCCGGATCAGCGCGAGATCCTGCAGCAGCGCGGTGCCGTCGTCGTCTGCGAGGTCCTCGAGCTGGGCCTCCCACCGGCCGAGCGTCTGGTCGAGCAACCGGACCAGCGCGCGGGCCTCCTCGGGGTCGTCGCTCGCGATCGCATCGGTGCCGATCGCGTGGTCGCGGAGCAGCGACGACCGTGCGCCCACGAGCCCCGGACGGTCGGCGGTGGCCGCCTCGGACACGAGATCGCGCGGGCGCGCCCACGGCGCGAAGATCAACCCTCCGAGCCCGGCCTCGGGCGTGGCCCAGTAGCTGATCTGCTGCCAGCTGGACCCCTTGACGTGGCGAAACACGCGGGCCATCCACACCCGCGACAGGGTGTGGAAGACGCAGGGGTCCCAGAACTTCCGCACGAATCCGCCGGACTCCGGCCGCTCGATCACGGGCTCCGCGGCGGCGGCGAGGATCTTCGCCTCGTCGTTGTCGAGGGCGGCTCGGTGCACGGCGAGGCGCCGGCCGAACGGGTCTGCCGACTGCACGTCGAACGGCGACCGGTTCTGCATGAGGACCTGGGCGATGTCGAGGCCCGGCCCTTCGCTGATCTTCTGGGCCCACGTGACGGTGGTGCTGCCCTCCGAGCAGTAGGAGGCGAGCGAGGCGACGAGCGCCGGCTCGTTCCCGGGGGGCAGCTCGCTGCGCTCGTCCCACTCCGTGAACAGCTGCTCGTGGGCGAGGCCCGAGACGCTCGCGAGATCGTCGAAGAGCAGCGCCAGCGCGAACGCCGCTCGGCCCTTGCCGATCGTGCCCTCGAAGGCCTCCGCGGCCCCGCGGTAGTCGTGGGCGTGCATCGCCACCCACCCGAGGCGGTCGGCGCCCTCGACGAGCGCGCCGAACTGCGACGGCTCGAGCACGGTCTGCGAGACCCAGCCGTAGGTCTGCACGTCGAAGCTGGGCTCGGGGGCGACCGCGCGAGCCGCCTCGTCGGTCGGCGGCGCGGGCTCGCCGCCCGAGCACGCAAGCAGCGACGCGACAATGAGCGGAAGGGTGCTGTTCATCGGACTACTGCCCCTCGTAGGTGGCCCCGGAGGACTGGGTGGGGCGACTGTACAACGCGGGGTCGAGGTTCTCCGGCATGTCGTTCACGTCGATCGACGCCTCGACCATCGTGACGGGCGGAACCTCCCAAGGGCCGCGGGTGTAGGTGATCGCGTCGGTGTAGTCGTGGTAGCCGAGCTTGAACACCTCGAGCTGGTACTCCGTCTTGCGCTCCAGCTTGACCCGGGCGCCCGTCTCGTCTCGCAGGTAGTCGAACTGGAAGCGACCTTCGGTGTCGGTCATGAGCGACACGTCGCCCGGCTTGAGGTACACGACGGCGCTCGGCACCGGCTCGCCGTTGCGGTCGAGGACCTGCCCCTGGATCGAGTGGTTCGCCGCGCAGGCCGTGGCGAGCGCCGCGGCGGCGAGCATGCAGGCGAGGCGGGGCAGGTGGGTCATGGTGTGGTCAGCCGGCTGGTGATTTCCTGGAGGCGCGCGAGCTGCTCGTCGGCCCGGGCGACGAGGTCGTCGCGGTCCTTGGTGGCCACGTGGCGCCGGTACTTCTGCCAGCCGCGCACGGCTCCGTCGAGCGCGGCGGTGTCGGAGCCGCTCGAGGCGAAGAACTGGCCGGTGTTCGCGACCGCCATGATCTCGTAGATGAGGGCCTTCCGCGTGAAGACGAGCTCGGGTGGGAGGCGACCCCAGTGCCGCTCGGCCTGCTCGGCCTGCTCGATCGCCTTGGACCAGTTCTCGCGGCGGGCCGCTTGCTGGGCATCCTCGACGAGCAGCACGGGGTTGTAGCGGTTCTCCGGGAGCGACATCAGCAACGCGAGGTGGCCCTGCTCGGCGGACTCGTCCTCGCGGGCCTTCGCGTCGAGGTACAGCAGGGTGCGCGCCCGGGTGAAGTCGGGGTGGTCCGTGGCCACCGCGGCGAGCGAGCGGCGCTGCGCCTTGTCGAGCGTGCCCGCGAAGGCGGCCTCGCTCCAAGCGTCGAGGCCCTCC
>CAYMSU010000125.1:0-13872 GCA_964393165.1 uncultured Enterobacteriaceae bacterium
GGTGTTGACGGTGACGAACTTCAGGAGCTGCGCCTCGGTCGTCCGCTCGGGGTCGAGGTCGTGCTGCGCGACGTGCCAGGCCGCAGCCTGCGCGATGCGCTCCTGGATGAACACGAGGCCCACGGTCGGGCTGTAGGTACGCTCGACCACGAACTGCGAGTCGATGCCGCCGGCCAGCGTGGGCAGGCCCATGCTCTGGTTGCGGAGCCCGTCGCGGCCGTTGAAGTACCAGGTGTAGCCCGTGATGCCCTCCATGACGGAGGACAGCTGCTCGGGGGAGACGAGCTTGGCGCCGGCGAGCCGGTCGTCGAGCGACGGATTCAGCGCGCCGACGGCCTTGTACTCCTCGCTCTTCACGACCGAGAGCACCAGCTCCTTCACGTTGAGGTCGGTGGCGTCGAACACCTCGGCGTGGGTGCGGACCTCCTCCCAGTCCTCGTCGACGAGCTCGCGCTGGGTGAGCCCCTCCCACACCGTGCGCACCGCGCAGTCCCGGAAGCGCAGGTCGCTGGCCAGCTCGAGGGCGAACTCGGGGATGTTCCCGGTCGGACGGCCGTAGTACGCCGGCTCCTTCCCCGCGTAGTCCCGCCAGTCCTCCTCCTGCTCGGGCCGGTAGAAGGTGCTCTCGATGCCCTCCTCGGCGTCGTAGTTGAAGAAGCCGAAGAAGTTGGCGGCCATCGGGTCGAGCGACGCGTGGCAGCTCTGGCAGCCGGTGCTGTTGTTGATCGCGTCTTCGGGGTCGATCACCAGCTGGTCGACCGCCGCCCGGTTGAGCACGATCGGCCGCGACAGGTAGTCGTCGCAGAGGAACACCTTGCTGATCGCGTTGGCCCGGTGCCGGTTGGCGTTGCCCCCCATCGACGGGTACCGCTGCCAGAACGTGGTCATGGTGAGCATGCCGGCGTGCGGCCGGTCATCGTCGTACCGGGCGGGAACCCAGCCACCCTCGGCATCGCCCGGGTAGTCGATGTTCCAGTACGAGGCGAGCTCGAGGTTCGCCATCGTGTGGTCGGCGGTCACCATGTACGCGTACGACAGGTCGTTCGCGACCACGTACTCGAGCAGGGAGAACGCCTCGTTGGCGATGATGTCGGCCATGCGGCGGTCGTCGATCCCGTCGAGGCCACCGAAGTAGGTGTCGCCCGTGCGCAGGAGGTACCGCTCGTTGAAGATCTCCTTGATGCGCCCAAGGAACCGCGGATCGTCGATCCACTCATCGGCGAACTGCTCATAGACGACGACGGGCTCCTCGGCGCGCTCGAGCGACGCCAGCTCTTGCTCGCTGGGGTGCACGCCGCGCAGGTCCACCGACAGTCGGACCAGCTGACCGCGCAGGTCGAGCGTCTCGATCTCGGGGGGCGCGTCGTCTGCGCTTCCACAGCCGACGAGCGAGGCGCCGGCGACTGCGAGCAGCAGCCCGAAGGGGTTCCTCATGGGTGCCTCCTGATGGGGTTCGACACCATCAGTCTCGCACTGTCCCCCGCGCCCCACAAGGCGCCAGGGTCCCGAAACCGCACTTATCGGGTCCCAGGTCTGCCCCGACCTGTGCAGTTCTGCGAGGGCCACCCGAGAGCGGCCCCGATGCGTGGACTCCGAAGCAGGCAGCTGGTCCCACGCACGGGGCCGCCGATCACTGGGCGATCTGCAGCTCGATCGGCTCCGCGCCCTCGTCGGGCAGCTTCACGCGGGCCATCTGCACGAACGACGGCAGCTCCGACGCAGGCACGGTGAGCGTGACGGGCTCCTCTCCGTCGACCGTGATCTTGCCGACCTCCCGCCAGTTCGCGCCCGGTGGCTTGATCTCGACCGTGACCTCGCCGAGCGTGCGCGAGCTCGCCGTAAGGTCGACGGTCACCACAGCGCCACTGCTCTCCATGTCGCTGATGTCGATCTGGCAGGTCTCGCACTCGATCCTGCCAGCCCCGAGTCCACACGCGCTCGCGGCGAGTGCCGCAAGACCCAGGACTGCCGTGCGACGCATCCACCCCATGATCCCTCCTTCAGTCGTGCCATTGTGGGGGCATGCTGAACGGGATCCGAGGCGCTGTCAACGCGCCTACAGCGAGCGGATCGGGAGCACGAACTCGTCGGCGTCGGGCACGGGGAAGCGCCCGTCGAACAGGAACGAGAAGTCCACGCAGACGTCGACCGGCTGCTCGATGCCCTGCACGTACAGCCGCCCGCAGCCGTCGCAGGCCGACAGTTCCTTGTTGGGGAAGCGCTCGCCCACGATGTCGTCGGTGGACCGGGGCTGGAACACCACGTCGTACCAGTAGGCGTTCGCGTCGCGCACGCCGATCCACCCGAGCGGCTCCTCGATGCAGTCGCCCGGGGCCGCCGCGTTCTCGCCCCGCAGGGAGAAGTCCACCTGGATCGAGTCGAACCGGTCGCGCAGCTGCGGCTCGAACATGTAGACGTTGCCGCGAGCCTCGAAGGCATCGGCGTCGCCGCCGGTGACGTACATGAACAGGTCGGTGCGGTAGCCGCGCGGCGTGGCCGTGCCCTCGAACGCGTCGCGCCCGGTGACCGTGCCCCGCACGGTCGTGGAGTAGGTGAAGCGCTCGTAGTAGGGCGCCACCGTCTGCGACAGGGTGTCCGTGGCGGTGCCCTTGAACTCGAAGCGCACGCCCTTGTCGTCGCCTACCACGGCGTTGCCCTCCATCTGCCGGAAGGCATCGGAGACGCGGCCCTTGTCGGTCTTCGGATCGCCGAACTCGACCACGTCGGTCTGCCACCACAGCCAGCCGTCGTAATACAGTCCGCTGTCGAGCAGGCAGTCGTCGTACCAGGACACGCCGCGGGCATCGCCCACGGTCTCGAGCCCCACCGTGAACTCCCCGGTCCAGAAGTCAGGACAGCCCCGCACGCGGGTGTCCATCGTGGACCGATGGGCGTTGAACGGCGCCTGGGTGTTCACCGCGACCATGAGGTCCACGGCCTCGGTGAAGATCGCCTGCCAGTCGAGCGTGCCCACGTCCTCGGGGACCGGGAACCGCTGCTCGACCTCGCCTGCGCCGGTGTCCTCGACCGGCTCCTCGCCGCCGCTGCACGCGGCGAGCACGAGGCCCACGAGCCACCGGGACCAGGTGTACGAAGGGGTCGTCATGGTTCCGCAGTGTCCTCGAGCTCGACCGCGAGGGTGAACTCCCACGCGAAGTCGAGGCTCGGCGGCGCCGAGGTCGTGTTGTACCAGGGGAGCCAGACGTCGGTTCCGAAGTAGTTGTAGAGGATCTCTTCCTCGGCCGCCCGGTAGCCGAGCTGCCAGACCGCCCCGTTGTCGGGCATGTCGGGCACGCGGCAGGCGTCTGGCGCGCCGGTGGTGACGTAGTGCTCGACCTCGAACACGAAGTCGCAGGCCGTCCCGCAGGTGTGGTCGCCCACGACCTTGCCGGTCAGGGCGTACTCCACCTCACAGGTGAAGGGGAACGGCGCCGCGGTGTCGGACTCGCCCGTGGGCTGCGCGGAGTCGGGCGGCGGCAGCTCGTTGAGCGCCTCGACCACCCGCAGCGTGCCCGTGAGCGAGTCGTAGGGGTTGCCCGCGAGCTCCCAGCTGCCGATGTGGCGGAGGAACAGGAAGCTCCCCGGCGTGAGGTCGGGCCGGCCTTCCTCGGCCGTGTCGTCGGGCACGAAGAAGGACGTGTCGATCGGCAGGACGTTGGGCGGGTTGCCCGAGTCGCTCTCCTCGGGCGGCGAGTTGCCGGTTCCGTCGGACCCGCTGCACCCGGCGAGCGCGGCTCCCCCACCGACGAGCAGGCTGAGACAGAGGTTCATCCTCATGGAGTGTCCTCTCGGGGGAGGTGCTGGAGCGTGAACACGTACCCCTCGGTCGACGGAGTGGGCAGCTGCTCCGACAGGATAGCGCCGAAGTCGATCTCGATCTCCCGCGACCACCCCGGCGAGGCCTCCTCGACGGCCCGGAGGTCCAGGTTGCGCACGAACAACGTGCCCTTCCCGTCGCAGGCGGTGTTCTCGATCGCCTCGAACGGGTAGGCGCCCGCCTCCGCCGACCCGTCGTCGGGCGAGAACTGGGGCAGGAAGTAGATGTCGAACCAGAAGCCCTCGTTGCCCCGCACCCCGAGGTAGCCGACCGGCTCGAGTTCGCAGTCGCCGCCGAAGTCGATGTCGTAGCGCACGGAGGTGAACCGCGGGCTGCCCGGCTCCCAGTCGGTGACGTTGGTGAGCTCGGGGCTCTCCTCGAGATCGCCCGAGCGGGTGTCGGCCGGGCCGAACCCGTCGAAGAGGTGGACCTGGCCCTGCAGCTCGACATCCCCGACGTTGGAGCCCCACTGGGCGGGCTCGAGCTCCGCACGCAGGCCGCTGCCGAGCCCGAGCAGGCTGCCCGACAGGGTGCGTGCCACGAGTGAGCTGCGGTAGGTCCCGCCCTCGAGATCGTCGCTCGCCTCTCCGTCGAAGTCGAGCAGGACCTCACCCTGGGCGTCGGCGACCACCCCGTCCATCACCAGCGCGCGGCTGCCCGTGCTCAGGTCGGGCGCGAGTACGTTCTGCCAGAAGGCGAAGCCCTCGAACGAGGTGCCCTCCGCGGTGGTGCAGAAGTCGGCCCAGGACAGACCCGGCTGGTCTTCGTCGACCCCGTCGATCTCGACGAAGTCCTCGGGGGGCGCCCCGAGCCAGGCGGTGGGGCAGCTCGCGGTGCCCTCGGCCATGCTGTCGACGTGGGCCGCCCAGGCCGTGGCCATGGTCGTGACGCCGGCGATGCGGACGGCTTCCTCGACCGCCTGCGCGAGGTCGAGCTGGACGAGGTCGGAAGGCGGTGCCGGCACCGAGCCCTCCTTGAGGGCGCCGATCTGGGTGCCGTTGCCGTCGTCGGGCGAGCAACCGACCAGAATCGCCAGGGCCGTCAGCCAGGCATGGGAACGCATCGAGCCTCCGTCGTCAGTCTGATTGTCGCAGCGCGGCCCGATGCGCACAACCGAATACCGTCCCGAAGATGCACTTATCGGGTTCCAGTTCTGCGCTACGATGTGCAGATCCGAGAAACACCCCCGGGAGGACGCCGTCCATGGACCTCGTGGCCCGCCAGCTCGTCCGCGCGATTCGAGGCGCGCGCTCCCAAGAAGCCTTCTCCCGGCGGCTCGGGTACACGAGCAACCCGGTCGCCGACTGGGAGGCGGGGCGCCGGTTCCCCACCGCCGCGGAGTCGCTGCGCGCCTGCAGCGTGGCCGGCATCGACGTGCCCGCTGCGTTCTCGGCGTTCAGCCCCGAGGAGGCCGAGGCCCTCGTCGACCTGACGGACGAGGCGGTCGCCGCGTGGCTTGCCGCGCTGCGCGGGAACACCTCCCTCAAGGAGCTCGCCGACCGCGTGGACGCCTCGCGGTACGCGGTCGCCCGCTGGATCGCGGGCACCACGCGCCCCCGGCTACCGGACTTCCTTCGGCTGGTCGACGCACTCACGGACCGCTTGTCGGATCTCCTGGCGCACCTGGTGAACATCGAGGACATCCCCGCCATGCTCGAGGCTCACCACCAGCGCCTCGCGTCTCGCCGGGTGGCGTTCGACGAGCCGTGGGTGGCCCTCGTGATGTGCGTCCTCGAGACCGAGGCCTACCAGTCGCTGCCCCGCCACCGGCCGGGGTGGATCGCGGAGCGCCTCGGGATCGACGCCGCCGTCGAGGCCCGGTGCCTCGCGCGGCTTGAGGACGCCGGGCTGGTGGTCGAGCGCGAGGGTCGCTACGCCACGCTCGAGCCGCTCACGGTCGACGCCCGGGCCGATCCCGGGGGCACCCAGCAGCTCAAGGCCCACTGGGCGAGCCTGGGGGCCACCCGGGCGGTGGCTCCCCGCGAGGCCGACATGGTCTCGTACAACGTGTTCGCGGTCAGCCGGCGGGACCTCGAGCGGATCCGGGAGGCCCACGTGCGCTACTTCATGGAGGTGCGCTCGATCGTGAGCGACAGTGCCCCCGAGGTGGCGGCGCTCGTGAACATCCAGCTGCTCACGTTCGGCTGACGCCCGCCCGGGGGCTCGTGCCGGGCGCCGACGGGAGCTCCGGCCGCCGCTTGACGTAGGCCAGGGCCACGAACAACCCGAAGACGCCGGCGATCGCGGCCTGGCCCACGGCGATCGGCCACCGCGCGGCGTCGGAGACCTCGGGGTGGGCGAGCACCCACGGGCTCGCGACGAGCGAGGCGAGCGCCAGGCCCAGCACGGTCCCGCGGACGATCCCCGGGCCGCGCAGCCCGACCACGACCGGCCAGCACATCAGCCCCAGCATCACCCCGCGCCCCGCGAAGATCGCCCACAGCATGGGCTCGCTGTCGAGTGACACGAACCAGCGGGCCGCGCCGGGAGCCCGAAGCGCGAGGAGCTCCGCAGTGAGGAAGCTGGCCCCCAGGTAGACCCCTCCGAGCAGGAGCGCCCGCAGCCAGGCGAGGCCCGGCAGGTCGGAGCCAGAGTGCGGCCGCGGCTCCCCCACCGGGAGCAGCAGCCAGGTGGACACCGGCAGCCAGATCACGGCCTGCACCGTCCGCACGAGCAGGCCGAGCTCGGTCACCGCCTCGGGCTCGGCCAGCGGGACGAGCAGCCACTCGTCGGCGGCCGGCAGCAACACCACGACGCCGCCGTAGAGCACCGCGAGCGAGGCCAGCAGGCTCAGCCCCCGAGAGGTCGACGAGCGCACGAGGAGCGCGAGGCCCGTGGCCTGGCCGAGGCCCACGATGAACAGCGAGATGAACCTCGAGGCGGCGTCGACGTCCTCGGCGTCCGTCGTGGAGATCGCGAAGAACTCGGTGATCCCCACGAAGATCAGGACGTGCAGGAACGCGGCCGACGCCAGGAGGAGGGCGAGGTTCACTGCCGCCTGGCCCAGTCCTTGAGGTAGTCCTTCACGCTGGGCCCGTGCAGGTCGCGCCGCGCGATGCACGCCCTCACCGAGGCCTCCGTCTCGGAGAGCACCCGCCCGACGCCGGGGATCGACTGGGTGGCGAAGAACTCCGCGCTCCGCTGGAACCGCTCGAGATCACACCCCTCCCCCGAGCGCGCGAACAGCGCCCGGAACGGGGGCGAGAGCTTCTCGGAGAGCGCGTCGTAGTTGGCGATGACCCAGTCCAGCATGAAGCCTTGATCTTCGTCGCTCTTGCGCGTGGATGCAACGCCAGCGAGCAATCCGAACAGCGGTCGGCGCCCCATCCGCTCCGACAGGGCGGCCTCGAGCGCGCCGTCGCGGGCCCGATCCCCGGGGACCGCCCCCGCGCTGAACAGCAGGGCCTGACGCCGCTCCGTGTCGCGCTCCGTCTGCGCCATCTGGAGCAGCTGCCGGTGCAGCTTCATGTCGCCCTCGCGCGCGAGGACCCACAGCCCCCAGCGGCCGAGCTCCGGATCGACGAGCCCGGGCGTCTCGAGAAACGTCTTGCCGACGCGCCGGCCGTACTCGAGCACGTCCGGATCCTCGGCCTCGGCCAGGACCTCCAGGAGGCTGCGGCGCAGCCGCTGCGTGTCGACGAAGTTCGCGCCCTGCGGCTCGATCCCGATCGCGTCGAGGAACGGCCGCAGCTGCACGCGCCGCCAGGCCTGCATGGTCTCCTGGAGCCGCTTGCCACCCAGATCCAGCGCGACGTCGGCGTAGCTCATGGTGCCGACCAGCTCGCGCAGCATGGCCGGATCCTCCTCCCCGGCGAAGGTCTCGAGCGTCTCGAGCAGGGCCCGGACGTCCATCTTGCCGGCCTCGACCTGCAGCGCCAGCGACCCGAGCACCGACCGCCGCTCTGCCGCGTCGAGCAGGGACAGGTCGGCGAGGAGCGCCTCCATGGCCCGCTCGTCGAGCGTCCACGCGAAGTAGCCGATCCCGTGGGCGGCGGGGTGGACCCACTTCGCCTCCCCGCCGAGGTCGATGACCTCGCGCCGGTCTTCGATCACGCGCCGGACGAGGTCCACCGTGCCATCCGGGCGGCCCACCCGGAGGTTCAGCGGGATCGTCCACGGCCCCCCCTCGAGCTCGTTCCCGAGCTGGTTGTACCGCGACTGCTCGATGACGAGGCGGCCGCTCCCCTTGACCTTCAGCGCCAGCTCGGGCGCGCCCGGCTCGTCGAGGAAGCCCTGGAGGACCTCACGGATCGGTGCCCCGCCGGAGACCTCCTGCAGCACCTCGAACAGATCGTTCTGGTCGGCGTTGCCCCAGGCGTAGCGCTCGAGGTACGCCCGCAGCGAGCGCTGGAGCGTCTCGGGGCTGATCCAGACCTCGATCATGTCGAGGAGGGCCTCCCCTTTCGCGTAGACCGCGAACGTCGTCGACGAGAACACGGCCGAGGGATCGATCTCATCGACGCGGAGCGGCCGGCTCGTGGGCGCACCGTCGGCGTGGACCATCCGGGTGAGCCGGCGGACCCGCGCGACGTCCTCGCGGTAGTCCGGTGCGAGCTCGTGGAGCGTGTGCTTGCCCATCCACGACGCGAACGCCTCGTTGAGCCACAGGTCGTCCCACCACTCGAACGTGACGAGGTTGCCGAACCACATGTGGGCGACCTCGTGGGCCACCACCTCGATCAGCCGGCTGTGCCCCTCGGGGGACTGGGCCTCCGCCGGGTACAGCAGGCCGTCCTGGATCACCACCGCGCCGGGGTTCTCCATCGCCCCGAACGGGAACTTGGGGACCGCGATGAAGTCGAGCTTGGCGTACGGATACGGCGAGCCGAACCACCCCCGCAGATACCGCGTGACGCGGGGGAGCTCCCGCACCAGCGCCTCCGCGCCGCGCTTGCGGCCCTCGAGCGTCCAGATCGTCGACGGCATCTCCATGCCGTCGACCCGGGTGGGCACGAAGGGCCCGACCGCGAGCGCCACCGCGTAGCTCGGGATCGGAGGCGTCCATGCGAACTCGACCAGCCGCTGGGTGTCGCTCGCCACGTCCTTGTCGATCGGCGCGTTGCTGATCGCCGTGACGTCGCGCGGGTGGGTGACCACGAGCTGCCACGGGGCCTTGTAGGCGGGCTCGTCGAAGCACGGCCAGGCGGTCCTCGCCTCGTCGGCCTCGAGCTGGCTCACCACGTAGTGCTTGCCGCCGTGCTCGAAGCGATAGAGCCCGTACGCCTGGTCGTGGATCTTGCCTTCGTAGGCAATCACGAGCACGTACCGACCCGGCCGCAGGGTCTTCGCCGGGGTCACGCTCAGGCGGTCGATCCCCGAAGCTACGACCTCGGCGTCGAAGCCGCGCTTGCGGGTGTTTCGGCCGAGGATCCGGGCAGAGCGGATGTCGAGCTCCTCTCCGTGGAGCTCGAACTCCTTGACCCGCGACCGCTGGGGGACGTCGAAGGTGATCTCGACGCGCCCCTCGAAGACGGGCTGCTCGGGATCGATCTCGAGCTCGACCCGCTGGTGAACCGGCGCCACGACACGCGGCAGGCGGCCCTCCTCCTGGGGGGTCTGAGCGAACGACACGCTGGCGAGAAGTAGGCTGTTGAGCATGGTGGCGCGGTTATCGCACACGGCAGCCCGGGCCGCCAGGCGATCCCATCTGCCCGTCGGCGACCGAGATAGCTTGGTGGCGCCGGCCTCCGGGCCCGAGGGAGAGGCAGCGATGATCGAGGCGTTCGACGGCAGGGTGCCCGTGATCGAGGAAGGCGCGTGGGTCCACCCGTCCGCCGTGGTCATCGGCGACGTGCACCTCGCCGCCGGGTCGAGCGTCTGGCCCACCGCGGTGCTGCGAGGCGACATGGGCCCTGTCCGCGTCGGCCGCGACTCGAACCTGCAGGACGGCGTGATCTGCCACGACACCACGGATCTGTCCGAGACCCTCGTGGGCGAGCGGGTCACCGTGGGCCATGGCGCCATCCTCCACGGCTGCCGGATCGAGGACGACTGCCTGATCGGCATGGGCGCGATCGTGATGGACAACGTGCGCGTGGGCACGGGCAGCTTCGTCGCAGCGGGCGCGCTCGTGCCCCCCGGCCGCGAGATCCCGCCGCGCTCCTTTGTCCTCGGTGCGCCTGCGCGCGTCCTGCGCCCGGCCGGCCCCGCGGAGGAAGAGGCGATCGCCCTCGGCTGGCGATCCTACGCTCGCAAGCTCGGCGCCTGGCTCCATCGCGGCGCCTCCTCGACCTGAACCAGCTTCCCGCCCCTCGGAGGCCCTCATGCGTTCCGCTCCCTCCCTCGTCCTGCTCGCGGTGCTCACGACCGGCTGCAAGCAGGGCCTCCCCGGCCTCGGCGACCTCAAGAACGTGCGCCCCGACGTGTCCTTCAAGAACCTCAAGGTGCAGGACATCGACTTCCAGCGCATCCGCACGCGGTTCGTGTTCGAGGTCCACAACCCCTACCCGGTCGGCATCTCGCTCACCCGCAACGACTGGGCGCTCGGCCTCGCCGGTCAGGACTTCCTCGACGGGAGCGACGCGGATCCGCTCCGCCTCCCGGCCAGCCGGAGCTCTCCCCTGCGGATCCCCGTCGCCATGCAGTGGGCCGACGCCTTCCGTGTGGCCGGGGCCGCGAAGGGCAAGGACGAGATCCCCTACGACCTGCACCTCGACCTCGCCTTCGACACGCCGATCGGAAACCTGCGGGTGCCGATCGACAAGCGGGGCACCCTGCCTGCCCTGCACAAGCCGAAGGTCTCCCTGCAGGCGCTCCGCCTGAAGAACCTGAACGTGCTCCGCCAGACCGCCTCGCTCGCCCTCGACCTGCGGGTCACGAGCGAGCAGGCCTCCGCGATTCGCTTCGCGGGCTTCGACTACGGCGTCAAGCTCGACGGCACGCGGGTGGTCACCGGCAAGACGTCGATGCCGTCGTTCCAGGGCCAGGGCACCCTCACCATCCCCCTCGACATCCAGCTGCTGGACCTCGGCAAGAGCGTGGTGCGCGCGATCAAGAACAAGGCGAGCGTACAGGTCGGGCTCGACGCCGACGTCGACGTGGACACGCCGTTCGGTATGGTCCCGCTGAAGCTGTCGGAGGGGCGCGAGCTCCGGATCCGGTAGCTCAGCGCGGGCACGACCAGTGCAAGCGGGGCTGGGCGACCTCGGCGAGGTACCCCCGGAGCCTGCCTTTCCCCTTCGCGATCGAGCAGGAGACCTCGAGCGAGACGTCGAGCCGGAGCTCGAGCGAGTCGACCTCGGCGGGGCCGACGCTCGCGACTTCGCCGCGGAGGACCGGCTGCCCGTAGCGGACCGCCGGACCAACGTGCTCGACGCGCGCATCGTGCGCCCACACCACCCGATCCCCCACCGCGAGCTGACCGGTGACGCCGACCACCCCTCGCACCTGGTCGTCGAGCACGTGGGCGGTCTTGGGGGCAGTGCGGAGCTCGAGGCTGCACCCTCGCTCGAGCGCCTGGACGAGGCGGTCCCGGTCGTCGCCGGCCGGAGGCATCCCGAAGATCAGGCGTGCCTCCTCGCGCCCCGTCGCATCGGCGGTGTTGCACCACACGGTCTGCATCATCACGTCGAGCACATCGGCGCCGTGGGCCCCGCGCACGCCCGTGGAGCGGTCCGGGGATGGTACGAGGGCGACGTGCTGCACGCGCTCGTGCCACGGCAGGTCGCGGAGGACCTGGGGAGGCCGGTCGCCGAACACCGTGTGCCCGCCGAGCTGCACCAGCGGCACGCCGACCGCGTCGCCCATGTCGGGCCCGAGGGGGACCCCGAACTCGACGCGCCGAACCTGCGCGCGCAGGGCCAGGCCCCGGTACGCCTGCACGGCTCCCTCGGCGTCGGTCAGCGCGAGCTCGGCGAGGGACCCGTCGGTTACGTCGATGCCGACCAGCAGCAGCCACCCGTCGGGCCACCCCTTGGGCAGCCGCAGCCGGTAGAGATCCTGCCCGGGCGACCACGCGAACGCGGGTAGCTCTCCCGGTCGCACGGGGCGCAGGCGCGGCCGCGGGAGCCCGTTGCGCACGACCCGGGCGAGCCCCGCCAGGCGCTCCGCCCACTCGGCCGAGCGCGTCTGCGTGCCCTGCACGGAGTCTTCGGTGACGACCTCGCCGTCGTACCGGATCCGTCGGTCCGAGGTCTGCAGGACCACCACGTCGTCCTCGCTCCAGCGCAGGAGCACCGGCTCGCTCGCCGACCGCGGCCCCGGCTGCGCGGGGGGAAGCTCCATCGCCGCGAACACCGTGGTGCCCGCCCGGAGCGCCGCCCGCAGGGCGCCGTCGGTACGGTGGTCGGCGTGCTCGGGCCACACGACGGCTGCCCCCATCAGGGCGATCACGCCCAGGACGAGGCCTCCGAGCCAGTGCGGCAGCCAGTCACGATCCAGCATCGAGGGTACTCTAGCCCCCTCGGCCGCACCGCGGGGGCTCGGTCAGCGCGCTGCCGCGCCGGGCTCGAGCTCTGGCGGGAAGCGCACGAGGTAGCCCGGCGCCAGGGCCTCGGCCTGCTCGACCACCGGCCGCAGCTCGGAGAACAGCTCGCGGGCCATCGGGTGCGGATCCGCAGGATCGTACAGGTCGGCCTGCTCGAGCGGGTCGGCCGTGCGGTCGAACAGTCGCGGCTGCCCCGTCCACGGGAACATCAGCTTGTAGCCGTCCTTCAGGATTGCCTGACCGGCCCCCAGCCGCGCGATGGCCCAGGCGAAGCGTGGCCGATCCGCGGGCGCCTGCCCCACGGGGATGCCCGTCATCGACGCCGGGACCTCGCGGGTGAGCAGCTCCATCACGGTCGGCGCCAGATCGATCGCGGTGGTCGGCCCCGTCCACGCCGACGGCACGATGTTCTTCGCCCAGAAGACGGCGATGGCGTCGTTCTCCTCGGCGTGGAGCGTGAACGCGTGGGTGTGGCGGCCGTGCTCCCAGAAGGCCTCGCCGTGGTCGGTCCAGAACACCACCAGCGTGTCGTCGAGCCGCCCGGTGGCCTCCAGATCCTGGTGGATCGCGAAGAGCTGATCGTCGAGCCACCGGACCTCGGCCCGGTACCGCGCCCGGAGGTGCGCCTCGAGCAGGGCCTGATCTTCGGGTGGAAGCTGCGGGTACGCGTCGCGCTGGGCGTAGTGGTACTCGCGGTTCGACAGATCCACGGGGAGGTTGGGCAGCGCGCGCACCTCGTCGAGGTACTGCGGCGGCGGCGAGTAGGACGCGTGCGGCTCGGTCACGTGCACGTGCAGGAACCACGGCCCCTCCGGCGCGGCCGCATCGAGCCGCTCTCGCGCCTCCATGTAGGCGCGGAGCGCGCTGCCCCGCCGGGGGTGGAACCACTCGTCGTAGCCCTGGGTGTTGCCCCAGTCCTGCGCCAGCCACCCGTTGGTGCTGACGAGCACGCTGTAGTAGCCCGCTTCGCCCAGATACCCCGCGAGGAACGGGGTGCCCTCGGGCCAGGGCGTGCGCCCCTGCTCGGGCAGGATCGTGGCCATGCCCGCCTCGAAGTTGTACCGGCCCGCCAGCGTGCAGCTGGTCGACGCGTAGGTCCAGTTCGAGCACTGCACGAAGTCGTCGAGGGGTACGCCCTGCTCCGCCACCTCCGACAGGAACGGCATCAGCGGCCGGTCTTCCTCGGCGGCGTAGCGGTCGAGATGATCCCGCCGCAGGGTGTCGATCGAGATCATCACCACGTTGCGCGGCACCCGACCGTAGAACTGGGGGTAGGTCTCGGTCGGCACCGTGCCGTAGGCCGGATCGGGGCCCCGCTCCGGGAAGGTCCGGCACGCCCCGGCGAGCAGCAGGCCGCCGGTGAGCAGGAGCAACTGCAGGGAGGTCGTCATGCAGCCACCCTACCCTCGGTCAGCCGCAGCCGCGCCCCGGCGCCTCGGGAAACGGCCCCTCGATGGCGAGGGTGAGCCCGGGGAGCTGGATGTTGACGAACAGCACGCGACCGTCGGGGCTGAAGCACGCCCCGCAGAACTCGCTCGAGCCGTTCGCCAGCGCGTTCCTGGCGAAGTCGTACAGCTCGCCGTCGGGCGTGGTCCCGCGGAGGTGGTTGGGCCCGCCGTTGTCCTCGCAC
>CAYMSU010000126.1:0-8998 GCA_964393165.1 uncultured Enterobacteriaceae bacterium
CGAGCATGGCGCTCACGCTCTGCTTGCCGTCCGGATCCTTTACAAACACCTGCTCCAGAAGGACTTTCTCGCTGTAGAATTTCTTAAGCTTGCCTTCCAGGATCTTGTCCTGGATGTTCTCGGGCTTGTTCTTGATCTCGTCGCGGTAGACTTCCTTCTCCTTCTCCACCACATCTGCCGGAATGCCGTCACGGTCCACAGCTACGGGCCGGGCCGCCACAGCATGCATGCAGGTTACGCCGCCGTAGATGGATCCTCGCATCCGCACCTGGGGCCCAGTCGTGGCCGTCGCGGCGAGCCTGCCGGTGGCGTTCGTCGTGGTTCGTGCCTGCTCGGCCCCGATCGGGGGCGCCAGGCCCACCGTAGAGCCGGCGGCACAGCCGTCCTCGTCGCGGTCCGAGGCCTGCGGGGACTGCCATGAGCCCGAGCTCGTGGCGTGGCAGACCTCGACTCACGCGGTCGCGGAGGCTCCCGCCGGCGACCGGCCGGCGCTTCCCGACGAGCCACCCTGGGCCGGCCTCGAGCCCGTGCGCCGCATCGGGGCCGACCCGCTGTGGCAGTACCTCGTCGGCCCCGACGAGCGAGGCCGCCTGCAAGTCTCGAGCATCGCGTACGACCCACGGGCGCGGGAGTGGTTCGACGTCTTCGACGACCCGCGAGAGCCCGGGGACTGGGGGCACTGGACGGGCGGCGGCATGACCTGGAACAGCCAGTGCGCGACCTGCCACTCCACGCACGTCGACAAGGGGCTGGCCTGGATCGCCGAGAGCCCGCAGGCATCCGCTGGCCCGGCCTACGACACCGAGGTGCTCGAGCACCGAGTGGGCTGCGTGGCCTGCCACGAGGCCGAGGGCCACCCGCGCTCGATCCCGCCGCAGGAGGTCCCGCCGAGCGTCACCGAGGACACCTGCATGTCCTGCCACGCGCTCCGCGCAGACCTGACCGGCGCGTTCCGCCCCGGGGACCGCTTCCTCGACCACTTCGCGCCCACGCTCGTCGACGGGTCCGACGCGTTCTGGCCCGACGGCCAGATCCGCGCCGAGTCGTTCGAGTACACCGCATGGATCGGCTCCCGGATGCACGACGTCGGCGTTCGCTGCGTGGACTGTCACGACCCGCACACCGGCGGCCTCGTGCGTGAGGGAGACGCCTTGTGTCGGGAGTGCCACCTCGAGGAACCCCACGATCCGCACCCCCAGGGCACGGTCGGTTGCGTGGGGTGCCACATGCCCGTCACCGTCTACATGCAGCGAGACCCGCGGCACGACCACGGCTTTCCGATCCCCGATCCCCTCGCCCCGGCCGAGGTCGGGCCCAGCGCGTGCCTGAAGTGCCACCCGGACCAGGATCGCGCCTGGGTCCGCAGCGTCGTCGCGCAGTGGTGGCCGGCACTGGCGCCGCGCTCGGCTCGTGGCGAGGCCGTGGCAGCCGCTCGGCGGGGCGATCCCGCGGGCATCGACACCCTCCTGCGCAACCTCGAGGAGGGCCGACGGGTCGGCTGGCGAGCCACCGCCGCGGGGGCGCTCGGCGCTTTCGTAGACCGGCCCCTGGTACAGCAGGCCATCCTGCGCAGCCTCCGCGACGAAGATGCGGTCGTCCGACTCGCGGCTGCCGACGCGCTCGGCCCCGTGGCGACTGCTCCGCAGGTAAGGGACGCCCTCCTCCAGGCCCTCGCCGACGATCCCCGGCGAGCGGTGCGGGTGGCGGCCACGCGGGCTCTCCGGCCGCTCCTCCCCCCGGATGCGCCCCAAGCGAGTGAGTACCGCAGCTACTTGTCCCTCAACGCCGACCAACCCTCGGCGCTGGCCGAGCAGGCCGCCTGGGCAGCGGGGCACGGTGCACTGGTACAAGCGCGCGAGGCGCTCGACCGCGCCGTCGTGCTCGATCCGCGATCGGTGGAGCTGCGCGACATGCGAGCGGTGGTCTTCGCCTCCGCGGGGCAGCACACCGCGGCCGCCGCCGACCTCGAGGTGGCGATCTCCCTTGCGCCCGCCGATCCGGAGCTGTGGTACCGGCACGGGCTCGCGCAGGCGGCGCTCGGCCCTTCCCACCACGCCTCGGCGCAGGCGGCGCTGCGCCGGGCCACCCAGCTGGCGCCGGGCCACGGAAGGGCCTGGTACAACCTTGGCTTGGTGCTCGACGCGAGGGGACTGGAGGCCGAAGCCGAGGAGGCACTGCACCGGGCGGCCGCGGTCCTTCCCGAAGACCTGGAGATCCAGTACGGGCTCGCTGCCGTCTTGTTCGATCACGGTCGGGTCGACGACGCGCTCACGATCGCGGCGTCCATCGTCGCTCGGGACCCGGGCCACGTAGGGGCCCGCGCGATCCTGGCCCAGCCACTCCGCGGCAGGCGCTGAGGCCCTCCCCGGGCTCAAACGGAGACGGTGGTGCTCCGTAGAGACGCGACGGGGGGACCATGTCCGAGCGGATCATCGAGCTGCAGTGGCAGTGTCGGGAGTGCGGCACGCACGGGATCGCCGGTCGGCACAAGGCCTGTCCGACCTGCGGAGCGACCCGGGAGGCGGGGGAGATGTCGATGGCGATCGACCCCTCCGCGGCGTCGGTGACCGACTCGGCGCTGCTCGACCTCGCCAAGGCCGGAAGCGACTGGTTCTGCCTGTACTGCGGGTCGGGCAATCGAGGCGACGGCGAGCGATGCGAGCGGTGCGGAGCGGAGCGCCGCCGGGACGTCTCGGGACCTACCGCAGTGCCTCCGACGTCCGCCCCGCCGCCCCCCCGGCGACTCCATCGGGCGGTGGGGGCTCCGAGCTGGGTCTGGGTGACCGAGGCGAGCAAGCCTCTCGCCGCCATCGGGGCGTTCATTGCGGTGCTCGCTGGCGGCTGGATGTTGACGCGGACCCACGAGGTCTCCGGCGAGGTCACCGAGATGCGATGGGAGCACCGAACCATCCGGGAGACCTGGACGCCGGACGTCCGGAGCGGTTTCCGCGACGAGATCCGGGAGCACGCTTCCCGCGCCCCCGTCGACGGACGGGGGGAGGTCCCCGGGGCCGCGATCCGGCCTTCGTCGTGCCGGGAGAAGCACCACCACGATGCCCGGGTCCGGTGCGGCACCGAGCGGGTTTGCGAGCCGAAGACGCGGCTCGAGCGCTACGAGTGCGGCGAGCGCTGCCAGTCCAACGACAACGGCTTCGCCACCTGCAAGCCGAAGATGTGCTCCCGGCGGGTGCCCAATGGTCAGACCTGCCGCGACGAGCCCAAGTACTGCGCTGAGCCCGTGCACGAGCTCTACTGCGACTACGACACGCACGAGTGGGTCCAGGCGCAGGAGGAGATCGCTGCGGGGGAAGGCGTGGACGTGAGATGGGTGGGGCTGCCCACGGGGCCTCGGGACCGGATCCGACGAGAGGCCCGCTATGAGGTGGTCGTGCACTACGACAGCGGCGGCGCGGAGAACGAGCACGTGATCCAGACCACCGCCGAGGACGAGTACCGGGCATGGGTCATCGGGCAGCGCGTGACGCTCGACGTCAACCGACTGGGTCGCGTCGCGCAGGTTCGGCGGTAGCGAGCAACAGCACAGAAGCCGCGGCACTGACCCCGGCCATCGCCAGATACAGGCCGGCCGAGCTGCCGTGCTGCAGCCACGCCGCGCTGAACACGAGCCCGAGCAGACGCCCCACCCCGTACACCGACGCGGGCAGGAGCGCCTGCGTGCTGTTCCGCAGCGCCGGGGGCGCGCGCTCCGCGAACAAGGCCGTGGCGCCGGCCCAGAACGCGCCGAAGTGCAGGCCGTGGAGCGCCTGGGTGCCGACGAGGACCGGGATCGACGAGACGCTCCCCATGACGAGGAAGCGAGGGATGCCCGCAGCGACACCGAGAGTCAGGAGCGGGAGCGGCCCGATGCGCTCGAGCCAGCCCGCGGCGGTCATCAGCACCCCCACCTCGACCGCGACGCCGAGGGCCAGGGCGACGCCAGTCGCGATGGACGACCCCCCGAGGTCGCCCAGGAAGGAGGCAAACAGGAGATCGTAGGACGTCAGCGTCATGCCGTGGAGAATGCTCGCGAGGAGGAGCGGGAGCAGCCGAGGGTTCGCGAACAGCGACACCCACCCGCGCAGGCTCGGTGGTCTCGAGAGCGGAGCCCGCTTTTTGCCAGGTGAACTCCACGGCGTGGGGATCTGCGGCAGCTGGAAGGTGACGACTGCCGTGAGGAAGCTCATGCCAGCGGCCAGGGCGATGGGGGCGAGTCCCCAGTGGTCTCGCAGGGCTCCGGCGAGGAGCACGCACGCGAGGAAGGAAGCGGATGCGGAGGCCCGAACGCTTCCGTAGCGCCGCCCGACCCGTTGGACGGTCGCCAGATCCATGATGGGGAACGCGGGCGCCTGGGCGGTGGCCCAGCCGAGCACCAGGATTGCGAGCGCGAGCGGGTGCGTGGCCACGAGGAGCCCGCCCGCGACGCCCAACGCCAAGAGGGTGGCCCCGCGGAGCACGACCGTGGCGGACACGCGATCCGCGAACCAGCCCCACAGCGGCCCGCCGACCAGTCGCCCGAGAGGAAGGGCGAGAAGTACGAGGGCCGCATCGCTGCTGGTCAGCCCGACACCACGAAGGTGCAGCGCCAGCCATGGCCCAACTGCAATCGCGCCGCCGGCGCAAGCGTACCAGGTCACGTAGCGCAGGGGGATGGGGCCGCTCGCCATGCGACCCCGTGCCCCGTCAGGCGCCTGGCGGCCAGCGCCCCGCTGCGACGTCTACTGCCAGCGCGGGACCGTGGCCTGACCGTCGGTGTTCTTGCCCCAACACACCACCTCTCCGTTGGAGCTGCGGAGGCCGCAGGCGTGCCCCGAGCCCGCGGTGACGAAGCGCATGTCGATGTTGGTGGGGACGTTGGCGATGACCCCATGGATGTTGTCGCGACCGACGCAGGACGGCACCTGCTCCTTGATCCCGCAGAGGAAGCGGTCGCCCGCGTCGAGCTGGCCCCAGGGGCCCTTCTCGTTACGCGGCAAGGTCAGGTCGATGTCGTCGCCCCAGCAGTCGCGGCCGCGGTCCTCCCGAATGCCGCACGAGAACAGGTGGCCGCTCGTCACTTCTGCCCACTTGAACGGGGGAATGGTGCTGACCACGTCGTCCGGCCCCTCCGCGCCCCAGCACTCGATCCGCTGTCGACCGCGCCGGATTCCGCAAGTGTGCTCCAAGCCGGGACCGAGCGAGAGCCACTGGGCGCCCTGGGGCACCTCCGTCTGACCTTGCTGATTGTTGCCCCAGCACCACGCCTCGTCGCTGTCGTCGGTCGCACAGCCGTGGTAGGAGCCCATGTACACGTTCTTCCACAGCCGGCCGGGCACGGGCACGCCCTCCACGGGCGCCTCGGAGACGGCGAGGCCTTCCTCTGGGTTCTCGGAGCCCCAGCAGTAGAGCTCACCCTCGAGGCTCACGGCGCAGGTCGCGTCTTCGCTGCACGAGATGAACTGCCACACGGTGCCGTCGTTGGCGGGGACGTTCCGCGTCTGTAGGTCGTCGATGCCCCAGCAGCGCACCCGGCTGGTGGTGTCGATGCCGCACGTGTGCTTGTCGCCCGCACACAGCTGGTCGAAGTCGAACTGGTCCCGCAGGTCGCAGTTCTGATCGATGCCGTCCCAGCCGATCTCTTCCGCGCCATCGAAGACCGCCGGGTTGGTGTCGTCGCAGTCCGTGCCGCCGCTCCCGGTCCAGGCCTGGTCGTCTCCGTCGTCGTCGATCCCGTCGATTCCGTCGCAGTTCTGATCGACCTCGTCACCTACGATGTCCCACGCGCCGGGGAAGGTCCGCGGGTCCTCGTCGTCACAGTCCCCATCGGCGCTGCTGAACCCATCCCGATCGACGTCGTTGACCGTGCCCGTGTCGGTGGCACGGTTGTCGTTGCCGATGTCACTCGTGCACGCAGCGGCGAGGACGATCAGAGGCAGGAATCGCATCAGAGGTCTCCCGATTCGAGCGACGAGGGTACCCGACCCTCCCTGCGGCTGGCCATGGTTAGAATGCGAAAAGCTTGTTGGAGCGCATTTCATGTGGCTTGTCGTATGGACTCTCGGAGCCGCACTCGCGGGTCGCGCCGAGGTCGTCACGGCGCTCTCGGCGCACGATCCGGTGTCCTGCGCCGAGGTCGCGTCGCTGACCGCGACCCCCCTGGCGGACCTCCAGTACGTGATCGAGAAGGTGAGGCGCCCGGCCTGGGCCGCCATGCGCGCCGCCGACTGCGTGGTGCGCCAGCACGGGCGGGAGGTTCCCGACACCCTCTCGAGCTGGGTCCGGGATCAGGACCGGCCGGGGCTCGGGCGTCTGGTCCTCGGCCGCCTGGACCTCCTCGACGAGGATCAAGCGGTGGCCCTGGCTCGCATCGCGCTCGACAGCGGCCCGGAGCCGGAGCGCGCGCGGAAGCTGGTGCGCAGAGCTCGCTCGGCGCGGGTGAGGGCCGTCGCTACTCTGGCGCCGCAGTCGGCGGACTGAGCACGGTCTCACCAGGCGTCCGGTCTGCCCAGGGCCCTACGCCCTGCTCGACCATGGCCTCGCGATAGCGCTCCCCGCCGTGGGCCTCGATCCAGCTCGCCTCGCGCCCGGTCACCGGCACCACGAGGTCCAGGCGACTGCCGAGGATGCGCTCGTACTCCTGGTGCTCGGCGAGGTCGGGGCCGGGCGTGCCGAGCACCGCCCAGGTGTGGCTGCTCCGGCCGAGACAACCTGGGGGAAGCTCGACGAGCCCCCCACGCGCAGGGTTTGCCTCGGCGACGGCCTGCAGGAGCGTGGCGATCGGGAACGCCTGGGCGCTGGGTGCATCTGCCAAGCTCAGCGCGACCAGCTCGCGGCCCTGGGACTCCTGGAGCCCGACGGACAGCGTGACCGCCATGGGCCGGCCGGTGACCTTCGGGAAGTGCCACAGCAAGCCGTCCCCCGCCTGGAGGTGACGGGGCTCGGGCACGTGCAGCACCCGCCCGATCATGCGTACGAGCGCTGCCCGCTTGGCGGCGGGCTCGGTCGCGAGCAGGTGGACGAGGGAGTCGAACAGGAACCCCATGGTACCGACGTATCACGAGGAGCGCGGCCCTCCCGCGGGAGGCAGCCGAGAGGGAAGCCACCCTGTTGCCGGGGGGTCGCACGTTAGGATGCCGAACGACGAGGGGACGCTGATGACCACCCGACGGGCCCCGGCCCTGCTTTCCGTATCGGCCCTGCTCGCCGCCCTGGCGCTCGGTGCGCCCGCGACCGCGGCGAGACCCGCAGCCGAGCCCCCTGCCGTGCAGCAGGACCACGCGCTGGGGGCGGTCAACATCCGCCTGCACAACGCCGAGGCCCAGCAGGTGCTCAACCGCGCGCTGGCCGACGACGGATACTGGGCCGACGCGAACCAGAGCACCTACTCGAAGCAGACCTACGACGAGATCCGGCTCAAGAAGAACGACAACGGCTACGTCCCCATGATCACGGGGGAGGGGGACCAGGACTACGACCCCGAGGTCGTGGCCGACATCGTGTTCCGTCGCAACGTGGATCTGCCGCGGTTCATGAGCGGAGCCGACGCCGTGGTTCGCCTGGGCTCGGGGTACGACGCCAAGGTGGGCGCGGAGTACGCAGACTCCTTCTACCTGCTCGACTTCACGCTGTTCTACGGGCACTTCACCCAGCGGATGTACAAGAAGTACGACGAGAGCACCAAGCAATGGATCATGTGGTTCGAGAAGCTCGACGAGAGCTTCGTCTCGGGCCCGAAGTGGATGGCCTACCAGGCCAAGGTCGCCAAGTCGCTCGAGAACCACGATCGGAGGTGGCTCTTCAACGGGTACCAGGAAGTCACCGACGTCTACGGGATGTTCGTGGTGCACCCTGGCCAGGAGCGCCAGACGCGCGTGACCTTCGTGAGCAAGCTCTCCTTCGGCGAGGGCTCCGGGTTCATCGCCAAAGCCGGCTCGAAGATGCCCTCGGTGATCAAGGCTGGCCTCAAGGCCGGGTTCGACGGCTGCGTGGCGATCGCGAACGACGAGAAGAAGCGTCGCCTCGCGACGACTCCGTAGCGGTCGCCCGGAGTCAGTAGAAGAACAGGGGCACGTAGGCGACGAGGACCAGCGCGGTCCCCATGATCGCCATGGGTACGATCAGGTGCTCGTAGCGCTCGAACCACTCGGCCTTGGGGTCGACCCGCTGGACCTCGCTGGCAGGTCCGATGACCTGGCGGGCCAGCAGGTGGTTCAGCGAGACAGGGGGCGTCAGGTACCCGAGCTCGAACCCCACGAGGACCACCATCCAGAAGTGCACGGGGTCGATGCCGTTGTCGTAGGCCACCTTGGCGACCGTGACGGAGACGAGGACGACCGCACCGAGCGCGTCCATCGTCATTCCCACCAGGACCATCACGACCACGAGGATGGTCATGGTGACCCAGAGGCTCCCGAGCGACTCGGGCACGAGTGACAGCAGCTCCGCGCGCTCGACGACACCACCGAGACCGACCGAGCCGCCCATGACGAGCAGCAGCGCGCCGATGTGGTGTGACGTCTCTCCGGTGGCCCCGGTCAGGCGCGGCCAGAGGTCCTGCTCGCCGGCTTGCGACCGATCCCAGGCGAGCAGGGCGAGCAGCACGACGGGAAGGACGAAGGGAGCCGTGTACTCGTTCACCACGGTCTCGAACGCCACCAGGTAGAACAGCACGACCGCGAGGCCGATCCCGAGGTACGGCAGCAGCGGACGGACCGCCCTCATCGAGGCGGGGAGCGCCTCCCCGAAGTCCGGAAGCTTCAGCGGCTGGCGGTTCCACCACAGGTAGGCCCCCAGCGACAAGAGGGCGGTGAGTCCGAAGACCGCCAGGCCATTGGAGAACAGCTCGTCCGTCGTGACCTGCTTGTTGAGCACCGCGATCAGCACCACGACGAGGCACGGGCGCAGCACCACCCCGAGGCTGCCCGACATCGCGGTCGTGGCGAGCGCCATGCGGGGGCTCGCGCCGACAGCGGTGAGGCGCTCGTAGATGCCCGCCTCCTGAGGTAGCAGTGCCACTCGCTTG
>CAYMSU010000126.1:9008-13785 GCA_964393165.1 uncultured Enterobacteriaceae bacterium
CCCGCCGCAATGACGAAGATGCCGGAGGCGCCGGAGTAGGCCGTCGGGATCGCGGCGAGCACGACGACGATCCACGAGAGCAGCGCCGGGGGCAGCTTGAACGGCAACAGCACGTCGAAGGCGAGCCGAGCCAGGCCCGTTCTGGAGAGCAGCATGCCCGCCCAGATGTACAACCCGATCCCCAGGTAGATCGAGGGATGCTGGACGAACTTGTGCAGGTAGATCGCCTGACCGCTCGGGTGCTGCTCCACGCCGAGGAAGTACAGACCCGCGATCACGGCCATGTACACGTACAGCGGAATCGCCATCAGCAGGCGCGCCGTCGTCGGGGGCTCGTCGGTGAGGTCGTCGGGGGGGCGGCGCAGGTGCAGGACGTTGACGGCGCCCAGCGCGAGGAACCCGACTGCCCAGAGCACCGGTAGCCCCAGGTTCAGGCTCTCCGCTGCAGACTGCACCTGCACCCGGTAGTCAGCCACGCAGCTCGCCAGCCACAGGGCGTGGGCGACGAGCTGGCCGCCCTGGGACACGTAGTACTCGGTCCGGCTCGTTGGGTTGCGCAGCGCGATGTGCATGCGCTCGATGGTCGTCACCAGCCCGCCGAGCACCACGAGGAGCACGAGCAGGTGCTTCATGTAGGGGAACTGCGCGACCGAGGACACCGTCTCTTCGACCGCCCGGAACAGTCGGACGCTCCACGTGATCCGCTCCGAGATCTCGTCGTACTCGGCCCAGCGGACCTGGCAGCGTTCCCGGAGGTTGCGCAGGGCGGGACAGTTGACCTCTGCGGTGCCGTCTTCCGCCGCTTCGTCCGCGAACGGGTCTTCCTCCGCGAACGGGTCTTCCTCCGCGATCGGGTCTTCCTCCGCGAACGGGTCCTCGTCGCCGAACGGGTCCTCGTCGCCGAACGGGTCCTCGTCGCCGAACGGGTCCGGATCGGGCGAGGCAGGCTGCGGCGGCGGCGGCGCCGTGCCCACGTCAGGACACTGCGTCAGCCGCTGGTCGATCTCCTCGATGCGACAGTCTGGCTGCTCCGGATCGCTGCCCAGATCGGCCGCGTAGCCGGGCCAGATCCCCTCGCCCAGTCTCACCAACCGAGTGTCGACGTTGGGCGCGATGCCGACCACGAGCGCGAGCAGGAGCGCCCCGAGGATCAGGACGGTGGCCAGTCCGGGGATGGCCTGGAGCGGGCCTTGCTTGGACAACGGTGCCTCACCAGCTGGGAGGCACCAGATATCGCAGGCGGCTCGGGCGTGTCGCCTTCAGGGCAGTGCCCTACTCCTTCTTCTCGACGCACTCGGCCCGGCTCGGGTCCTTGCTGCACCGCAGCTGGCGCATCACGCGGAGCATGCTGCCGTCGTAGGCGCCCTTGTCGCGAAGATCGACGCGGACACCCTGGAACAGGTTGCTCCAGCTCGCGTAGGTCTCCGGCGGCACGTCGACCCAGTAGCGATCAGGGATCTCCGCCTCGGCCTGCTTGACGAAGGCCAAAGCCTCGTCGAACCGCTCGAGCAGGGCTTCGCGCGCCTTGTCGACGAACCCCTCGGGGAAGCGGTCCTCGCGGATCATGACCTGCAGCGTGGCCTGCGCGAGTGGCGCCTTGAGGACGCCCCCTCCAGTGCCGAGGCCGCGGTGCAGCTCGAAGGGACGGTAGGCCGGGGCCGAGACGTAGCAGGCGTCGACGTCGCCGTTGTTGAACTTGGGACCGATCGAGCCGAGGTCGGCCGGGACCATCACCGCGCCCACCCGGTTGACCATGAACTTGCTGGCGGGGTCGTAGTCCATGGTGGCGATGCGCTTGCCGGCGAGCTCGGACACGGTATCGACGCTGCGATCACGCACGAACAGGTACACCGCCCCGACCGGCATGAATCCGATCGTGGTGTTCCCCTGCCGGCTCAGCGACTTGGCGGCACCGGCCGAGGTCGCGAGCGTGCGTACCATCGCCTCGAGCTGGTCGTAGCTGGTCAGGGCGCCGATCGCCTCGATGGTCGCGCTGAAGCGATTGAACCGCTGCAGGCGCACACCAGTGGCACTCACGCCGTCACACTTGCGCGCCTCGTAGTCCTTCGCCGCCGTCTCCTCGTCGGTGTAGGGCTGAATCGTGACGTCGGCGCCCCACGCGGACGCACGGCGCGCGAAGTCGGACATGAGCGCGTAGTAGTCGCCAGAGCGCCCCGCCGGGTCGTACACGCAGATGGTCCGGGCCTCGGCACGAGCCGCTCGTGGCAGTGCCGCCGCGCCGAGGGCGAACAACGCCACGAGCACGACCCTGAGGCGAGCGAAGATGGTTCGGTTCACGGAGACTCCTCCTCGGTTTCGTCTGACGCGGGCTCCCCGAACGGATCGTCGGCCCCGAACGGATCATCGGACCCAATCGCATCGTCGACGGCTCGCGACCGCGTCTCCTCGTCCCCCGGCAGGACACCCAGGGTCACCGTCCGATGCCCCGAGGATTTCGTCCACACCAGGTCCGACTCGTGGACGACGACCAGGCGGGCGTATTCATCGAGGAGGATCCAGTCCGGATCCGGCGCCGCCTCGACTGCGGAGAAGGTCCGGATCGCATTGGCGACAACCTCGGTCTTCCCTGCATTCGCGGCAATGAGGACCTGGATCGCCCGAGCGAGCCGCAGGCCGGTCGCATCTCCACGATCGGCGGCCGCTGCCAGCTCTGCCCACGGATCGACCCCCTCGGGCCCCGACCCCGGGACCGTGGCCCACGCTCCGGCCTGCAGGGCCTCGGGCGCGAACCAGAGGGACTCCTCGGGCACGCACCAGGTCCCCCGCGCCACGTCGAGCGGCCGGTCCAGCGGTACGTCGAGGGTGCCTCCACCGGCGGCATCGTGGAGCAGGGCGAGGACGCCGCTGACCATCCCGAGCAGGACCACGATCTCGTCGCGCTCGCGCACGCGGGGACAGTCCTCGGGGGAGGCCAGCTCCCCGATCTCCGGCCAGGCCTGCAGCATGTGGTTCCAGGCCCGATCGAACCGAGCCGCGGCGAGCGTGTGGTGCCGGTCGGCGAGGAGGTCTGCGTCGATCGCCTCGGCCGAGCGCGCCTCGCCGAGACCCTTGAGGTTCTGCATCGCACGAGCTTCGTGAAGGTCGGCCTCCCAGGCGTCGGCCTCCGCGCACAGCGCGGCCACGGTCTCGCTGATGACCAGCGCCTTGTGGGGATCGCGGCGCGAGACGGCGCCCAGAGGGTGCGTCAGCGCGCGGCCCACGCCGCACACGCTGTCGACATCCGCAAAGTCCGTGCCCCGGTCGAGGACCCGATTGATGGTGAATCGGTCAATTTGCTTGGCACACCCTGCGAGACCAAGTGCAGCAAGGGCAAGCGCGGCCGGTCGGAAGATGACGCACCTCCGGAGCGGCGGGACTGTAACCGCTGGCCCTGCGATAAGCTGACCGTCCGCCGTAGAGCGGTCCGCCCGGGCCAGGCGGGTGGAGGCGCATGCAAGACCCCGAGGCCATCGTCATCGGCGCTGGGCCGAACGGACTGTTCGCCGCCTGCCGGCTCGCCCGGGCTGGGCTGCGCGTGCTCGTCCTCGAGGCCGCGGAGCGCCCTGGGGGCGCACTCTGGGACGAGCCTCGAACCGAGCCAGGCTTCCGTCACGACGTCGGCGCCGGATTCATCACCTTCCGCGACAGCGCCGCGTTTCGGGCCCTGAACCTCGAAAAGCGCGGCCTGCGCTGGGCGCTCGCTCCGGTCGAGAGCGCCCACCCGGCGCTCGACGGAAGCTGCCCGGTGATCAGCCGCCGAGTGGACCGCAGCGCTCCGACCTTCGGCCGCGACGCCGACCGTTGGCGTGCTAAAACTACCTGAAGCCGAAAGCGGTGTTGATCTTCCCCGAGAGAAAAATGTTATATATGTCGACCGTAATGAAAACATATTCATAAACGATCAGCCTGTAGGATTGGATTCTCTACCGCAAACAGTGCTTTCGCTAATGGAGGATAAGGATAAGACAATTACCTTAAATGCTGACAGTGAGGTTAAGCACGGCACGATTATCTCGATAATGGACAGTCTGCGCAAAGAAGGTATTTATAAGATTAAGGTTTCTACCGTTAAACCAACAATTACTGATAAATAGAGCAAATAGAAATCCACAGTCATTGCGAGCTGAGCGAAGCAATCTGTAAATTTGAGTATCTAAACTTGCAGATTGTCCAATAAGGCTGAAAGCCGCGCTTCTTCCAGTCACTCGAAATGAATGCTATTTCAAATACCCCGCCTTGCGCGATAATGAATCTTCAATACCCTTGATTATTATTTCCACTTCCTTGGAGGATAGATTCGCGTAGCGGCTTTCTTTATCCCGGTGAAGTTTTATAAGCTTACCGGCTGAGGCTTTCGCTATGCTTTCCGAGAGTATCTCACCCGGAAGTTCCGCCTCCTCTTCCGTAAATGACGGATTAATCACGAGCAGCATTATCTTGTGCTTTTTAAATTGCGATGCCGCCGTAATTGAATTCCGATATGCCGGATCCTCGAATACATCCCGTTTGCCAAGTGTAAGTGGTTCCGGGAAACAATCACTTAACAAAATCACTATCGATCTCGAGCCCGGATTCTTTGTTTTTTCCATACGCGCCATGTTCAGGGATGTGTATAAGCCATCGGCGATTGGTGTCTCCCCATGGAATTTAAGACGGCTCAAACCTCTCGCTACCACCCTAAAATTATGTGTGGGATGGTTGTAGATTTTCGCCTGCAATCCCTGGAGAGATATCAGGCCTACCCTGTCGTTATGCTTGTGGAAATAATCTGTCAGTG
>CAYMSU010000127.1:0-13725 GCA_964393165.1 uncultured Enterobacteriaceae bacterium
CCCTGAACCAGCGGCAAGCGAGCCAATGCCTGGCGCCCGTCCGACCAGCGGGCGATCTCGTGGCAGCGCGGCTGGTCGCACAAGTAGACGGTCGGCTGGACGGGGGGCCGGTCGTGATCGAACACGTCCTCGAACTCCTCGAGGTACGGTTGGTGGACGAGCACCGTGTGCGCCGCCCGTCGGGCGCTCGGAGCCGCCCGCAGGACGGCGGTGTAGCCGGACATCGACGGCGGCCCCGGAGCCGGCCGCCGCTCGCGGGGGGGCAGCAGGTCCTCGAAGAGGTGCGCGACATCCGCGTTGACGACCACGTCGCGCGCGGGGACGACCTCGGATCCGTCCACCTCCACGCCGCGAACCGTGCGCCCTTCGAGGACGACCGACGTGACCGGTGCGGACGTGCGCAGCTCCACCCCGAGGTGCTCGGCGACGCCGACGAGCGCTTGCACGAGGGCGCCCAGACCTCCCCGGATGCCGAACCCCCCGAGCCCGAGCTCGACGTGCGCAATGCAGTTGAGCGTCGCAGGAGCGACCCGCGGGTCCGAGCCGTTGTAGGTGGCGTAGCGTGCGAGGACCGCCCGGAGGTGGGGCGAGCGGACCATCCGGCGGATGGCGCCCCACATGGTGCGCAGCGGATCTGCAGCGGTGAGCCGGGCCCACTGGGCGGGCCCGAGCGCCAGCACCCGGCCGGGCGTGGGCGCATCGCCGAACACGAACGGCGGGCCCGCGACCTCCCAGATCCGTGCGGCGTAGGCGGAGAACCGCTCGAGGTCGGCGCGGGCCTCGGCTCCGAGGGTGTCCTGGACGCTCGAGAGGGTGGCGTCGATCTCGTGGTGCACGTCGAGGACCGTCCCATCGGTGAACTGATAGCGAAACGCAGGGTCGGGTCGAAGCAGGGCGACGTGGTCGGCCAGCGAGGTACCGGCGGGCTCGAGGAGGTCGTCGAACACGGCCGGTAGGGTGACCACGCTCGGCCCGGTGTCGAAGCGCACGCCGTCGACGGTGACCGTGCCGGCCTTGCCCCCGAGCTGCGGAGCTGCCTCGAGGACGACGACCCGGCGTCCCGCGCTCGCGAGCGCGATGGCCGCCGACAGCCCGCCGAACCCACCTCCCACCACCACGACATCAGCCATCGGCGCGACCTCCTGCACCGGTCCGCCGAATCGCCTCCGACAGCAGCCGTGTGCCGACGCCGGGCGAGCTCTGCCGGGCCGGCTCGAGTGCCTCGAACGCGCCACGGCCGTGCTCGATCCAGTCGTCGATGCGAGTGAGGCCCGCGACGAGGGCCGCCTCCAGCTCGGAGAGGAACCCGGACCGGTCGGCCCCGGCGGTGAGCGGGGGGCCCACGTCGAGACAAGCCGTGGGCTGGGCCGCCTCGCGGAAGTGGTAGGTCAACGCCAGCGGCACGACCGGAGCCACCGTGCGCCGAGCGACCATGTAGACGCCCGGCTCGAGCCCGAGGGGGCGCAGGTGGGCGGGGCGCTGGCGACCCTGGGGGAACACGTACAGGAGTCGCCCCGGGCGATCGAGCACGGAGACCGCGGCCTTCAGGGGCCCGCGGTTCCGGCCCGGGCGCGTCCGGTCCACGGGGATCGCCCCGAGCCACCCGAAGAAGGGGAGCCGGCGAAGGTTGGCTTCGTCCATCAGGGCGTAGCCATCGGCGCCCAGCGCGGACTCCAGGTGGAGGATCACCATCGCGTCCCAGTACGCGACGTGGGTAGGCGCCACGATCACGGGCCCCCGAGCGAGAGCGGCTTGCAGGGTCGCGAGGCCCTGCACGAACACCCCGTCGAGCCCGCGTCGCAGGCTGTGACGCACCACTGGGCGAAACAGGCGAGAGAACCAGGGGCGCTTCCGGATCATGCGGCGGGCTCGCGGGCGGCGGCGACGCGGTCCCGCCCCACGTACACCCGGCCACGCCACTGGATTCGATCGGCCAGGAACAGGCGACGGGAGTTCACCAGCAGCCCGCCGAGGAGGACCACAGCGATGGGGTGCAGCAGGACCGACGCCGCGGCGTGGCCGAAGCGCAGCGCCAGCGCCGTGCGCAGCAGCAGGTTGGCCCCGAGGCCGACCGCTGCGGGGACCCACCATGCGGGCACGGCGAGCGCGGCGGCCGCGAGACCGTAGGGGGCGACGAAGCACGCCAGGTACAGCCCGAGGACGAACAGCATGGCCCCGAGGCTTCCGCCGATGCCCTCGTAGGCGTTCTTGGAGAACCCCGACCAGAGCTCGGCGGCCGACCGATACATTCGGGTGGCCGCCATCTCCTGCCCGTCGGCGAACACCACCCGGTGCCGGTGGCGCTTGAACGCCCTCATCAGCGCCATGTCATCGACGATCTCGGTGCGGATCGCGGCGAAGCCCCCGACCTCGCGCAGCGCGCTCGCGCTCAGCAGCATGACCTGCCCGTTCGCAGCGAGGAACCTGGGATCGTGGGTGAGCCAGACGAGCGGCATCGGAAGCCAGCTCGTGTACGTGAGGTGGAGCAGCGGCATCATCAGCCGCTCGAAGAACGTGCCCGTGACCTGCCGCGGCACCGCTGACACCGCCTCTGCTCCGAACCTCGCTCGAAGGTCGAGCAGGCGCGCCAGCCCATCGGGGGTCAGCCGGGTGTCCGCATCGACGAAGAGCAGGACCTCCCCCCTGGCGGCGTGCTGCAGCAGGTGGCAGGCGTGCACCTTGCCGACCCAGCCCTCGGGGAGGGGCTCTCGGTGCGTGTGCACGCGGAGGATCGGAATCTCCTTCGCCAGGCGGGCGAGGATCGCAGGCGTGCGGTCCTCGGAGTTGTCGTCGAGCACGACGATCTCGTGCAGGTCGACGCGGCTGGCGGCTGCCGCCCGCACACAGGCTTCGATGTCGCGCTCTTCGTTGCGGGCCGGGATGCAGACCGAGATCCGGGGAACGCGGGAGCGCGAGCGGGCACGCCCGCGGGGCCACACGGCGAGGTTGAACAACGTCATGCCGAGGGGAACGGAGCCGCACACGGCCACCGACCACGCGACGAGCCAGGGAATCCACTCGCTCATGAGCCCTCTCCGTGCGGGCCCGGGAGGCGGCGTGGCCGTGCTCGGGGCCCGTTGAACAGTCCGAGGAAGGGGGAGCTCCCCGCGCCCCGATCGACGCGCATGCGCACCAGGGGGCGCATCCACCACGGGTCCAGTCGGTCGACGAGCACGCGCTCGGCGATGCCCGGCCCCGACTCTCCGCCGATGGTCGCGCGGCCGAGCGCGCGCTGGTAGAACGGCGAGCTGTCTACGAGGTGCGTCTGCTCGACCACCAGCGCCCCCCGGTCGGTGTCCAGCTCGACGCGGAGGGGCCACCGCGGCCCCATCCACGACGAGCGGAGGCGCCGCTCCCGGACGGCGTGGACGGCGTGGCGGGTGGCCCGCCCCTGTGCGTCGACCGAGAGCACCAGGCTGTCCTCGACGGAAGGCAGGGCGGTGAACACGATCTCCTCGCCGGGGAGCGCGAACCTTCCCCAGCGCCAGTCGGTCAGCCCGGCGGCCGCCAGGGAGGCGGATCCCCCGTTGCGGTCGTGGTACGCCCGGCCCTCGACCGACGCTCGATAGCTACCGCTGCGCAGCTCGAGCCGCCCCGTGGCCGATCCGAGGGTAAGGGGCTCCCAGCTGTGGGCCGGCTGACGGGACGCCCCGGTCGCTGCGCCAGGCCCCGACCGGAGGGGGCCCTCCACCATGAGGTCGCCCTGCACGCGCGCCCTCGGGGCCGAGAGGTCGAGATCGAACGAGGCCCGGAGCGCGAGCCGACCGCGCCCCTCGGTTCGGGCGAACGTGGTGCGGCCGAAAGTCCAGGTCGACCCCTGCCAGGCGCACTCCTCGGGGCGAAACTCGCGCAGGACGTAGAAGTCCGGGCGCCCCTCGCGGTAGACCGCGACGTTCACGCTCGGCCGCTCCCGGGGACGGAACCCCCGACCTCGGCGCGCGGCGCTCGCCACCCCGGGGAGGAAAGGAAGCCCCCACGACCAGATGCACACCGCGCCGTTCCCCGCCCCGTCGACGAGATCGACGTACCACCAGAGCACGGCCCCTGCGTGGTCGAGCAGCGATGGCGGATAGTCCCCGCAGGCGGGACCGATCGCGTTCACGAGGCCTCCGGCGACGGACGTAGTAATCCGGCTCGGCGTCTGCACGCACTTTGTACACCCCCCCTGCCAGACGGGCAGGTTCCGCGTACAATCCCCGCACTCTGCAAGAACTCGCGGTCTTGCGGGGCGTGTTCGATGTTTGTATAGGCTTTGCATCAGGTTGAAGGGCGCAGGTCGCCCGAGGGGAGCCGATGGCCGTGGTACACGACGTGTTGGTGCTGGGCGCGGGGCAGGCTGGGCTCGCCCTCGCCGGGGAGTGCGCCGCCCGTGGGCTGAACACGGCATGCGTGGCGGCTCGACCGTTCGACGACGCCGAGGGGCTCGAGGGCTCGAGGGAGCGCTGGCGCCAGAGCCTCGGCGCGTGGCGCGACGATCTCGGAGAGACAGCGCACTCCGCCCCCGTCGGCCTGGAGCGCGTGCTGCTCGACAGTGTCGAGGCCGAGTGGGCGGCGCCCTGCGTGATCACCCGGCAGCGCGGCGAGCAGCTCCTCGACCGTCGATACGCGAAGCTCGATGGCGCCGCCCTGCGTGCGCGACTCGTCGACCTCACCCGGGCGCGCGGTGCCTTCCTCGTCCGCGGGGAGGCGACCGCCGTGGAGCACAACTCGACGGGGAGCGTCGTCAAGCTGGCGGACGGGTCCACGCTGGTCGCGCGCCTCGTCGTCGAGACCGAGGGCACGGGGAGGTTCGTCGAGCGACCAGACGCCCCCGCGGTCGCCTGTCAGGCAGCCTACGGAGAGCTCCTGGAGGTCCGGGAACATCCCTTCGACCAAGGCGAGATGGTCCTGATGGACCTTCGCCCGGTCCGGGGGTCCCGGCCCACCGACCCCCCCACGTTCCTCTACGCCCTGCCGCTGGGACGCAATCACCTGTTCGTGGAGGAGACCTCGCTGATCAGCCGTCCGGCGGTGTCCGGGGTCGCACTTCGGAGCCGCCTGGCCCGGCGTCTCGAGCAATGGGGAATCGAGGCCCGCGAGACGCTCGACGTCGAGCACTGCCTCGTACCCATGACCTTGCCGCTCCCCGACCTGAGCCAGCGGACCCTCGCCTTCGGCACGGCGGCGTCCATGGTGCATCCGGCCACCGGGTACTCGGTGGCTCGCGTGATCCGGCACGCGCCGGCGGTGGCCCAGGCGTTCGTGGCGGCGCTGGACCAGCGGAACGACCTCGCCGCTGCCGCACGCCACGCGTGGGGCGCCATCTGGTCCACGGACGCGCAGCGGTGCTGGGAGCTCTACGCCTTCGGGGGCCGGTTCCTCACCACGCTCGATCACGACCGCATGGAGTCGTGGTTCGAGACCTTCTACTCGCTCTCCGTCGAGGAGTGGGGCGGCTTCTTCTCCGCCTCGCAGAGCTCGTCGCAGGTGGCGCGGGTGATGACGAAGATGTATTCCGCGCTCGACCCCCGGGCGCGATGGGACCTCATGCGAGCGGGGGCTGGTCGTCCCGGCGCGGCCCTGCTGCGGGCAGCGCTGTCCACATGAGGAACGCCATGAACCATCACGCAGACCCCGGGCCCGGCTCCTCGACGCTCCAGGGGCTGGCCAGCAATGTCGGCCTCCCCGAGGTCGAGCGAGCGATGACCGAGCTCGCCGTTGGCGAGCACCTGGAGTGGACTGGAGCCATGGTCCAGGAGGCCCTCGCGACCGGGGGCAAGCGGATTCGGGCGCGGCTCGCGCTCGCGGCGAGTGAGGCGCTGGGTCTTGGGCGTCCACCCGCCATTCCTTGGGCTGCGGCCGTGGAGCTGCTCCATCACGCCACCCTCGCCCACGACGACATCCAGGATGGGGACTGGCTGAGGCGCGACGAGCCCACGCTGTGGGTTCGCCACGGGCTGGGGCAGGCCATCAACGCGGGCGACCTCATGCTCATGCTGCCCACGCTCGCGGTGGCCCGGCTGGACGTCTCCGATGCCGTGCGCTGGCACCTCGCTTCGGCCATCGCCCGAAGGGCGGCCGCCACGGTCCGGGGGCAGAGCCAGGAGATGTCACTGCTCGACAGCCAGCATCTCGACTGGGCCAGCTACCTGCATGCGGTGCAGGGAAAGACGGGCCAGCTCCTCGCGCTCCCCGTCGAGGGCTCCGCGATCCTCGCCGGGGGGTCCGTCGCAGACAGTTGCGCGCTGGCGGATGCTTTCGTCGATCTCGGGGTGCTCTTCCAGATGCAGGACGACCTGCTCGACCTCAGCGCGCGGAAAGGCCGCGTGAGGGGCGGGGACCTACGGGAAGGGAAGGTCACGGCCCTCGTCGTGGCCCACGTCGAGCTGCATCCCGAGAGCTCGGGCTGGCTGCTCGATCTGCTCCACACGCCTCCCGCGCACACGAGCGACGAAGCGATTGACGCGGCGATCGAGGCGCTGCGCGGCGGCGGTGCCCTCGGGCGGGTCCTTGAGCGAATCGAGCACTTGAGCCAGGATCTGCGCACCCACCCTGCGCTCTCCCAGGTCCCTGCGCTCCACCAGGTGGGCCTCGAGCTCGCCGACTGGGTCTCGCTTCAGGCGACGACCGAGGAGGCGCCGTGAGCAACACCGCGCTCGTCGCCCAGAGTCGGGAGGTGCTCGCTCATCACGGGCGGACCTTCCACCTGGCGTCTCACCTGCTCCCCGCCTCCCGCCGAGACGACGCGGCCGTCGTCTATGCGTTCTGCCGCCACGTGGACGATCTCGCCGACGAGGCGCCCGACGCTGATCGAGCCCTCGCGGACCTCACCTCGGTCCGGGAAGAGCTCGCGGGGGAGCATCCTCCCCGCCCCTGGGTCGGCGCCTTCCTGGAGGTCGCCGAGCGCCGGAAGATCGACCTGCAGACGGCGGACCTCCTGATCGACGCGGTCCTCGGGGACCTCGGGGATGTCCGCATCGTCGACGACGACGAGCTGCGACGGTACTGCTACGGGGTGGCGGGAACCGTGGGGCTCATGATGTGCGGTGTGCTCGGTGTCGACGACCCGGCCGCGCACGCCCGCGCGGTGGACCTCGGCCTCGGCATGCAGATCACCAACATCTGCCGCGACGTACGAGAAGACGCGGTGCGGGGTCGGGTCTACCTGCCTGCTGAGCGTCTGCGCGCGGCGGGCGTCGATCCCGACGCCCTGCTCTCCGGAGCGTGGAACGAGGAGCTCCACCGCGGCGTCGCTCAGGTCGTCGGGGACCTGCTGGACCTCGCCGACGTCTACTACGAGAGTGCCGACGCGGGCATGAAGGCGATCCCGATGCCCGCGAGGGCCGCGATCCTGGTGGCGAGCCGGGTCTACCGCGAGATTGGCGGGCGGCTGCGGCGTCGCCATGCTTCCGACCCGCTCCATGGCCGAACGGTCGTTCCGATGGCCCGGCGCGTCAGTCTCGCCTTGCGATCATTATTCCAGCTGCTGCAACCGACGTTCTGGAATGGTGTGGTCGTTCGGCCCGCGCACACGCTCCACGGCGGGATCACCGGCCTGCCGGGTCTGGAGGCCTGAAAAGATGTCATCCATGGGCGGGTACCGCATCAAGACCGTGTCCAAGCTCACGGGGGTGGCGCGCAACACGCTGCTCGCCTGGGAGCGGCGGTACGGCTTCGTGGTGCCGGAGCGGACCGACAACGGCTACCGGGTCTACACGGATGCCGACGTCACGCGGCTGCGCGAGATCAAAGCCCTGGTGGACGCGGGGCACGCTGTCAGCGAGGCGATCGCCTTGCTGGATGCCGGCCGGAACGCCCACTCCATCCCTCCGGGGCCGGCGCCGAACCAGTACCGGGAGCACTCGAACGACCTGCTGGCGGCGCTGCTGTCCTTCGACCGGGCGGTGGCGGACGTGGTGGTCGCCCGCTTCGCCGACGAGCCCTTCCAGCACCTCTTGTCGCACGTGTACTTCCCGCTCCTCGAGCGCCTCGGCGAGGGATGGGCCAACGGCACGTACACCGTCGCGCAGGAGCACTTCGCGACGGCGTACGTGCGGGAGCGCTTCACCCGCATGTTGATCAAGCTCGGGTGTGGTCCGGAGTCGGGTCCGCGCGTCGTGCTCGCGTGCTTCCCGGGGGAGTTCCACGAGCTCGGGCTGCTCGGGCTGGGCATCCGCTTCGCGCTCGCGGGTTGGCGGTCCGTGTTCCTCGGCGCGAACATGCCCGAGGCCGATCTCGTCGACTTCCTGCAGTCCCACCCGCCCAAGCTCGTGTGCGTCTCCACGGTGCTGCCGGTTCCCTGGTCAGAGCTCGAGAGCTATGCGCGTCGCCTGCGCCAGGCCGTGCCCGAGAGCGTCGGAGTCGCGATCGGAGGCTCCGGGCTGCCTTCGGGGGAGACCGGCGAGGTCGAGGGCGTGTACTTCGGGTCCTCCTTCAACGAGGTCCTCGGAAAGCAGCTGGGCTGAGGTACAACGGAGGGACCTCGCCACGTAGCGGAGTCGCCTTTGCTCTTCGCCTCCTTCTGCGCTCTTGCCGTTGCTCAGTCTGCTTCTACCCCTCAGCCCGTCACCTTCGTCGACGAGGCCCCGGTGCTCACCGGTCTCCAGGTGGACTCGGGGTGGTTCCCGTCGGCCAACGACCCCCTGGCGATCCGGTTCTACATCCTGCCCCTCGGCGGCCTGACCACCACCCTCCAGGGCACGAGCGAGCTGCAGTGGGGCCAGGGAGCGCCCGGTACCGTGCAGCACCGCGTGATCGGTCAGCCCTCGGGAACCGACATCGAGCTCGACGCCACGGTCGACGTCGGGATCGACGTCAAGATCGACGTCGTCGACGTGCTCACCGACGTCGTCACGCTCGTGGGCACGGAGGCTCGCTTCGAGGGCCGCGCGTCGCACGACACCCTGCTTCTTCCGGGGCAGGGCCGCGTGGGGCGGGTGCGCGATGCCCTCGAGGTGTTCGCCTGGTCCACGGACCTCGAGGTGATTCCAGGCGTGGACCTGGTCGTCGGGGTCGAGGTCGCTCCGATCCTCACCGCGGAGGTGCGCGGGGCCGGAGTCGAGTCGGTGGCCTTCGGGGTTCCGCGGCGGCAGACGCTCGAGGGCCAGTGGGTGGACCAGCCCGCCCCGCCGGGGGCCAGCGAGCACGGCTTGACCGTCGCGTGGGCCGGAGACGTGACCGGTGAGCTCGAGCTCGGCCTGCAGCCGGAGGTGTCGCTGGACACCCCCGTGGGCAACTTCCGCATCCTTCGCGTGCGTGTGCCCATCCCGATTCAGCGGTTCCAGGAGCTTCGCCTGACCCCACCGCAGTTCCTGGTGCACCCGCTGCCGAGCCTGGACCTCGAGCCCGTCGACCACGACTTCGGCGACGTGGGCGTGGGCGATCTCGCGCTGCTCGAGCTCTCGCTCGACAATCTGGGCCTGCTGGCCCTCGAGGGCACGGCCCTGGTTCGTGGGTCCGGCGCCTTCGCGGTGTTCCCCGAGGAGCTGGCGGCAGCGCCCGATGGGGGTGGCGACGGCGTGGTCATCACCTTCTCCCCACGCGACGAGGGCATTGCCGAGGCCGAGGTCGTGCTGTCGACCAACGACCCCTGGCAGCCCGATGTGGTCTTTCGGGTGCGGGGCCGCGGGGTCGACCCTGCCTCGCTGGACCGCTTCGCGGGGGGGGCGACGTGCGGCTGCCAGGCGCCGGCGTCGAGCTCGGCAGGAGCCCTGGGGGTCGCCGGCCTCGCCGCGCTCCTGCTCCTCAGGCGCCGCCGAAGTGCCGCCGAAGCGCCTCGAGGCTGTCGACGACGCCCTTGCGGGAGCTCCGGCGCACGATCATCCCGGGAAGCGGAAACGACGGCTTGACCTCGAGGTCGAAGGTGACCTCGGTCCCCGTGGGCACCTCCCGCACGGTCCACACCGAGCGGAAGCGCCGCAGCTGGGAGCTCTCCACGAGCTCCATGCGGTAGCCCTCGTCGGTGGGGCAGCCCCTCGCCACGTAGGACACCGCCATGATCGGGTGCTTCGTCTCGGTGGTCACCGTGTGGCACGCGCCATCGTCCACGGCCCGCACGGTCGTGCGCGCGTCGCCCACCAGCTGGCCCACCCGTACCGGATCCCGGACGATCGCGGCCACGGCCGAGACCTCCGCCGAGACCACCACGCTTCCGCGCTGCGAGCCTTGCTCCGTCGTCTCCACCTTCAGCTCCGCAGCCCCGTCGGATGCGGTCGCGATCGCCCACGCCCACAGCCAAGCCGACATGGCACCTCCGGTCGAGAGCGTAACGAACGCCACCCCGGCCAGCGTGGACACCAGCGTTGCGTCAGCGCTTCAGCAGGGCCCGCAGGCGTGCCTTGAGGTCGTCCGACAGCCACATCGACATGCCCTGCTCGACGAACCGCCGATCGCGCTCGGGGTGGGGCTTGCCGACGTGCCCCTGGAGGTCCTGCTTCGTCGCGGCGTACGCGTGGCGAGGCAGCGCGTCCAGCGCCGCCAGCCGCTCCCGAGCCACGGCGACGGGATCGTCGGCGAGCTCATCGACGAGACCGAGCCGGAGGGCCTCCTCCGGGGGGTGGAGCTGCGCCCCGAGGAGGACCTCGTGACGGTGCAGGACCGGCAGCCGGGAGCGGACCATCTCGTGCAGTCGAGGGGGGATCTGAAGGCCGATGGCCACCTCGTTGAGTCCGATCCGCGCCTTGCCCGACGTCGTGGCCACGGCCCGGTCGCATGCACGGGCGAGCAGGGCTCCACCGGCGATCGCGTGGCCGTTCACCGCGGCCACGGTCGGTCCCGGATGGTGGAACAGGCGGAACACGACCTCGTCGAGCAGCGACAGGAAGGTGGCCATGGTCTCGTGGTTCAGCTCCACGACCTCCTTGAGGTTCAGCCCGGCGGAGAACGCGTCGCCAGCGCCCCGCAGGAGCACCCCCTCCTCGCCGGCAGCCTCCAGCTGATCCCGGAGACGGGTGAGCACCTCGGTGCCGAGAGCGTTCCTCCCCGGACCTTCAATGACGATCTCCAAGCTTCCTCCTCTGTGCGGACGTTAGTGCAGGGCCTCGACCAGGCGATCGAGGAGCGGCCCCTGTGCGGCGAGGATTCGCTGTCTCGCCTCGTCGAGGCCGAACCACGCGGCGCGGTCGACCTCGGGGATGGTCGCGCGACGGCCACTGCGGGGGGGCCACTCGATGTCGACCGTGCCCGAGCGGAGCGTCTCGGGGTCCACGTCGTGCGCCACGGCCCAGGCGTGAACGGTCTTGCCCGCCTTCTGGCGGATCGACCCGAGCGCGATGCGGGGCCCCTGTGCGGTCCACCCCGTCTCCTCGGTGAGCTCCCGGAAGGCCGCGTCCTCGGGCGACTCCCCAGGATCGATCTCCCCCTTGGGTAGGGTCCACGCGCCCAGATCGCGTTTCGCCCAGAAGGGCCCCCCTGGATGCACCAGGAGGACCTCCAGCGCGCCGTCCCGATGCCGGTAGAGCAGCACCCCCGCGCTGACCTTTCCTCGGCTCATCGCGGGGCCCACATCTCACGAATCACGGCGCGCATGTCCGGCCGCGACATGCGGAAGTCCCCCATCGGCAGCTCGCCAGGAAACCACTTCCACAGGAACGCGCCGATCACCACCGGCTCGCGATCGATGGCGCGCAGCGCGGCCTCCGTGCACGCGCGCTGCATGGCCGTACCGTGCTGGCCGTGACCGCCGCGCCACGGCTTGACCGGCGCAGCGGGGCTCGCGTCGTAGCCGACCTCGGTGAACACGACCGGTCGGTCCCCGTGGGCCCGCGACAGCGCCCGGAGCTTGCCGAGCACACGGTCCCAGCCCGCGTCGAGCACTCCGGGAGGGGGGACCGCGTCCGGGACCGCCTCGAGGATCGGGTAGTAGGCCTGCACGCCGATCACGTCGACGGCATCCCAGAACGGCACCCGGTCGGCCGCGTCCCAGTTGGCGGCGTAGGTCAGTGGCCCCTCGTAGACCTCCCGGAGCGCCGCGATGACCTTCCGCCATCGGGCATCGTGCGGCGTCAGCCGGTCCAGCTCGGTGCCCACGCACAGCCCGTCGGCATCTCCGACCGCGCGCGCGATCGCGGTCATCCACGCCTCGTACGTCGCGAAGAAGCGGTCCAGTGCTTCCTCGTCCTCGAAGGCGATCTCGCCACGCCACGAGAACGGGCTGCCCCAGTACGCCAGGTGGGGTTTGATGAGGATTCGCATGCTGCGGGCGTGCGCCTCCCGGATGGGGCGCACGAGCCACTCCGGGGGAGCGTCGGGGTCGATCGGCCGGAACGCCACGGTGCCGTCGCCTTCGATCCGGGCGTAGGGGTGGATGGAGACCCAGTTGACGCCGTCGGCCCGCAGCTCGGTGAGCGAGCTCGCCATGGTGTCGGTGCCCCACTCCCAGCCCCAGGTCGGCGTGGAGACCGTCATCCCTCGGACGTCGGTGGCCAGCGCCGCCGCAACGAGCCACAGGAGCGTCCACGCGCTGGCCATGCTTCCCTCTCTGGCCTCGTGCGTCAGCGGGCCGGGCTCTCAGGAGATGCGCGTGCGTATCGCGGTCGTCGGCGACATCCATGCGGAGTGGACCAATGAGGACAACGAGGCGCTGGACGCCCTCGGCTACGACCTCGTGCTGTTCGTGGGGGATCTCGCGGATGCCCTGCACGTGCGCACCCGCGCGACCGCCGCGTCCATCGCGGGCCTGCGCACGCCCGCGCTCCTGATCGCCGGCAACCACGACGCGACCACGCCCCTCGGCGTCTTGCTCGAGGCGCTCGGCACGGGGCTCCGGCGGCCCGGGCTGGCCCGACGGGGTCTGCACCGCCTCGATGCGCTGCAGGCCTCACTGGGGCCCGTCCCGCTGGTCGGGTACTCGGTCCATCCGTACCCCGAGCACGATCTCACCGTCATCGCGGCCCGCCCCCACGCGATGGACGGGCGCCGGGTCACCTTTGGGCCGCTGATCGAGGCCCGCTATGGGATCACCAACCTCGGCGCCTCGATCCGGCGCCTCCACGACCTGGTCGACGCGACCAGCGGGCCCCTGCTGTTCCTGGCCCACAACGGGCCGCGGGGCCTGGGGTCCGGGCCGCGCGATCCGTGGGCGGTCGCGGGGCGCGACCTCGGCGATCCGGATCTCGCGTCTGCGGCCTACTACGCGCGGCGCCACGGTCGCGAGGTCCGCGCGGTGATCGCCGGGCACGTCCACCACCGGACCGACGATCGCGACTGGGTGCGCATGCACGAGGGCATCTGGCACGTCAACGCGGCCCGGGTCCCCCGCGTGCGCACATCGGCCTCAGGCACCCTGCGGCACCACGTCGCCGTCACGATCGAGGGCCAGCAGGTCGACGTGCGCGAGCGATGGATGGGCAGCTCAGGGTAGCGTCGTGGCATGTGGTGGTCCCTCGCGATCGGCTGCACCTCGCCTGTCGTCTCCGTCGACATCGAGGACGGCCCGCACGTGGTGCTCGAGAAGCGGCTCACCGTCGTTCACGAGGCGGACGAGCCCCTGATCCTCGAGTGCGCCGCGCCCGAGGACCCCGAAGAGCGGCACGTCCTGGACGTTCCCAGCGGGGACCGGGTCGCGCTGAGGGGCCTGCTCGCCAGCACCACGTACCGCTGTGAGCTGCGGCTCGGGCGCCGCGTCGTCTGGGGCGAGGACGTGCAGACCGAGGCGTTGCCCGAAGGGCTCGCGGACCTCGTGCTCGCGGCGCGCCGCGAGGACGCCGTGCTCGCCGGAAGGTACGTCCTCACCAACCACTGGCGCCA
>CAYMSU010000128.1:0-13697 GCA_964393165.1 uncultured Enterobacteriaceae bacterium
AAACGATGATCGGCAGCTCAGGCTCGCGCGAGTGGTGGGGCTCGAGACGGTCGCCTCCGCTGTCCCGACCGCCGAGGAACTGCACCGTGTCGGCGATGACCTCGGTGCTCCAGCGGTCGTTGCCATCGCGATCCTGCCACTTACGGGTGCGGAGTCGGCCCTCGACGTAGATCTGACGGCCCTTGCTCAGGAACTGGGCAGTGTTCTCGGCGGTGCGCCCGAAGCACACGACGCGGTGCCACTCGGTGTGGTCCCCCCAGTTCCCGTCTCGGTCCTTGGTGCGCTCGGTGGTGGCCAGGCGGAGGTTCGTGACCGTGGTGCCCGACTGGGTGGTGCGCGACTCCGGGTCGGCGCCCAGGTTGCCGACCAGAATCACCTTGTTGACAGACATCTGCTCTCCTTCACGGATTCCCCGGCTCTATACGACCGCAGGCCCTGCGGGTAGCCGACGCGGCATCCACTTCCCCCCTGCAGCCGGATCCGGGATCCCGAAATATCCTGTGGGGTACGGCGTAGGCCGTCTCGTCCCCGGGAGCCTCCATGGTCACGACCCGCAAGCAGCTCGAGTCCGCCCTGTCGATTCACGACGCCGATGCGCTGCGGCTGATCTTGCTCGCGGCGGAGATCGACCCCCGCGAGGCCTCCACAAGCGCAGAGCTCAGCGCGCGCATTGCCGAGGCCATCTGGTGGAACCACTGCACGCCCCTCGGCTACGTCACGGAGCAGACCTCCCTCGAGGACATCGTGCAGCACACCGCGCGGCGCCTCCAGGTCACCGACCGGGTGACTCCGTTGGCCACCGCGTGGGAGCAGCTCGCCGCCCTCACCGCGGCTCTCGTGCCCGATGTCGAGGGCCACGGCATCGCCGCCTCCGACCTCGATGCGTCCACCCGGGAGCGGCTCGGCAAGAGCTGGCTGCCTACCTTGGGGCTCGGCTCGGGAGCCGTCGGCTCGTTCGGCGCGCGATGGACCTCCGGGCAGCTGCTTCGACTGCTCCGCGGCCCGATCGGTCGCCTCCTGCCGCTCCTGCCCGTGATCGGCAAGTGGGTGGGGTCGATCCGCTGGGGAGCGGGCGCCGTGCACGCGGTGGCCGGGCCACTCGGCGTCGCGCTGTCGGTGGCGTCACTCAACGCGTCGCTCGGCGTGAACTACCGGCACCTCGTGCCGTTGTTGCTCGGCGTGGGCGCCCTCGGCCCGGATCCCGTGCCCGAGGCCGAGCTCGTCGAGGTCTGAGCGGTCAGCTCTCTCCCCGGCGCACCGCCGGCAGGCCGTGCTCCTTCGCCACCCGGTCGTAGAAGTCGATCACCTGCCGCACGTAGCCTCGCTTGTCCTTGTACGACCCGGGAAAGAAGCTCCGCTTGAAGCCGTGGAGGATCATGTTCCGGAGCTCGCTCGGGCTCGTCTCGAATGCATCGACCACGCGCCGCAGCTCCTCCGTGACGGTGGTTCGCGACACGAGGCGATTGTCGGTGCACAGGGTGACCGACAGCCGGTCCTGCACCATCCGGCCCAGCGGGTGGTCCTGAACCCGCCGTAGCTCGGGCATCGTCTGCATGTTGGAGGTGATGCACACCTCGATCAGGATGCGACGATCCGCGATGTACTCGGACAGCTGACGCACGTACTTCTGCGGATCCTCCACATCGACCTGCTCCGTCGCATAGAGGTGCGTGCCGTGCCCCACCCGGTCCGCCTTGAGGTCGGTGATCGCCTCGAAGATGCTCTCGGGACCGTACGCCTCACCGGCGTGAACAGTCTTCTTGAGGAAGTGCCGGTGACAATAATGGTACGCCTCGATGTGATCATGGGCGGGATGGCCGGCCTCGGCACCCGCCAGATCGAAGCCCACCACGGGCACGCCGAGCCGGTCGCGTGCCTCGACGACGGCTCGCGCGAGTGACAACGAAGCCGCAGAGTACACCTCCGTCATCGGCCAGTTCGGGAGGACCGACAGCAGGTTGTCGAAGTATGGCCCGAATCCCTCGGTGAACATGCGCATCGCACAGCAGATCAGGCCGTAGCGAAAGGGCGGCTCGCCGCGCTCGACCACCGCCGGGTCGGACTCGTGCTCACTGCGAACCCGATCGAGCCCGCGATCCACCGCCGAGAGCACCCTGCTGACGTCCATCCCGTTGCGCACGTGGAGCTGGGGCGCGAAGCGCACCTCGAGGTACCGAACCCCCTCGGCAAGGCAGTCCTGGCCAAGCTCGTAGGCCACCCGCTCGAGCGCTTCCTCGTCCGTCAGGACCGCGCAGGTGTAGGCGAAGCCGTGCAGATAGTCGGGGAGGTCCCTGTACTGATCCTTGAAGACGAGCTCGCGCAGACCACTCTCGGTGTGGGAAGGGAGCGCGACGTCGCGTTCTCTGGCAAGCTCGATAAGCGTGTTGATCCGCAGAGAACCATCAAGGTGACAATGGAGATCCGTCTTTGGTAGTGCCGCGAGCAACGCATCGGAGTACCGTGCGCCCAGGTGTTCCATTCGCCCTCCAATTCGGAGGCTTGGTCGTCCGAGGGCCTCGGGACCATCGCCTCCGGCCCTTGTCCGTCCCCCAGAGCTAACCCGCTTGAAAGGCCAAGCGACAGCGGCTACGCAATCGCCCGCACGACGTCCCACCGGAGGCAACCCGTGCAGCTCCCGTTTTCCATGCGCGACTCCCTCGTCGAGGACTTGGACGAGTACCTCGACGCCATCTCCTCCACGCCGGACACGGAGGCGGTGGTGGCCTACGTGATCGAGCTGCTCGAGACCTATGGTGAGGACGAGGGGATCGACGACATCGTCGCCCAGTTCGAAGAGGAGGCGCAGCTCGACGGCACGCTCTCCGAGTCGCTCGAGGAGGAGATGTCGTCCAACGACGAGTTCGAGTACACCGGCGAGGAGATCGTCTCCCTGCTGGAGCGCTTGTGTGACATCGAGTGGGAGGCGGCCGAGGAAGAAGAGGCCGAAGAAGAAGAAGAAGAGGACGTCGAGGACGAGATCCTCTAGCGAGCCTGGCACCCCCTTTCGGCTCGTCATGGCAGCGCCGGTCGTCCGGGACGGCGACCGTAGCTCGGTGAGCGCCCCACGAAATCCGCGCCACAGGTCCGACCCGCCACGCTCGGGGCTGCCCGGACACCCCGTCCCCACAATTTCGTTCTGTACCGGAACCCGGCACCTCGGCTCGTTCCGCAGGTCGGCGCTGCGTCGTCCGTGAGCAGAAACCTCCCGTCGCTGTGCCGCGACGGCGTCTCTCGAGTCCTGTACTGCCGACGATTGGCACAGACCTGAGTGAAGGTTCGAAACGTGTCAGACAGGGAACGCCTCTGCGAAAACGGCCTTCCCCGGTCTCGTCCATCACCCAGCTAGACCCTACATTCGACCTGTTGCATCGGCCGTACGGGCCTCCACGGCACGCGTGGTTGGATTAATGAGCCCAGAATCCGTCTGGAGCTCACGGTCTCATGAACGCCACCACCACAAGCTCCCGCACCGCGTCCGCGACGCCCAACCCGGAGGCGTTGCAGGCAACCTGGACAGATGGCGGCAGTCTCTTCCTCTGGGGCGGAGAGTCCGAGGGCGAGCCTCGTTCCCTCCCGGAGCTCGCTCCACTTCCAGCGGATGCGCTCGAGGCCGCCACCCTCTCGCTCGCGGTCCGGCGGACCCGCGTGATTCGGCGTGAGGTCTCCGGCCACCTCGCATCTGTCGCGGACCTGTTGCTACCGCTGGGCACGATCGAAGCGGATGCCGAGGTTTCCGACAGCGTTCGCTGCTTCTCCCAGGCGGCGAAGCTCGCGCTCGAGCTCGCAGCCCAGAAGCGGGTCGTCCCGACCGCCGTGGGGGGTGAGGCCCGGTGGTCGGCGCTGCTGTCCCGAGGGCCCGATCGAGCTCGCGCCGAAGCCATCGCCAAGGCCATGCCCCCCGCCGCCCGCGCGGTCCCCGCCTCCGAGCGGCCCATCCGGCTGCACACCGCCCGTTGGGTCGTGCGGGCCTTCCTAGATGCTGCGGTCGACGCGCTGTACCGCCAGCGGGCCTATCCCGGACCGAGCCGCGGGTGGCTGCGCGCGTGGGCCGACGGCCTGCGCGACGACGATGCGCAGTTCCTGGTGCGGGACGCGAGATGGCAGGCGATGCCCGACCGGATCGCCGCGTGGGCCGCCACCGCCGACGCCCCCTCCCCCCGCGTGGGCTTCGCGCTCGACCTGCCCCTAAACGGCGACGGTCGCTTTCCGCTCCGGCTGGTACTCCATGCGCCGGGGGAGCCCGATGTGGCCATCGGCCTGCACAAGGCCTGGAAGTCCGGGTCGGCGGTCACCATCGACGGGCAGACGTTTCCTCGACCGGCCGAGGCCGCCCTTCGCGGGCTGGCCCGCGCCGCGAAGATCCACCGCCCCCTGCTCGCCTGCCTCGACGGCAAGGAGCCGCAGAACCTCCTGCTCGACGCCTCGGAGGCCTGGGCGTTCCTCGACCGGGGGCGCCCGGCCCTGGCCGACGCGGGCTTCGAGGTCCGTCTCCCTCCGGCGTTCGAGGCGGCCGGCCGGCAGCGAATCCGCGCCCGGATCCGGCTCGGCTCCGACGACGGGCTCGCGGACTCGCTGACGTACCGGTGGGAGGTCGTGGTGGGCGACCATGTCCTCACCGGGGAGGAGTTCGCGCAGCTCCAGTCGGTGGGGCAGCCGATCGTGCAGTGGGGCGGCAACTGGGTCTTCCTCGACCCGGGGGAGCTCGCCAAGCTCCCGAGCGACCTCACGGAGACCGGCCAGCTGCCGCTCGCCGATGCGCTGCGGGCCATGTTCACCGGCGAGCACGAGGGCGTTCCGGTCATCGCCGACGAGCACCTCCAGGTCCTGCTCGACGCGCTGCGCACGACGCCCGAGCGGGACGCACCGGCCCGCCTCGAGGCCACCCTCCGCGGCTACCAGCAGGTGGGCTTCGCGTGGCTGTGCACGCTCGGCGAGCTCGGCCTCGGCGCGCTCCTCGCCGACGACATGGGGCTCGGCAAGACGCTCCAGCTCATCGCGCACGTCCTCGATCGCGCCGACAGCGGGCGGCACAGCCCTCGGCCGAGCCTCGTGGTGTGCCCCACGAGCGTGCTCGGGAACTGGGAGCGGGAGCTGGAGCGGTTCGCGCCTGCGCTCGAGGTGGTGCGGTGGCACGGCCAGCATCGAAGCGACGAGCCTCTGGGCGACGTCGACGTGGTGCTCACGACCTACGGGCTGCTGGTGCGCGACGCTGACATCCTGTCGGCCCACCCCTGGGACGTCGTCGGGCTCGACGAGGCGCAGTCGATCAAGAACCCCGACAGTCAGCGCGCCCGCGCCGCGAGGCGCCTCGTGGCCCGCCACCGGGTGGCGCTCACCGGCACCCCGGTGGAGAACCGTCTCGAGGAGCTGTGGTCGGTGATGGAGTTCCTCGTGCCCGGCCTCCTCGGGGCGCGTCGGCGGTTCCTACGCGAGGTCGCGGTGCCCATCGAGCGGTTCGGAGATCAGGACGTCGCCGCCCGCCTGCGCCAGACCGTCTCCCCGTTCCTGCTCCGCCGGGTCAAGACCGATCCCAACGTCATCGACGACCTGCCCGACAAGGTCGAGCGCCGGGACTACTGCTCGCTGACCGACGAGCAGCAGGCGCTCTACCGGCAGGAGGTGGATCGTGCGATGGAGGAGATCCGCCAAGCCTCCGACATGGAGCGCCGCGGTCGGGTGCTCGCGATGCTGACGGCGCTCAAGCAGATCTGCAACCATCCTGTCCACTTCCTGCGGAAGCGGGAGCCAGGCACCGACCTCACGCTGCCGGGGCGCTCCGGAAAGCTCGACCGCCTGACGGAGCGCCTCGAGGCGATCAACGACCTCGGCGAGCGCGCGGTGGTGTTCACCCAGTACCGCGAGATGGGCGAGCTGCTGCAGGCACACCTGGGCGAGCTGCTCGGGTGCGACGTGCCCTTCCTCCACGGGGGCACCCCCGTGCAGACCCGCGACGAGATGGTCCGCGCCTTCCAGGAGGACGCCCGGTCGGCCCCCGTCCTCCTCGTGTCGCTCCGCGCGGGAGGCACCGGCCTCAACCTCACGCGGGCCACCCACGTCGTGCACTACGACCGCTGGTGGAACCCGGCGGTCGAGGACCAGGCCACCGATCGTGCGTACCGGATCGGCCAGCGACAGTCGGTCATGGTCCACAAGCTCGTCTGTGAAGGCACGCTCGAGGAGCGGATCGACGGGCTCCTCGACGAGAAGCGGGAGCTCTTCCGGACGGTCGTGGGGTCCGGCGAGCGCTGGGTCGCCGAGCTCAACGACGACCAGCTGCGGCAGCTCGTCATGCTCGCCGGCGACACCGAGCAGATCACCAGGAAGGCGTCGTGAGCGGGAACGGCATCCGAGCCTCGGGGCGTCCGCCGCAAGGCCTGGCCCGCCGGTGGCTCAAGGTGCTCGCGGGCACCGAGGAGCGGCTCAAGGGGCGAATTCGCCGCGGCAAGACGCTTGCCCGATCGGGGCGAATCCAGTCGCTCGAGGTGGCGCCAGGCACCGTGTACGCCGACGTCGAGGATGGGGGGGACCTCTTTCGGCCCATCCTGCGGGTGCGCACCTACGAGGAGGAGGAGTGGGCGAGGACCCTCGCCCTCCTCGGGGAGGATCTGGGCCTGCTCGCCGCCCTCATGGAGGGCGACCTCGACTACGACTTCGTCGCGACGCTGCATCGAGGAGGGGTGTCCCTGTTCCCGGAGCGAGCGGAGCTCGACGGGGACTGTGACTGCGGCGACTACGCGCTCCCCTGCGCGCACGGGGCCGCAATCCACTACCTGCTCGCGGAGGCGCTGGAGGGAGAGCCGCTGCTGCTGTTCGCCCTCCGAGGGCGCCCGCGGGAGCAGCTGATCGCCGAGTTCCGGCGGCAGTGGGGCGACACGAGTGTGGCGCCATCGCAGACGCAGAGCCGCCACGAGGAGGTGCCTCCCCCTGGAGAGTGGTTCTCCGCTCCGCAGAAGCTGCCCCCCATGACGTTCCGCTTCCACCCCCCAGCGCGCTCGCCCGGGCTCGTCGAGCTGGGTCCCCCTCCTGGCGACGGCGATCTGCTGAAGACCCTCGAGCCGCTCTACGACGCCGGCGCCGAGGCCGCTCGGGAGCTCGCGCTCACGGACGTGCCGGAGCAGCGCAAGCGGGAGCGCGGCCGGCCGCGGCGCCCGCGGGGCGGGCCGGCCGTGCTGCCGTTCTCCGGCGCAGCGGCCGCTCCCGAGCCTGCGGAGAGCCCTGGCCCCCCACCCCCTGCCAAGCCCGATGGGTTCGTCGAGCGCGAGGCCAGCGCGCCCCGGCGGGTCGCGAGCGAGCTCGGGGAGCAGCTCGTGGACTACCTGGCGGAGGCCGACCACGGGGCCAGCACGCGCGAGCTGGCCGAGGCGGTGGGCGCCGCGACCCTGCGGGTTCGGCGTGAGCTCCTCGAGCTGGAGCGCATCGGGGTGGTGGCGAGAACAGGAAGCACCCGCGCCACTCGATGGTGGCTCGGCTAGGGCCCCACGCCGCCCGAGTGCCGCGTTGGTCGTGGTGAAGCTCGCCTCAGCCCCCACGTGGCACGTGTCTGCCTGCACACTGAACGCTACTAGGCCCGAGACCTCAGGGGGACCCCCATGAGCGGTGCCATCCGTACGTTGCTCCCGCCCACCGCGGCTCATCTCGCGCAGACCGTGCTCGACGCAGGCTGCACGCCCGTCGTCGACTGCACCGCGGGGCCCGTGCCCGAGCAGCTGCCGGCGGGCGCCTGGATCCGCACGCGCGACGGGCGACCCACGCCGGGCACCGGACCGGTGATCCTGGCCGAAGGAGGCGCTCCCGTGGTCGGCCGAGAGACCTGGCTCGAGACGACCGAGCCGGGCCCCGTGCCCGATGGGTTCGCAGGCCTCGTGCTGCGAGGGCGAGAGGCCGGAGGGCGGGGCGGCACCGCCCCCGGGCTCGAGCTGCTCGCGCGCTGTCCGGACCCCTCCCGCGTGCTCGTCGATGCGGGCCTCGCCCCCACCGGGGCCGAGCGCGCGGCCGCCCTCGGGGCCGCCGGCGTGGTGGTGTCGGACGTGCTGCTCGGCCTGCCCGAGCTCGGGCTGTCGGAGGCCCTCGACCGCCGCCTGGATCTGCCGGAGGACGAGATCACGCGGGTGGTCGCGGTCGCGGGGTGGCGGGTGTCGGCCTCGCCGGCCGCGCCCGTGCTGCGGCGGCTGGTGGAGGGCGCCGACCCCTGGGAGCTCGCCGCCGGCCTGTGGACCGAGCAGGATCCGTCGACGGCGCTGTGGATCGCAGGTCAGGGCCTCGCCCGCGCTCGCGCCCTGGCCCGCCGCCACCCCTCGCTGGCGGCCCTGCTGCATGCCTACATCCAGGCCTTCGCCGCGCAGGTCCCGAGCAACGGCGCTGGCCACGCCCTGGCGTCGGTCCCTCGCGACCCCGGCCCCCCGCCCCCCGACGCTCCGACGACCGACAACGCGGCCATCGCCATCATCGGAATCGGCTGCCGGTTCCCCGGCGGCTCGAACAACGCAGCCCAGTACTGGCAGAACATCGTAAACGGGGTCTACACGATCACCGAGGTTTCGCGCGAGCGCTGGGACCCGGCGCTCTACTGGGACGCAGACCGCTCCGCCCCCGACAAGACGTACTCCAAGATCGGCGGGTTCCTGCAGGGCTTCGAGTTCAACAGCAAGCGGTTCCGGATCCCCCCGTCGGTCGCCCGACAGGTCGACCCCATCCAGCAGATCACGCTCGAGTGCGTCGCCGATGCGCTCGAGGACGCGGATCTGAAGGTCGACAAGCGCAGCGGCGGGCGGGAGTTCGACCGCGAGCGGACCGCGGTCATCCTCGGGAACAGCCTGGGCGGGGAGTTCTCCGACCAGTACGCGATCCGGCTCGCGTGGCCCGGCGTCGCGGAGAAGCTCGCATCGGTGCCGCCGTTCTCGAACATGCCCCCCGCCGAGCGCGCGGCCGCCCTGGCCGCGATGGAGGAGCGCTACAAGGCGGGCTTCCCCATCGTCGACGAAGACTCGATGCCCGGCGAGCTCGCCAACGTCATCGCGGGCCGCATCGCGAACGCCTTCGACCTCGGCGGCGCCAACTTCACCGTCGACGCGGCCTGCGCGAGCTCGATGGCGGCGATCCAGACCGCGGTGAAGTCTCTGCAGGACGGCGACGCGGACGTGGTGATCACGGGGGGCGCGGATCGCTCCATGAACGTCCCGACCTACGTGAAGTTCTCGAAGATCGGCGCCCTCTCTGCCGATCTGTCGGCGCCGTTCGACCAGCGCGCGTCGGGCTTCGTGATGGGCGAGGGGTGCGGGATCGTGGTGCTCAAGCGCTACGAGGACGCCGTGCGCGACGGCGACCGCGTGTATGCCGTGATCCGCGGGGTCGGCGCGAGCTCGGACGGCAAGGGCAAGGGCATCACCGCGCCCAACATCCAGGGCCAGATCCGCGCCCTCGAGCGCGCCTACGCCGAGGCCGGGATCGAGCCGTGGGACATCGACCTGGTCGAGGCTCACGGCACGTCCACGGTGGTGGGCGACAAGGTCGAGGTCGAGGCACTGTCGAAGGTGATCGGCAGCGGGCACCGCGGAGACCGCGGGCCGATTCGCATCGGCAGCGTGAAGTCGATGATCGGGCACCTGAAGTCGGCGGCAGGGGCTGCCAGCGTGATCAAGGCCGCCCTGGCGCTTCATCACGGCGTGCTCCCCCCCTCGGTGAACTACCGGACCGGCCGCGACGACGTGCCCTTCGACGTCGTGCCGATGAAGGTGCAGACCGAGGCGGAGCCGTGGCCGCAGTCTCCGAGTGGCCTCCGGCGGGCTGGCGTCAGCGCCTTCGGCTTCGGCGGCACCAACTTCCACGTCGTGCTCGAGAGCTTCGCCGGGCAGTCGCTTCCCCAGAGCCGGCCCAAGGCCCCCACGCAGGCCCAGACGCGCCCTTCCGGGACGGCCACCACCCCGGCGGCCCCGCGGATCGAGGCCGGAGCCCCGCGGCCCGCGCCGCCGACCGCAGGTCTCCCGGAGGGGCTCTGGGCCGTCTCCGGGCTCGACGCCGCCGAGGTCCTGGCCAACCTCCAGGCGCTCGCCGACGGGCGCCACGTGCCCTACCAGCCGAGCGCGCCGCTGCGGCTGGCCGCCGCGGCCCGCGACGCCGAGGAGCGGTCCGACCAGCTGAAGCGCGCGATCAAGGCCGTCGACAAGGGATCCAACCCCGACCTCCTCCGCGCGCGCAGCATCGCCTACGAGGACAGCCCGTTCGATGGCAAGCTCGCGTTTCTGTTCACGGGTCAGGGCAGCCAGTACCTCGACATGGGGCTCGACCTCGCTGCCGCCTACCCGATCGTGGCGGACACCTTCGCCGAGGCCGACCGGGTGCTGGCCCCCGCGCTCGGCAAGGGCATCACCGACTTCATTCGGCTTTCCGACGGCGAAGACGCCGACGCAAAGTCGGATCTTCTCCGGCAGACGGAGTACAGCCAGCCCGCCACCCTCACCCTCGACATCGCGATCCTGCGCCTGCTGGCCGCATTCGGTGTGCTCCCCGACCTCGTCGCCGGTCACTCGCTCGGCGAGTACGGCGCGGCCGTAGCCGCGGGCGTGATGACCTTCGAGCAGGCCCTGCTCGCGGTCAGCGCGCGGGGCAAGGAGATGGCCGGCATCCAGCTCGACGACCCCGGGAAGATGGCCGGGATCGCGACCGGGGCGAAGGCCGTGGAGGAGATCCTCGCCGAGGTCGACGGCTACGTGATCGCGGCCAACAAGAACTGCCCCACCCAGACCGTCATCGCGGGGGCGTCCGACGCGGTGGAGGAGGCCTCCGAGCGATTCCGGGCGGCCGGCGTCACCGTGTACCCGCTGCCGGTCAGCCACGCGTTCCACAGCCACATCGTGGCCCCCGCGAGCGAGCCGCTGCGCGGCGTGCTCACGCAGCTCGGGCTGCAGCCCCCGCGCCGCCCGATCACCACCAACGTGACCGGCGAGTACTACCCCTCCACCGGTGAGGACGCCGTCGAGCGCATCATCGACCTGCTGGCCCAGCAGATCAGCGCCCCGGTGGAGTGGGCCAGCCAGATGGAGCGCATGTACGCCGACGGGGCGCGCGTGTTCGTCGAGTGCGGGCCCAAGCGGGCGCTGTCCGGCTTCACGGTCTCGATCCTCAAGCGCCGCCCTCACCGGGGCCTGTACACGAACCACCCCAAGCGGGGCGGCGTCACCAGCTTCCGCGACGCGCTGGCCGGGCTCGTGGCCCTCGGGCTGCCCGTGCGGGCGGCTCCCGGAGAGGTCGACCTCTTCGCCGAGACAGCCCCCCGCCGCGCGACCACCGAAGCAATCGCCGCGTTCACGGCGCTGCACGAGACGCAGACCGAGGCGACACCGGACCTGTCCGAGGGGGTGCTCCGCATCGTGGCCCGGACGACCGGCTACCGGGTCGAGGATCTCGATCTCGACTACGAGCTCGAGGCCGACCTGGGGATCGACACGGTGAAGCAGGCGGAGGTCTTCTCGGTCGTCCGCCAGACCTACGGGATTCCCGCCGATCCAGGCTTCTCGTTCGCGAGCCACCGCACGCTCCGGTCCCTGATCGGCTGGGCCGCCGAGCGCACCGGGGCCACCCGCATCTCCGTCGAGAGCCCGGCGCCGACCTCCAGCCCGACTGGGGCGGCGCCCGCGCCAGGCGACGGCACCGATCGCGCTGTGGCCACGTTCCTCACCGAGGCCGCGAAGCACGGGCTCGACGGGCGCGACGCCGAGGCCTTCGCCACCGCACTGCTCCCTGCCGTCCGGGGACTGCTCACACGGGCATTCGAGGCCGCACGGCAGGCTCAGCCCCGGTCCGAGACGCGCCCGCGGTCGCCGTCCGTGGCCGCTCGCGCTCCCGCCCCCGCCCCCGCGAAGGCCGAGGTGGTCCCCCGGGCACCCCGCCGGCTCGCCGGCCAGCCGTCGGATGTGCACATCGACGCCTCGATCGTGATCACGGGAGCCTCCGTAGGGCTTCCCGGCGGCACCGAGGTGTTCGGGCCGGACAACTTCGCCCAGATCCTCTCGGGGAAGAGTCGCATCTCTCACATCGGAGACCGCACCCGGAAGTTCCTCGACAAGGGACTGACGCGGCTCGTCAAGGACCCGCAGACCGGCCAGGGCAGCTTCCTCGACGTCACCAGCCCCGACGAGGTGATCCGCCTCGCGGGCACCGAGGGCGCGTTCGACCTCACCGAGTGGGGGGTCGACCCGCGGCTCATCGAGGCATTCGACATCTCCACGCAGCTCGCGATCGCAGCCGGGCTCGAGGCCCTCCGCGACGCGGGCATCCCCCTGGTCAAGACCTACAAGACCACGCACTCCGGCAAGCGGGTGCCCCGTGGCTGGGGCCTCCCCGAGCCCCTGCGCGACACCACGGGAATCATCTTCGGCTCGGCCTTCCCTGGCTACGACCAGCTCGTGCGCAGCCTCGAGAACGGCGGCCGAAACGCCGAGGGCCGGTTCGATCGGTTCTTCCTCTTCCAGGTCCTGGCGATGGGCCACAGCCAGTTCGCGCAGCTGATCGGCGCGCGGGGCCCCAACACCCAGATCAACGCCGCCTGCGCCAGCAGCACCCAGGCCCTGGCGCTGGCCGAGGACTGGATCCGGCTGGGCCGCTGCGATCGGGTGATCGTGGTCGGGGCCGACGACGTGACCAGCGAGACGCTGCTGCCCTGGATCGGCGGCGGCTTCATGGCCGCCGGCGCCGCGAGCACGCACGACGTCGTCGAGGAGGCGGCGCTGCCCTTCGATCGCCGTCGCCACGGCCTCATCCTCGGCATGGGAGCCGTCGCGCTGGTCGTGGAGCGCGGCGACCTGGCGGCGGAGCGCGGGGTCGTCCCCATCGCGGAGCAGCTCGGCGCCTCCATCGTGAACAGCGCGTTCCACGGCACCCGACTCGATGTCGACCACATCGCGACGGCGATGCGCGCGCTGGTCCGCGACGTGTGCGAGCGGGAGGGGCTCACCCCCGAGGTCTTCGCCCAGCGCTCGATCTTCATGTCGCACGAGACCTACACGCCGGCCCGTGGGGGCTCCGCAGCCGCCGAGATCGAGGCGCTCAGGGCCGCGTTCGGCGAGGGCGCGTCCCGGATTCTGGTGTCGAACACCAAGGGCTTCACGGGTCACCCGATGGGCGCCGGCATCGAGGACGGCGTGGTGGTCAAGGCCCTGCAGTACGGCGTGGTGCCTCCTGTCGCGAACCTCAAGGAGCCCGACGAGCAGCTCGGCGACCTCTTGCTGTCCCGCGGTCAGACCGGCGCGTTCGACTACGCAGTGCGTCTCGCCGCGGGCTTCGGCTCGCAGCTCGCGCTCACCGTGCACAAGGCCGTGGCCCGCGGCGACGAGCGCGTGGCAGATGCCGCCCGGCGGCTGTCGTGGCTCAAGGAGATGACGGGCTACGCGCACGTGCGCGAGGTCATCGAGGAGCGCACCCTCCGCGCGGTCGAGGCCGAGACCGACCACCAGTACGACCTCCGACCCGACGTCTCGCCCATCGACGCCCTCGGGCTGCCGGTGCCCCGCGCCTCCGAGCCGTCGGCGCCCGGCGCGCCGGCGGACGCTCCTCGGGCGGTCCCCGCAGCGGCCCCGAGCGACGTGCTGAGCGACCTCATCGCCGTCGTCGCGGCCCGGACGGGCTACGAGCCCGCCGAGATCGAGGCCGACTTCGAGCTCGAGGCCGATCTCGGGATCGACACCGTCAAGCAGGCCGAGATC
>CAYMSU010000129.1:0-1996 GCA_964393165.1 uncultured Enterobacteriaceae bacterium
GAGGCGGCCGCCGAGCGGGCGGAGCGGATGGCCGCGGCAGCCGAGCAGGCGGGGAGGGACGGGCGGTCCCGTCGCCAGGCGCTCGCCGAGCGAGGGGCCGAGGCGCTGCGACGAGCCGCGGGGGCGCTCCCGATCCTCGACACGCCCGAGGTGGCGGCCCTGGTCGAGGAGGCGGAGCAGGCGGTGGCGGCCGCCCGAGCCGAGCCCGACGTGCGCCGGGCCGAGGATCGTGTGCACGAGGCGGAGCGCGCCGCCGAGGCGGCCAGAGCCCTCGCGGAGGGGGCCGTGGAGACGCGCGCGGCGGCCCGTCGCCGCGCCGCGCGTGGTCTCGCTCAGGCCGAGGCCGCGCTCGAGCGTTCGGACCTGCCCCAGGTCCTCGGGGCGGTCGTGGCCGCGCGAGCCGCGGTGCAACAGGCCGACGGCGCGACGGATCCCGAGGCGGTGATCGGGGCCGCGGACCGGGCCGAGCGAGCGGCGCAGGCCGCCGAGGCGGCGATCACCGAGGTGGCCACGGCCCTCCGGGACCTGCGGCAGCGGGCCGAGGAGGCGCTCGCCCGAGCCCGCGCGGCGCTCGAGATCGCCACCGGCAGCGCGGTGGCCGCGGCCGTGGAGCGGGCGCGGCGGGCGGTGCAGGCGTGCCGCGATGCGACCGATGCGGACCGCGCGGCGGAGCACTGGGCGCAGGCAGAGCATGCGGCGGACGAGGCCGAGGGGGCTGCGGACGATGCCCTGCAGCACCGGCGGGCGGCCCGGGAGCGCGCCGCGGTGGCCGCCGAGCAGGCCCGAGCCCAGCTCGCGGAGGCCGACGATCCCAGGGTGCGCGCGGCCGCGACGGAGGCCGAGGAGGCGAGGGACCGGGCGGCGCGCACCCTCGATCCCGACCAAGCCGAGGCCGAGGCCGAGGCGGCCGAGCTCGCCCTCGCCCGTACGCGCCGAGCGGTGGTGTGGGCGCACGCCCAGCGCGACGCCGACCGGGCCGCCCGGGTGGTGGCCACGGTCCCGCCGCGCGCGCTACCCGAGGGCGCACCCGCGCAGGTCGTGGCGATGGCCGACGACGTGTGGAGCACCGTCGAGGAGGCCCATCGGGCGGTAGACGCGGCCCGGTCCACCGACGACGAGGGGCTCGCCCAGGCGAGCGCGCGGCGCGCGGCGTCGGCGGCGCAGCGCGCGGTGGCCGCCCAGGAGTCGCTTCAGGAGTTGATCGCCGGCTGGCAGGCGGATCGCCGCAACCAGGCCCGAACCGGGCTCAAGGCGCTGAAGGGCCTGTCCCGGCGACTGCAGGGCGTCACGGACGAGGTGCGGCACGCCGCCCCGGGAACCCCGCTCGTCGACGTGGCGACCACCTGCGACCGCGAGGGGGCGGAGGCCGCCGAGCGGGCCCCGTCGGCGGCGCGCGACGGGGATCCGGACCGTGTCCGCACCGCCCTCAACGACCTGCGGAAGACCGTGCGCCGCGCCCAGCAGCTGGCGCGCCGGGCGCGTGGCCTCGCCCGGAGCGCGCCCCCCGATCCCCGGGCCAGCGAGGTGCGTCGGGCGCTCCAGGCGGCGCTCGAGGAGGGCTCGGCGATGGCCGACGAGGCCCGGCGGCTGGTCGCCGAGGCGGCGCCGGCGCCCCCGCCCCGCGAGGCCGTCCGCGCCGCGGAGGCCGCCGCTGGCGCCGTGGTCGCGGCCCGGAAGGCGCTGGAGGCCTGGGGCCAGCCCGCGTCGGTCGACGTCCCCGCGGTCGTGCGGCGCCTCGAGCGGGCAGTGGTCGCGCTCGCCACCGCGCGGGGGCGGCCTCGCCCCTCGAGCGGGGCCCTGCAGGTGCTCCGCAGCTTGCTCGCGCCGCCTCCCGAGCCCGAAGAGGAGAGCATCAGCGACGCGGAGACGGTGAGCGACGCCGACAGCGTGGACATCCCCACGCTGTCCGACGAGCTGTCGCTGTCGGAGGCGCTCGGGCCTCGCATCACCACGGTCGGGCTGCACCCCTCCGGCCGGCCCGACGACTCCCCACCAG
>CAYMSU010000129.1:2096-13697 GCA_964393165.1 uncultured Enterobacteriaceae bacterium
ATGAAGGCAGGTCTTGAGATGAAGGCAGGTCTTGAGATGAAGGCAGGTCTTGAGATGAAGGCAGGTCTTGAGACGAGGGGAGGTCCTGAGGTTACGCCGCCGGCATGACACAATCCAAGCCCCCCTGGCTCAAGGTCCGCATGCCGGGCTCGCCCCGGTACCACGAGATCCGCAAGCGGGCGCGGGAGCTCAAGCTCGCCACCGTCTGCGAGGAAGCCCGCTGCCCCAACATCGGCGAGTGTTGGGCAGGCGGCACCGCCACGTTCATGGTCATGGGCGACACGTGCACCCGCGGGTGCCGCTTCTGCGCGGTCAAGACCGCGAAGTACCCCGCCCCGCTGGATCCGGACGAGCCGGCCAACGTGGCCGAGGCGATCCGGGAGATGGACCTCGACTACGTGGTGCTGACCAGCGTCGACCGGGACGACGTGCCCGACGGTGGCGCGTCGCACTTCGCGGCGTGCATCGCGCACACGCGCGAGGCATCCCCGAAGACCAGGATCGAGGTCCTGATCCCGGACTTCGGGGGCCACGTCGGCAGCCTGCTCACGCTGATGATGGCCGAGCCCGACGTCGTGGCCCACAACCAGGAGACCGTGAAGCGGCTGACCTGGCCCGTGCGCGACCGCAAGGCGAGCTACGAGACGAGCCTCGAGGTGCTCCGCAACGCCAAGCGGATCCGGCCCTCCGGATACACGAAGAGCTCGCTGATGGTCGGCCTCGGGGAGACCGAGGCGGAGATGCGCGAGGCCATGCAGGATCTCCGGGAGGTCGGCGTCGACTTCCTGACGATCGGGCAGTACCTACGGCCCACGCCGAAGCATCTCGAGGTCGAGGAGTTCGTCACCCCCGACCAGTTCGCCGCCTACGGCCGGATGGGCCTCGAGATGGGCTTCAAGTACGTGGCGAGCGCCCCGCTGGTGCGGTCGTCCTACAAGGCAGGCGAGTTCTTCATCAAGCGCGTGCTCGACGGCGAGACCACGCCGAAAGACGTGCAGTAGACCCCGCAGGTGGTGGTCCACTCGTGGGAGTGCGGGGATCACAGCCACCAGGGGTGCTGGTCCACGCGTGGTGCAGGGGTTGCTGACGTCGCGGTGAGTACTGGTCCACCTGTGGAGTGGCGTGGAGGGTGGTCTCGGGAGGCGCCGGTCCACCTGTGGAGCACCGTCCACCGCGGTCGGGGGAAGGACTACGGTCCACGTGGACCGGCGAGGGATCCGATCGCCCTGTCGACCGGGGGCACCGTGGACCACCGACCGGGACGGTCGCAGGATCCGGTGGTCCAGGCGTGGAGGGGTGCCTGGATCGATCACTGGACGTGGTGGTCCACCCGTGGAGGACCTCCCTCCAAGGCCACCGGGTCGGGTGGTCCACGCGTGGACCAGTGCACCGTGAGCCCTCGGGATCGGGTGCTCCACAGGTGGACCAGTCTGCCCGGAGTGCTCGGGATCAGGTGCCCCACACGTGGACCAGGGAGTGTCGCGACCGCGGATCGAGGGGGTCCACATGTGGAGTCCTCACCGGGGCGATCGGACCCTCGACAGGTCCACGGGTGGAGTGCCTAGGGGAGTGGCCGCACCCCCCACCCGTCCATGGGTGGACCGACGGCTCAGGGGCAGTTCTCGGCTGAGGCGAACGCCGCGTCGGCGCCGTCGAGGGTGGCGCAGTCGCCGCTCACCACTGCATCGGTGAAGCACTGCAGCCGTTCCTCGGCGTCGGCCGCGGGTCCTCCGGTCAGCTCCGCGTAGGGGGCGCAGAACGCGCGCTCGAGGGGGGCCGCCGAGGCGCCCGCGTCGACGTAGCAGGCGTCGAGCGCGGACACGTAGTCGCCGCAGGCACCCGCGGGATCGGCCGGCGCGCAAGCCGCGACCAGGAGCAACAGGGCAGGGAGCAGCGGGTCCTCCAACGGGCGTGCGCAGTCTACCTACCACGACCGCAGGTCAGTCCCGCAGGCGCAGCTCCCACAGATCGTCGAGGACCTCCTGGTCGCGGAGCCCGCCGTAGAGCAGGATCCGTTCCTGGTCGGGGTCGTAGGTGACCTGGTGGAACATCCTGGGCAGCGGAGCGTCGCCGGCGATGTCGAGCGGCGTGAACGTAGCCGCGGGCGAGGTCAGCTCGCCGTTCCAGGTGAGCTCCCCGACGGTGTTCGTCACGGTCCCTCCGTCGTCCACCGTGCCACCGAACAGCCAGATGGCCCGCGGAGCCACGCTCACGTCGCTCGGGATGGCGGTGAGCGTGTGGCCGTAGGCGGCCGGAGGCTCCTCGGCCGTCCGCCAGGTGGCCTGGGGGAGCGTACCACCGGAGGCTGCCGGGCCATTGCAGGTGTCATAGACGTACAGCGCGTTGGTGGCACCCTGGTCCGTGAGGCCCCCCGAGATCAGGGCGAACTCCACGCCGCCCTCGTCTCCCTGGACCATGGCGGACGCCGACCACGCCGTGGGGAGCGCGGGGTTGGCGCTCTTCTCCAGCGTCGAGAACCAGGTGCAGCCCACAGGGTTGTCGCGGTCGCTCAGGTTGCACTCGCTCATCAGCAGCTCGTTCGTGAGATCCCCGGAGCTCGCCAGCCTCCCGCCGAACATGCCCATGACGTTGCCCCGAGGAGGGTTCGGGTAGTCGCAGCTGCCGTGGAACAGGGTGTGGCCCGAGCGCAGCTCGGGAACGGACTGCCCCTTGGCGACGGTGATCTCCGTCCATGTGGTCCTGCCGGGGTCGAGGCGCCAAACCGACGAGCTGACGGTCTCCCCGGGCTCAGTGGCGCCGCCGAACCAGTACAGGCGTGGCTCCCCGAACCAGATGGTGTCCATCGTGGCGCCCCAGCGCACGCCGGGCGTGGGTCCGCTGAAGGAGAGGGCCTCGTAGGCGCCCTTGAAGGCATACACGCCCGAGTTGCCCACCGGATCGTCGAACAGGGTGCGACCACCGGTCAGGATCAACCCGCGCGGGTCGTTCATGGCCAGGCCCTGGTACAGCGGGGGCGGCGACGTGTCCGCCGACACCAGGGGGGTCCAGGCGGCTGCGCTCGGGTCGAACGTGAAGTACTCCACGGGAGCGAACTGGAAGCCGCGAGCGAACACCACGTAGCCGTCGTCGAAGGGCGCGCGCGACACCGGCACCACCGTGATCGGCACGCTGGGTCGGTCCGCCAGATCCTTCGAGGATACCGCCAGCGAGGTCAGGTCGAGCGTGACCAGCCGGTCGTGGAGGGTGGGGGGATCGGACGAGTCCAGCTGGACTTCCTCGGCTCCTCCGAACAGGTAGGCGACATCGCCCTCCACGACCGCCGAGGCCAGGACGAGCGGGCTCGGCAGCCGCGCCCCGAGCTCGACGAAGCCCTTCGCGTAGGCCTGATCGAGGTCCCACATGTAGATTCGATCGGAGGCCTCGGTGCCCGTGAACCCTCCCGCAGCGAACACGCGGCGGCGGGTGCCGTCGAAGAAGAGGACCGGCGCGAGCGCCGCGGGAGGCAGCGGCACCTTCAGCTCCTCCCAGGTCTCCCCGCCGCCGTCCACGCGCAGCAGGAACGCATCGTCGACAAGCGGCCCGTCGTCGTCGCCCTGGCCGCCCATGAGCAGAAAGGCCCGGTCTCCGCCGGGCAGGACGATCTCGACCGCGCCCTCGCCGATCCGCGGCGAAGGGGGAGTGCCCGCCGGCGTGAGCTCGACCCATCGCTCACTACCCTGGTTCTCGCCGTACTCGAGGGCGTACAGGTCGTTGGTGCGAAAGCCTCCCGCGGCGTCGCCCCCGAAGGTGAGCACGCGATCGTTCTCGGGGTCGGGCAGCGGCGTGCGGAAGCCGCCGAGGGTGCTGCCGATGGCGTTGTCGAGCCGGACCCACCGCGGGGATGCTCCCGACAGCTGCATCTCCCAGAGGCCGAAGGTGGCCTCGTCGGTCGCGGGGGCGAACAGGAGGCGCTGGCGCTTGGCGTCGAACCACCCGATCGACCCGTCGCCGGCGCGCGGCGGGGCGAGCATCCGCCACCGGGACGTGTCGTCGGCCTGCACGATCGCGGGCCCCGCGGTGCGGATGACCTCGTCGCGCCCGTCGGAGAACGTGAGCTCGAGGAGGATCTCGTCGCCCGGGTCGTACACGCTCACGGGCAGGGGGAGACTGCTGCGGGTCTCGCCACTGATCGGAGTTCCATTCCGTCGCCACACGTATGTAACAGAAACGACATCCCCGTCTGGATCGAACGAAGGCCCCACCTGCGCGCTCAGCGTCTCGTCGACGACCGGTCGGTAGCTGTTCAGGCCGACCCCGGACACCACGGGCACGGTGTTGGGGCCTTCCTTCACGTCGCCGGTGTCGCCCGTGGGAGCTGTGGTGTCCTCGACCGTGTCGCGTGTCGGACCGGTGTCGCACGGGGGCGTGGCGCACGGAGTGAGGTTGCCATCGGTCTCCGAGGGGCGCGGAATCCAGGCGCACGCGGCCAGACCGCCGACGGCGAAGAGGAGCGTGGGGCGCATGCAAGAAACTCCGGGCGCAAGGCGCAGCCGGGGTAACCGTCAGCCCCCGGCCCAGCCAGGCGACGATCCCTCGCGAGAAGCTTGGTTGCAACGTCTCAAGCGTGCCCCCGGCAGAGGTGGTCCACCCGCTTCAGCAGGGTGGGGATCCGATGAGCGCCGTGCATTCGCGTCACCGCGGCTGCCGCCTCGCGGGCGTCGGTACCGATGGCGGTCACGAGGAGCGGCCGCGCGCTCCCCCCGCGGTGGACCTCGACCGGCTCCCCGCCTACGAACGGGGCCTTCGCCACCCCCACCACGGGAGTCGCCCGGTCGAGCGCCTCCCACAGGTAGTGCCCCAGCCCCGGCCGCTCCGGGGCCAGCCACACGTGCCCGTCCACGACCACGAGCTCGGGGTCGAGCCCGTCGAGCACCGCGAGCAGGCACGGGAGCTCCCGCCGCCAGAACTCCCCCGACGTGTACGCCGCCACCGACGGCAGGTGCACGGTGTGCTCCAGGCGCGCGGTCGCCGCCGTCCACGCGTCGAACCCCACCGCGGCGGCCACCGCGCCGCCGTGGTCGTCGTAGCTCACGTCGGTCGCCACGAGCATGCGTTCGGCCCCCCGCACGTCTGCGTACCGGGTGCATAGCGCGTTAGGAGGCTGCGCATGCACCCTTGGGCGGCGGTCAGGGCGGCCGCACGGGCCGCGGGCTTCGGAGCGTGGACCTGGAGCGCGGTCCGCGCGCACCAGCTGCTCTGCACGGTCGACCCAGCCTACCAGGAGTGGCCCGGCAAGCAGCGGGTCGTGCACCAGTGGAGCCGCGGCGTGCTGTCGATCTTCGGGCTCGGCCTGCACGTGCTCGACGACCCGCCGAGGCCCGCGGGGCCCTACCTCGTGGTCGCGAACCATCGGTCCCCGCTCGACATCCTCTTCTGCATCCACTTCGTGGGCGGCGTCGTGCTGTCGAACCACGAGGTCGAGCGGATTCCCGTGATCGGCGCCGCGGCGCGGGTCAACGACACCATCTTCGTCGACCTCGAGAGCCGCAACAGCGCGGTCAGCGCGGTGCGCAAGATGCGGCGCACGCTGCAGGCCGGCCGCAACGTCATCGCGTTCCCCGAGGGCAACACCTTCGAAGGAGACGAGGTGCGCCCCTTCCAGCCCGGCACGTTCGCCGCCGCCCGCGGGCTGCCCGGCGTGCAGGTCCTCCCGCTCGGCCTCGCCTACGAGCCGGGCTCCGAGTACGTCGACGAGAGCTTCGGCACCCACCTGTGGCGGATGACCGCCAAGCCCCGCACCCGCGCCTGGGTCTGCATCGGCACGCCGGTGCCGGTTCCTCCGCGGGGCGAGGAAGAGCACGTCCGTCAGGTGGTCCAGGGCTTGGTCGACCGCGCCGTCGCGGACCGGGACCACGGCGGACGTGACACCGGCGCACGGGGAGCATAGTTGCCGGTTCCCAGGTTCCCCGGCACTGCGATGAGCCATCCGCACCAGAGCCTCCAGATGGCCCAGGCCATTCGAGGCGTCCTCTTCCGCGCCCTCACCGACGACCCCGCCGTCGTGGTGCTGGGCGAGACCGTGGGGCGCATGGGGGGCGCGGCCGGCACCACCGAGGGGCTGCAGGCCGAGTTCGAGGACCGCGTGCAGGATCTGCCGATCGCCGACCGCGGCACCGTGGGGGTGGCCGTCGGGATGGCCCTCGGGGGCCAGAAGCCGGTCGTCGAGCTGGCCGGCACGAGCCGCCTCGCAGCCGTCCTCGGCCCCCTGGCCGACGCGGGGGCCATCGCCGCACGGGGAGAGTTCCCCGTCCCCCTGGTGCTCCGCGTGCCCTGTGGCCAGGCCGCCGCGGGGCTCGACGCCCCGGTCGCCGGCCTCCTCACGGAGCTGCCGGGCGTCCACGTGGTGTGCCCGTCCGACCCGGGCATGGCCGCGGGCCTGCTGCGCTGGGCGCTCGGCCGGCCCGGTCCCACCGTGGTGCTCGAGCCTCGCGACCGCCTGACGGCGCGCGGGCCGGTCGGCGAGGCCGCCGTCGAGCCTGCCGCCCGCGTGCTGCGCACCGGCACGGACCTCACCCTCGCCGCGTGGGGGTCGGGGGTGCCGGTCGCGCGGCAGGCGGCCGAGGCCCTGTCCGGCGAAGGGATCGAGGCCGACGTGGTGGACCTCGTGCGGTTGTCCCCGCTCGACGGGGCGTCGCTCGGGGAGCGGGTGCGGGCCACCGGCCGGCTCGTGGTGGTCGACGGGGGCGACCCCGGGTGGGCCGCGCAGGTCCGCCAGGCCGGGCTCGACGAAGCGTTCCTGTACCTCGAAGCCCCGATGGGGGAGTCCCCCGCCCTCGGTGATCGGGTGGCCGCCGCTGCGCGCGCCGCCGTCGCGTACTGAAAGGAGTCGACAAGATGGCGTTCGTGTTCGAGCTACCCGAAGTGGGGGAAGGCGTCGTCGAGGCCGAGGTCGTGTCCTGGAACGTCCAGGAGGGCGACTTCGTGCAGGTCGACCAGCCGCTGTGCGAGATCACCACCGACAAGGCGCAGCTCGAGATCTCGAGCCCGAAGGCGGGCCGCGTGCTCAAGCTCCACGGCCAGCCGGGCGACATCGTCAAGGTCCACTCGCCGCTGGTCGAGCTCGACACCGACGCGAGCGGGGCCGGTGAGGCCCCTGCCCCCTCGGCTCCTCCGGCGCCCGCGGCCGCCCCGCCGGCCCCGGCCCCGCGCGCGCCGGCTCCCCCGGCCCCGACCAACGGCGCCGGCGCGGCCCAGGAGCTCAGCGACCCCGCCACCCGCGCGGCCACCAAGGCCGCCCCCGCGGTCAGGCGGGAGGCCAAGGAGCTCGGGATCGACATCCACGAGGTTCCCGGCAGCGGTCCGGGCGGCCGGATCACCCGCAACGACCTGGCCGTGTACCAGACCCCCGAGCCGGCCGCGCCCGCGGCACCGCCGGTGCGGTCCCCTGCGCTGCCCCAGCTCGCCACCCTCGAGAGCGGGCAGGAGGAGCGCATCAAGATCCTCGGCGTGCGCCGGGCGATCGCCGAGCAGATGGCGCGGTCCAAGCACACCGCGGCGCACTTCACGTACGTGGAGGAGGTCGACTGCGGCGAGCTCGTCGAGCTCCGCCAGCGCATGAAGCGGTTCGCCGCCGACCGGGGCATCAAGCTCACCTACCTGCCGATCATCATGAAGGCGGTCAGCCTCGTGCTGCTCGACTTCCCCAACCTCAACGCGGTGATGGACGAGGACCGCTTCGAGCTGGTGGTCAAGGGCGACCACCACATCGGAATCAGCACCGACACGCCGAACGGCCTGTACGTGCCCGTGCTGCGCAACGTGGAGCAGAAGTCGATCCTCCACCTCGCGGCGGAGATGACCGAGCTCACCGAGCGCACCCGCCAGGGCAAGGCCAAGCTCGACGAGCTGCGCGGGGGCACCTTCACGATGACCAGCGTGGGGGCGATCGGCGGCGTGCTCGCCACGCCCATCCTCAACGTCCCCCAGGTCGCCATCCTCGGGGTCAACGCGATTCGCGAGCAGGCGGTCGTGCGCAACGGCGAGATTGTGGTGCGGCCCATGATGTACCTGTCGCCCAGCTTCGACCACCGCGTGATCGACGGGGGCGTGGGGGCACGCTTCGTGGCGGCGCTCAAGGACGTGCTCGAGAACCCGGAGAAGCTGCTGATGGAGCTCCGGTGACCCCCGACGAGGCCGAGGCCCTCATCGCCGAGGCCGACGCCGCGCTCGCGGCAGCCGAGCCCGTTCCGTTCCCGCTCCCCGTGGGGGAGCTCCTGCCCGTCGTCGCGGGCACGGTCGCGGCGCTCGACCGCACCGACTGGTGGGTCCCTGGCCTGCGGGAGCGCGCGGGGGCGGCCGCGCGAGACGTGCCCATCGAGCGCCTGGTCGACGGCCTCGCCGGCGCCCGGCCCTACCGGATCGCCCCCGCCGGCGCCTCGGGGGCCCTGCGGGCGCTCTACGCGGTGGGCCTGGCCGCGGCCGCAGGTGGCCACGTCGTCGTTCACCTCGGCATCGGCAGCATGAGCGACGGTGCGGTGCACGAGGCGCTCAACCTCGCGGCGCTGCAGCAGGTCCCCGTGATCTTCGTGGTCGCCGTGCACCCGCTCGACGGGGATGCGCCGCTCGGACCCCAGCTCGCCAGCTCGCCGTCTCGGCTGGCCGCGGGCTTCGACATCGAAGTTACCGAGGTAGACGGGAGCAGCGCGGCGGCTGTCCACCAGGCCGTCAAGGCGGCCAAGGTCCAGCGCCGCCCCCACCTGATCGAAGCCAAGCTGCCCTTGCGGGGCAGGGAGAACTCGTGAGTGACGCGCAAGCCATCGTGATCGGGGCCGGCCCGGGGGGCTACCCCTGCGCCATCCGCCTCGGGCAGCTCGGGATCAAGACGCTCGTGATCGAGAAGGAGTACTGGGGGGGCGTCTGCCTCAACGTCGGGTGCATCCCCTCGAAGGCGCTGATCGGAGCCTCCAACCGCTACCAGGAGATGCTCCATGCCGAGGACCTCGGCTTCACCATCTCGGGCGAGATCGGGGTGGACATGGGGCGCCTGCAGGAGTGGAAGCAGGGCGTCGTCGACAAGCTCACCGGCGGCGTGCGCACGCTGCTGAAGGCCAACGGCGTGGAGATGGTCTCGGGCACGGCCCGAATCAAGTCGCGCACCGAGGTCGAGGTCACCTCCGAGGAGGGAACCCGCACCTACACGGCCGACAACCTGGTGATCGCCACCGGGTCGTCGCCCGTCGAGATCCCGAACTTCTCCTTCTCCGACCCGCCGGTGCTCGACAGCACGAAGGCGCTCGCGCTCCAGCAGATCCCGAAGCGGCTGGTGGTGATCGGCGGCGGGTACATCGGGCTCGAGATGGGTGGGGTGTACGCGCGGCTCGGCACCGAGGTCACCGTCGTCGAGATGATGGACCAGGTGCTCCCCGGCTTCGACCCCGACGTGGTCAAGGTGCTCTCCCGCCGGCTGAAGAAGGACGGCGTGAAGACCCTGCTGAAGACCAAGGCGCTCGGCTGGGAGCAGGCCGAGGAGGGCATCGTCGTGAAGGTGGAGGGCCCCGACGGCGCCCAGGATCTGCCCGCCGACTACGTGCTGGTCACCGTGGGGCGCCGCCCGAACACGCAAGACCTCGGCCTCGAGGATCTCGGGGTGGAGATGGACGGCGCCTTCATCAAGGTCGACGAGCGGATGCGCACCTCGGTCCCCGGCGTCTATGCGCTCGGCGACTGCGTGGGCAACCCCATGCTGGCCCACAAGGCCACCTACGAGGGTGAGATCGCGGCCGAGGTGATCGCCGGGAAGGCCTCCGAGTACGACGCGCGGACGGTCCCCGCGGTGGTGTTCACCGAGCCCGAGGTGGCCACCGCGGGGCTGTCCGAGCCCGAGGCCAAGGAGCAGGGCCTCGACTACAAGGTCGGCAAGGTCCCGTTCGCCGCGATCGGCAAGGCGATCGCGAACGACGCGACCGAGGGCTTCGTCAAGGTCCTGATCGACGCAGAGACGAAGCTCATCCTCGGGGTCACCATCGTCGGCCACCACGCGTCCGACCTGATCAGCGAGGCCGCGCTGGCTATCGAGATGAGCGCCGAGGCGCTGGACGTCGGGCTGACCATCCATCCGCACCCCACGCTGGGGGAGGCGATGATGGAGAGCGCCAAGGCGGCCCTGGGCGAGGCGATTCACGTGGTGAACCGGTAGCTGCGGCGGTCCCGGGTGCGGGGTGGAGCCGGCTGCCCGCGCCGAGCACCCGCCGGGTGCCCCGCCAGCGGACCGTGCGCGACACCGCGCAGTAGGGCCACAGGAGCAGCATCGCGAGGTCGCGGAGCGCCGGCACGTAGGCGTGCCGCCAGGACAGCGCGACGCCCCTCGTGAGCCGCACCACGAGCGCGTCGGACAGCCCCTTGAGCACCGCGAGTCCGGCGAGCACCGCACCGTAGGGCGCGGCGAGGCCCGACAGCAGGAACGCCACGAAGGCCAGCCCGACCGGGTTCGACAGGAGGTCCACGACGAACCCGGGCACGTGGACCACCGCGCGCATCTTGAGCCATCGGGCCTGCCGCTCGAGGAAGTGACCCACCGGGGCGCGCACGTTGCGGTTCTCGATGCGGGTGCTCGACAGCATCACGCGCTTGCCCGCCTGGCGGAACGCGCGCCCCAGCACGAAGTCCTCCGCCAGGATGTCGCGGACCACCGCGAGGCCGCCGACCTCGTCGAGATCCGAGCGGCGGAACAGCATCGACTTGCCGATCACGACGACGATCCCCGCGTAGACGTGGGCGAAGCAGGTGCCGGGGGCCGTGAACGCACACAGGTGCACGTTGTGCAGGGCGGCGCCGAGGGACTGCTCGCCGCTGCCGACGACGAGGCTGGTGAGCAGGTGGGCGCCCTCCGCGAGGAGCTCAGAGACCACGCGGGTGAGGTAGCCGGGCCGCAGGGCCACGTTGGCGTCGGTCTGGAGCACGAGATCGTACCGGGCGGCCTCGACGGCGCCCTGGAGGTTCGCGACCTTGGGGTTGAGGCCGAAGCCGGGATCGCTCTGCACGAAGCGCGTGGGCACCGCGGGGTGCGCCGCGGCGACCCGGCGGGCCACGGCGAGCGCGGGGTCCGCGCGGTCCGTGGTGGCGATCACGACCTCGACGGGCCCGGCGTAGTCCTGGGTGTAGAGGCTGGTGAGGTTGTCTTCCAGGCCCTCCTCGAGGCCCTTCAGGGGCTTCAGGAGGGACACCCCCGGCGGCGCGTCGGGCGCGGGCACGGGGCGCGCGCTGCGGGCCGCGTGGAGCACCGTGGCGACGACGGCGAGGCCGTAGACGGCGGCGGCGAGCAGGCTCACGAGGAGGACGGCGAGTGCGAGCATGGACGCCAGAACCCGGGAGTGGGATGGCGGGTTCCTTAGGGGCTCGGGCGAGGGCTGGCCACCCCGCAGGGCTCCGTCCCGGGCGAACCGCGGGAGTCAGCGCGTCAATGCGCCACCGAAGGGCCGCGTGCCCGCCCAATCGTTATGTCGGGCCGGGACACCTCCGGAGGACCCCGCCTATGCGCACCCCACTGTTTCGCTCCATGCTCTTCTTCGGCCTCGTCGCCCTGACCGGCGCCGCCTGCGGCGACACCGAGGCGCCCCCGCCGGCCCCCCCCCCCGCGCCCGACGCCGCCCGCGACGTGCCCGA
>CAYMSU010000130.1:0-13669 GCA_964393165.1 uncultured Enterobacteriaceae bacterium
AGGGGATTCAGGGCATCGAGGAGATGACGTCGCGGGCTCGGGAGGGCTCGGGCAGCGTCACGATCGAGCTCGTGGCCGGGCAGGACCGGATGCGGGTGTGGACGCTGCGCAAGCTCGGTGAGCGCCTGCGTGACCAGCTGCGCAGCCACCCGGAGATCACCCAGGTCGGGATGCGTCGGGTGCCCGCCTACGTCACGCACGTCGAGGTGCCCGGAGACACGCTTCGCGCCTTGCGCCTCACCCTGCCCGAGGTAGCGGCGACGATCGCGCGGGCGAGCCAGGACGTGCCCGCGGGGGCGGTGGAGGCCGCCGACGGCGAGGTCTTGCTGCGCCTCGAGTCCCGCCGCCAGTGGGCGGAGGAGTTCGCCAAGATCCCGGTCATCTCCTCGGATCGGGGTGAGCCGGTGCTGCTCGGGGACATCGCCGGGATCCGGGACGGCTTCGAGGAAGTCGCCTTTCACAGCCAGTTCGACGGTGAGCCCTCGATCGAGGTGCAGGTCTACCGGGTGGGTGGGCAGTCGCCGCTGACGGTGGCGGCGGCCGTCCACGAGGTCGTCGCCGCGTTCACGCCCGGCCTCCCGCCGGGGGTCCAGGTCCGCTACGACAGCAACCGCGCGGCCGACTTCGCCGATCGCCTCTGGTTGCTCGTCGAGAACGGCGCGATGGGCCTCGTGATCGTCGTCGGAATCCTCGGGCTGTTCCTCGAGGTGCGCCTCGCCTTCTGGATCATGGCGGGGATGGCGGTGAGCTTCGTCGGGGGCGTGCTGCTGCTGCCCGTGGTCGGCGTCACGCTCAACATGATCTCGATGTTCGCGTTCCTGGTCGCGCTCGGGATCGTCGTCGACGACGCGATCGTGGTCGGCGAGAACGGCTTCGACCGAAGGGAGCAGGGCGACTCTCCCGAGACCGCGGCTATCGAGGGCACGCGAGAGATCGCGGGGCCCGTGATCTTCAGCGTGCTGTCCACCGTGATTGCGTTCGTGCCTGTCCTGTTCCTGCCCGGGACCACGGGCCAGTACTGGTGGCCGCTGCCCATCGTGGTCATCGCGGTGCTGTTGCTCTCGCTGGTCGAGGCGCTGCTGATCCTGCCGTCGCATCTCGCCCACGCGCCGGCGCCCTCCTCGGCGGGCCGCGGAGGCTGGCTCACGCGGCTCCAGGGCCGGGTGCGGCGCGGCCTCCAGCGGTTCGTCGACCGGGGCTACGGGCCCGCGCTCGACTGGTGCCTCCGCCACCGGTACCTCACGCTGAGTGCCGCGCTGGGCCTGCTCGCCGTCTCCGCCGCCTACAGCACGAGCGACCACATGGGCATGATCATGATGCCCGAGGTGGCGGCCGACGAGATCGAGGCGGGCGTTCGGCTTCCCGTGGGCACCACTCGGGCGCAGGCGGCGCGGGTGGCGGACCGGCTGACCGAGGCCACCCTCGAGCTGTTCGACGAGCAGGGGCTCGACGCGGTGGCCGAGGGGGTGAAGACCAACGTGCGCGGCGAGAGCTTCATCGACGTCGAGATCGTGATGAAGCCGCCCGACGAGCGGGACCTGACCGCCTTCGACGTGATCCGGCGGTGGCGGGATCACCTCGGCGAGCTGCCCGGCGTGGACCAGATCACCTTCGAGGCGGAGCGCGGCCCGGGCGGCTACCGCGACGACCTCGAGGTGGACCTCTCGCACCCCGACATGGAGGTCCTGGCGAAGGCGTCGCGGGCGCTGAAGGCCGAGGTCGAGCGCTTCGAGACCACCCGCGACGTCACGGACAGCTATCGGGCCGGCAAGCCGCAGCTGGACCTCGCCCTGCGACCGGAGGGGCGCCAGCTGGGCCTGGACCCCCAGGAGGTCGGACGGCAGGTCCGGGCAGCGTTCTTCGGAGCGCTCGCCCTTCGGCAGCTGCGCGGCACCGACGAGGTCGAGGTGCGGGTGAAGCTGCCGGAGGCGGAGCGCGAGTCGCTCGGCACCCTCGAGTCCTTCCAGCGCACCCATCAACAGTGAGTAGTTCCCACGACGCCGCAGGGCCCTGGGGGGGGATTGCCTGCGATCTCCAGGCTTGACTTTGGATGGCACCGGATGGTAAGCCAGGTTTCGGCTGGGTCACGCATTATTGATGGATTCGCCGGTGGCGCATTTCCCGGAGCCCCGGGTCTCCGGGGATCCAGTGCAGCGCGTGCTCGCGCGGGATGCAAATGACTGGCCCGGCAGGATTTCCGGAACTCGCGAGCGCGCTCAGAGGGACAGCGCCCCACGGACCGCGACCGCGAGGGCATCCATGGCCCGCGACGCCGCCGTGCGGGCGCGCGTGAGCGCGACCTGGGCCCGCACCTCCTCGAGCTGCGCCTGCTGGAGCTGGAGCAGGCTCCCGCCCCCCTCGTCGACGCGTCGCTCGGCTGCCTGGACCGCGCGGTTGGCCAGCGCCTCCGCCGCCTCCTGCTCGACCAGCGACGACAGGGCCTGCGACAGCGCGCCGTGGGCGCGACGGACCTCCAGCTCTGCAGCCTCCTGGAGCGTGCGTGCCCCGGCCTCCGCCTGTGCCCGTCGAGCCTTGGCCTGACGCACCCGGCTCTGCACGGCGCCCCCCTGGAACAGCGGCACTCGCGCCCCCAGGGCTACCCGCCAGGTGAGGTCACGGCCGAGATCCGGGGCGGGGTCGACCGCGACCACCCCCGCTTGCACCGCCACCGAGGGGAGCCGCTCGGCGCGCGCGACCCCGATCTGCGCCGAGGCCGCGTCGATCGCCTGGCTCGCGGCCCGCAGGTCGGCGCGGTCGATCCGCTGCAGCACCTCGGCCAGCGAGGGGGCCTCGGTGGGCACGGGCGACAGCTCCGCTCCCTCGGCCTTGCCGGTGAGCATCTGCAGCACGCCGTCGGCGGCCGTGACCCCCTCGCGGGCTCGCGCCACGTTGGCGCGCGCCGTGGCATGGGCCCGCTCGAACGGCAGGATCTGGTCCTCGGCGGCCGCACCCAGCTCTACCAGCGTCTGCCCCTTCTCGAGCAGGCGCGCCGCGAGGGCTTCGGCCCGTCGGGCATCGCCGAGCACCGCGCGCGCCTCGGCGGCGGCGTAGAACGCCTCGAGGACCCGCCGCGTGAGCGCCTCCCGCTCGACGTCGGCCTGGGTGTGCGCGAGGTCGACCCCCCGGCGCGCGGCCCGGTGCGCCGCCCACGCGGCGGGCAGGACCACCGGCACGGTCACGTCGGCGGTGGCCTGCAGCTGCTGGCCGGGCACGACCACCAGCGGATCCACGGTCGCGTCGCCGGGGATGGGGACCGGCAGGCTCTGGGTGATGTCGACGTCGATCGGCGTCTGCGCGACCACGTTCCCGGCCACTGCCGCCTGCGGCAGCGCCCGGCCCACGGCCTCCCGCACCCGCCCGCGGGCTTCCTCGATCCGTGCCTCGGCCAGCTCCAGCGCGGGGGCGCGAGCCAGCGCCGCCTCGATCGCCTCGTCGGCCGTCATCGCTGCGCAGGGCAGCACGAGCCACCACCACATCAGGCGCTCCGTTTCTGGAAGGTGAGCATGGCGGCGACGAGCACCGTCGATCCGAGCAGGACGAGGGCGCCGGTCTCCCACCACAGGGACTCGAAGCCGATCCCCTTGATGAACACCCCGCGGACCATCACCGCGAAGTACCGAATGGGCGACAGATCCGCGATTCGCTGCGCCCACTGCGGCATGTTGCTGATCGGGTAGAGGATGCCGCCAAGCAGGAAGCTCGGCAGCAGGATCAGCATGGCCGAGAGCATGGCCTGCTGCTGCGTGCGGCTCACCGTGGAGGCGAGCAGGCCGAAGCCGAGCATCGACATCAAGAAGATGCCGGCCATGGCCACGAGCTCGAGCACGCGGCCCCGGAAGGGCACGCCGAACACGAGCACCGCGGCGGTGCCCACGAGCACCGCCACGATGGTGCCCACGGCCACGAACGGCAGCAGCTTGCCGACGATCAGCTCCGACGAGCGGACCGGGGTCACCGACAGCTGCTCGATGGTGCCGTTCTCGCGCTCCTTCACGATCGCGAGCGCCGAGAGCAGCGTGACGATGGTGGACAGCACCATCACCACGATCGCGGGGAGCATGAACCAGCGGCTCTGCAGCGCGGGGTTGTAGAGGATTCGCACCCGCAGGTCGGGACGCGGAGGCGCCAGCGCCCCGGCGACGGCGGGCCCCGGGAGCACGACGTGCTCGCGAGACACGCGCGCGAGCGTGCGCTCGGCATAGCCTTGGGCGAGGAGGCCCCGGTTCGTGTCCGTGCCGTCCACCCAGATCGGGATCTCGGCGGGCTCGCCCCGCGCGAGCCGGCGATCCGTGCCCCGGGGCACGACCACCACGAGCTCTGCGTGACCGGCCTCGATGGCGCGCTCGGCGGCCGGCTCCTCGGGGGTCACGCCGACGACCACGAAGGCTGCGTTGGCGTGCAGCCGAGCCGCGATCGCGCGGCTCACCGGGCTCTGGTCCCGGTCCACGACCATGACGGGGACGTCCTGCACGTCGAGGTTGGCGGCGAACCCGAGCACGATCATCTGGAACACCGGCGCGACGAACAGGATCGGCCGCATCCGAGGGTCTCGCGCGAGGTGCATGGCCTCCTTGCGCGCCACGGCGAGCGTGCGTCGGAGCGAGAAGATCATGCCACGCTCCGCTGGAACCGCGACGTGGCCACGGCCACCAGCACCGTCGCGTAGACGAGCATGGCCACCAGCTCGGGCCACAGCACGTCGATGCCCACGCCCTTGAGGAACAGCCCCCGCGTGAACGCGATGTAGTAGCGGGCGGGCACTGCGTAGCTGAGGATCTGCAGGATCCGCGGCATGTTCTCGAGGGGGAAGATGAACCCCGAGAGCAGCAGCGACGGGAGCATGCTCGCCAGCAGCGACGTCTGCAGCGCGACCTGCTGGCTCTTGAACACCGCCGACATCATCAGCCCGAGCGCCATCGATCCGAACAGGTACAGCAGCGTGGCGACGCCGAGCAGGCCCAGCGACCCGCGGATCGGGACCTCGAACAGGAACCGCGAGGCCAGCACCACCGTGGTGACCTGGAGGATGCCGAGCCCGACGTAGGGCACGAGCTTGCCGAGCATGACCGCGGCCCCGCTGACCGGGGACACCAGCACCTGCTCGATGGTGCCCTGCTCGTACTCGCGAGCCACGCACTGGCTCGTGACGAGAGCCGCGAGCATCGCCACGATCACCGCCACCAGCCCGGGGACGATGTACCAGGTGCCGTCCAGCGGCTCGTTGAACAGCACACGCGGCTGGGGCACGAGCCCGGGGAGCGCCTCGGGCCCGCTCGCGGTCCGCAGCGCCTCCTCGAGCTGCCGCTGGGCGCGGTCCTGCAGGCTCCCGGCGACGTGGGAGAGCGCTTGCCCCGCGAAGGTCCCGTCGGTGCCGTCGACGAGTAGCTGCACGGGCACGTCTTCGCCGGACGCGAGGTCGCGACCGTAGCCCCGCGGGATCTGCAAGCCCATCCGGGCCTCGCCGCGGTCGAGGAGCCCCTCGAGCGCCTGCTCGGAGCCGACCACCTGCACGACCTGGATGGTGCCGTCGGCGGTGAGCGTCTCGACGAGCTCCCGGGAGGCGGCGGACCGATCCTCGTCGAGCAGGCCGAGGCTCACCTCGGTGACGTCGAAGGAGATGGCGTAGCCGAACAACAGGAGCATGAACAGCGGCAGGGCGAGCGCGGCGAGCAGCGACCGCAGGTCGCGCACGATGTGCAGCACCTCCTTGGCCATGAACGGCAGGAGCGCGCTCACGGCGAGCTCTCCTGGCCGACCGCCTGCAGGAACACGTCCTCGAGCGACGGTGCGCGGCGGGTCACCCTGGCGTTCAGCTCCGCGGCGAGCGGCTCGCGGTCGTCGGGGGAGCGCAGGCGCACCTGCCACGCCGCCCCCGCGGGCACGAAGTCCCGCACCCGGGAAGAGGCCCGCAAGACGTCCGGCGTGACCCCCTCGACGGTGACGAGGTCGCCCACGTCCGCCTCCTGGCGCAGCTGCCGGGGAGCGCCCACCGCGATGGTGCGCCCCGACTCCATGAAGATGACCTGGGTGCAGTTCTCGGCTTCGTCGAGGTGGTGGGTGGTCACGAAGATGGTGACCCCCTGGGTGCGCAGGCGATGGATCTGCCACCAGAACGCCCGGCGCGACAGCGGGTCGACCCCTGCGGTGGGCTCGTCGAGGAAGAGCACCCGGGGCTCGTGCACGAGCGCGCACGCCAGCGCGAGGCGCTGCTTGATGCCTGCGGGCAGCGTCTTCGTGACCGTGTGCTCCCGACCGAGCAGGTCGGTGTCGCGGAGGACCGCCTCTCGGCGCGCAGGGAGTCGCTTGGCGGGCACCAGGTAGGCGTCGGCGAAGAACGCGAGGTTCTCGAGGACCGTGAGATCGTCGTAGAGGCTGAACTTCTGCGCCATGTACCCGATGCGCGACTTGACGGCCTCGGGCCGACGCACCACGTCGACGCCGTCGACCACCGCTTGGCCAGAGGTCGGACGGAGCAGGCCGCACAGCATGCGGATGGCGGTGGTCTTGCCTGCCCCGTTGGCCCCGAGGAAGCCGAAGATCGCGCCCCGCTCGACCTCGAGGTCGATGCCCGCGACGGCGGTGAAGGAGCCGAAGCGCTTCACGAGGCCCTTGGCGTACACCGCGGCGTCGCTCATGCCGCCTCCGCGGCGCGCTTTGCCTCGCGGATGATCTGCACGTAGGCGTCTTCCAGGCTGGGCGCGATCTGCTCGAGGGTCGCCGGCTGCCCGGCGGCCGTCAGGATCTGCTCCAGATCCGAGGCGCCGACGTCGCCGACCACGTGGAGCCCGTCGCCGAACAGCTGCACGGAGACGCTCGCGAGCTGGTCGCGCAGGGCCTCGGCGGCGGCGAACGGCGACGCGACGGCGACCTGCCAGACCGGAGGCCGCACCCGGTCCCGGAGCGCCTGCGGAGTGTCGACCACCAGGATGCGGCCCTCGGACATGAGCGCGACCTCGTCGCAGCGCTCGGCCTCGTCGAGCGAGGGGGTGGCCACGAGGACGGTGATTCGCTCGCGCAGCTCTCCGAGGATCGACCAGAACTCGCGGCGGCTGACCGGATCGACCCCGTTGGTGGGCTCGTCGAGGAAGAGGACGCGCGGCTCGTGCACGAGCGTGCACACGAGGCCGAGCTTCTGCTTCATGCCGCCCGACAGCTTGCCCGCGTGGCGCGCGGTGAACGGGGCGAGGCCGGTGGCCTCGAGGACGCGGGCAGCCCGGGCCTGTCGGTCCTTGGCGGGGACCCGCCGCAGCGCGCCGAAGAAGCGGATGTTCTCGGCGACCGTGAGGTCCTGGTAGAGGCTGAACCGCTGGGACATGTAGCCGAGCTGCAGCCGGGTGCGGTGGCGGTCGGCGAGCGCGTCCTCGCCGAACAGCTCGATGGTGCCCTCGTCGGGCGCGAGCACGCCCACGAGCATGCGCAGCAGCGTGGTCTTGCCCGCCCCATCGGGCCCTACGAGGCCGAACAGCGTGTTCGGGCGCACCTGAAGGTCTACGCCACGGACCGCCTCGACCTCGCCGAAGGCCCGCCGGAGCCCCTGGGTGCGGACGGCCGTGCTCATTGCAGGACGGCCTCGGCGGGAACCCCGGGGAGCACCCCGGGAGCGGGGTCGAGCGCGATGTCGACCGCGAACACGCGCTTCACGCGCTCCTCGGGCGTGAGGATGTCGCGCGGGGTGAACTCCGCCTCGGTGGCCACGCGCTCGATGCGACCGGCGAGGGGCTCGTCGGGCCGCGCGTCCAGCGTGACCGAGACGTCGCCGCCGACCGTGAGCGACTGAACCACCTGCAGCGGAACGTACACACGCAGCCGCGGCCGCCCGAGGTCGCCCAGCGTGAGCACGCTGCTGCCCGGGGCGACGACCTCTCCGGGCTCGCGGTTGCGCGACAGCACGACGCCCCCGACCGCGGCGTGAACCCTGGTGTTCGACAGCTGGTGGTCGACAGCGGCCTGCGCGGCTGACGCCTGCGCACGCGCCGCCTCGGCCTGGGCCACGGCCTGCCGCGCGCCTGCGAGCTGGGCCCGCGCGACGTCGAGCTGGCCCTCGATCGTCGAGCGCTGCTGGGCCGAGCCGACGCCCGCCTCCTGCATCTTCGTGAGCCGCTGGGTCTCGCGCTGGAGGTACCGCACCTGCGCTGCGGCGGTGCGGACCTGGGCCTTGGCCCCCTCGATGGCCGCCTCGGCCGCGGTCACCGCGGCGACCCGGACCTCTCGCTCGGCCTGCAGCGTCTTCGCGTCGAGCTCGAAGACGAGGTCTCCCTCGGCGACCTCGCCCCCCTCGTCGAACTGGATCCGCAGGATCCGGCCCGGGATCTCGCTCGCCACCTCGACCTCGGTGACTTCGATGGTGCCGGTGTAGGATGGAGCGGGCGAGCTGCGATCGCAGGCTCCTCCCAACAACAGGACGGCCACGAGGGCGATCATCACTCCTCCTCCGGGCGGGCGGTCAAGCCGTTCAGGGACAGCTCGCGAAGGTTTCCGAGCCATCGGGCCCGGAGGTCGGCCTCCGGGATGCCGGTGATGCTCGCGAGGGTGGGGGCAGCGAAGCTGACGAACACGATGGGGGCCACGAGCGACGGAGGCACGAGCGGGGCCTCGAGCCTCGAGTTGATCCCGCCCTCCGCCTGCCCGCGCGCCACGAGACCGGCGAGCGCGGGGAGCACGCGGCTGAGGCGAGGGATCATGTCCTCGGGGACGGTGCCCCCGGAGTCGAGCACGCCTCGCAGCATGATCCTCACCACGGAGGGGTGCTGCGCGAGGATCTCCGCGTAGGCTTCCAGGAAGCGCCACAGCGCCTGGTCGGGCGGGCCCTCCACGTCGGCGGCGACCTGGACCGCGGCATCCACCACCTGGGCGAAGGTGCGCTCGAGGACTGCCTGGTAGAGCGCTTCCTTCGTCTCGAAGTAGTGGTAGAGCGTGGCCTTGTTGAGGCCGGCAGCCTCCGCGATGCCCGCGACGCGTGCGCCCGCGAGCCCGCCATCGGCGAAGGCGCGCTCGGCGGCGTCGAGAATGCGGCGGCGGGGATCGGACTCGTCGTCGGCCATGTCGTCAATCAACCAAACGGTTGGTCGGCTGTCAAGCGAGCGACTCCGTCTGGCCCCCCAGGCATCGGGCGAGCGAGGCGCCACCTTGATCGACGGCCTGGCGAGGCCTACGCGATCCACAGACCGCGATCCGACGAGGAGGGATCATGGACACCGTCGACCGCCAGATCTGGAACACGCTCGCGAGCCACGAGGGGGAGCCCTCGGTCACCGCGACGCTCCCCGTGACCCGGGACATGCTGGCCACCGACGAGTACTCCCTGCGCGTGCGGAGCCTCCACGCGGAGGCGGACGCGGGGCTCGCGGAGCGCGGCGTGGCGGAAGCGGACCGCCGCCGGGTGCTCGAGCCCCTGCGCGCCCTCCAGGAGGCGCGCCCGGGGGTACCGCGTCGAGGCATGACGCTGGTGGCGGCGCTCGCCCCCTCCCAGGCGACCTGCCTGCGGCACGAGGGCCGGCTCCCCGAGCGCGTTGCGGTGGCCGACCACTTCGTCCTCACGGATGCGCTGGTCCGGCTGCTGGACACGCCGCCGAAGTGGCTCGTGGTCGGCGTCTGGGACGACGGCGCGCGCCTCGTCGAGGTGACGGACGGGGTCGCGCGGGAGCGCACCCTCCCGCTGGAGCGGGAGAGTCGGGCAGACGCCAACCGGGAGCGGGTCAGCCCCACACCGGGCGGCGACGCGCACACCCACGCGGCGCCCGGGTCGGGCGCGTCGGCGCCGCACCGGTTCGGCGAGGAGGACGTCGACCGCAACGAGCGGGCGACCTGGTACCGGTTCATCGACGAGGGCCTCACCCGCAGCGGTGTCGGCGCTCACCCGCTCGTGCTCGTGGCCCAGTCCCCACACCATGCCGGCTTCTCGCGGACGTGCACCCATCCGGGCCTCGCGGAGGAGGCGATCGACCGCAACCCTGCGGAGCTGTCCACCGCTGAGCTGGCCGAGGTCGCGCGGCCGCTCGCGGAGCACTGGGCGCGTCCGGATCTGGAGGCCCTCCGGGGCGCGTGGAGTCGCGCGGAGGAGGCGGGTCGCGGGCTCGTGGATCCCGAGGAGGTCGCCGCGGCAGCCAGGAACGGCCGGGTGGCGCAGGTCATGTGGGCCCCGTCCGCTCTCCGGCAGGGGAGCGACGCCGTGCCCGAGGACGTCGACGATGCGGTGCGTCGGAGCTACCTGCAGGGCGCCGACGTGGTGCCGATCCCGGTCGAAGACCTGCCGGCAGCCTTCCCCCGGGGGATCAACGCGATCCTGCGCTGGTGAGCGCTGGCAGGTTACCCGGCGGGCCATGACGACGCTGGATGACTGGGCCGGACTGGCGAGCACCTGGGCGCAGCGCGACGCTGGGGCGTTCGTCCGCGTGGCCTCCGAGCAGGAGGACTGGCGCGGCTGGGCCCGGCAGCGCTTCGTCGACCACGTCCGGCGGTTCGCCCCCGCCATCCAGATCGGGCAGCCCCCCTGGGTGGACTGGTGGGTACACCCCGCGGCGGCGCCCGACCGACAGCTCGCGATTGCGCTGCGGTGCTCCTCCCCCTCGCGCCGGAGTTGGTTCGCGGAGGGCCTGCTGGCCGATCTCGCGCGGCTCGAGCCGCACCGCCTGCCCGCCGAGCACCGGGGCTGCACCACCGCGGTCCTGGGCATCACGCTCGACGGCGACGGGCTGGACTTCATGGCGAACCGAGGGTTCCAGCTGATCTTCCAGGACCATCGGGTGGGGGTGGCCTACCGCACCCCCGCTACCACAGCCGGAACCAGCGCAGGACCTTCCTGACCGCCTGGGCGGCCTCGTCGGTGGCGTAGCCCACGCCCTCGAGCACGGCGCTCGCGGCCTTGCGGCCGAGCCGAAAGACGCTGCCGAGGGCCTCGGCGACCTCCTCGACGGTGGCCTCGAAGCCGTCCCGAAGTGCCGCAGCGACGTCCTCGGCGGCGTGTCCCGCGGCCTTGAGCGCGGCGGCGGCGACCTCCGCGCTGTCGGTGAACGTGCCCCGGATCGCTACCGCGACCTCGGTGGCGCTCGCGCCGGCGGCCGTCAGCGCCTTCGCCGCCACCTCCGCGCTGTCCGTGAAGCCCTCGCGCAGGGCTTGACCGGCCTCGTTTGCGCTGTAGCCGACCTCCAGCATGGCCGACGTGACCCCCTCGACCGAGGCGTCGAAGCCCGCCCCGAGGGCGCGGCCGACCTCCCCGGCGGAGTACCCCGCCGCCCGCAGCGCGCCCACGCTGGCCGCCACGGGCAGCGCGAACCCGGTGGCGAGGACCCGCCCGACGTCTTCGGCGGCGTCGCCGACGTCCTCGACGGCCCCCTCGCGGACCCAGGCGAGCCACCGGACAGGCTCCGAGATCAGCGCGCGCACGGCCTCCGTCGCCTCGACGTACAGCGTGTCGGCGAGGGTGGGGAGGGTGTGCCGGTCGACGTCCAGCTCGATCCGGGGGAGCGCGATGTCCAGCTCCTGGAGGCGGAACGCCCCCTCCACGGAGGCGTAGGCACGGCCTTCCTCGTACCCCAGGCGGACGTCGCCCCCGATGTGCGTGTCGACAGGCACCTTGCCGAGGGGACCGAAGTCCAGCGGTCGGTCGAAGCCGACGGTGAAGCCGATGCGGCCTCCGAGGCGGTCGGGCTTGTCCATGAGCAGGTCGAGGCGGAGCTCGAGGAGGGCATGGACCCGCTGCTCGGCACGGATCTCCAGTCCGTCGGGCGTGACGTCGAGGTAGGCCCCGGACACGTCCTGTCCGAGGACCCGCAGGCGACCGCTCACCCGCACGTGGGGGTCGTCGTAGGACGCGAGGGACAGGTGGGGGCCCGCCTGGCCGGCGTCGTCCATGATCGAGAAGAAGCTGGTGGAGTACAGCGAGATCGGGTCGAGCGCGGCGGCGGCCCGTACTCCGTACGGCGGATCGACCTCGACCTCGAGCTCCCCTCGCAGCGTCAGGTAGGCGAGCGCGCCGGCCACCCGGAAGCCCGGAGGAAACGAGACGCCGCCGATGATCGTGTCCTGCGGCGCGCAGTACAGCTGCGGGCTCGCCTCGACCCGCACGTCCTCTCCATCCTGGACGATCCGGTAGTGACACATGGCCGCCAGGTCGGTGAAGAACCACACGCCGGGCTCCTGACCGGGGACGAGGAGCCCCTGCTCGGCCCGAGCGGGCACCGGACGGCCGTGCTCGGCGAAGATCCGAGCGATTCGCGCGTGGTCGTGGGCCTCCAGGGCTTCCGCGAGCTCGGGCCCGGTCGCGAACACGACGAGGCCGCGGAGGGCAATCTGATGGAGGACGATGTCGACGGAGTCGGGGAAGTCCACCTGGCCGGCAAGCCACTGAGCGACCCGATGGACCGACAGCTCGCTGATCGAGCCGGCGACGAGGCTGCGGGCGGGATTGTGTGTGTCGAAGAGCAGGGCGACGGACGTGGCCACCTCGGCCAGGTCCAGGGTGCCGGCGATGCCCTGCGTGGGCACCCCCGACCAGGCCAGCCCGTGGTGGACGCGGAGGTTGGACACGCGCACGGGCAGCGGATCGAAGGGCACGCCGGAGCCCTGCGACACACCGCTCACCGTGATGCCCGAGGGATGGACGTGGGCCTCGACGTCGAACGAGGCGCGCCGCCCCTGGATGGTCGTATGCAGCTCGCCGGACAGCATCAGCGCGGAGGTGCCGTCGACGAGTGTGCCCCCGAGCTCCCCCCGGACCTCGGTCGCCGCGTTGATCCGGCTGGCCACGGGAAGGACGAGCCGTGATGCGGTGCGCGGATCGGGCAGCGACACGCGGAGCTGGGCGAGCACGCCGCCGTCGACGTCGAGCCCGAGGTACCGGGCCAGGATCCGGAACGCTCCCGCCTGCTCCCCCTCCGTGGGGGCAGACGCGAGGCGGCCGTAGACCTCGAGGCCGCGGCGGATCTCGCCGCTCACCCCGAGCGCGCGGAGCTCGGGAAGCCCCTCGGCGCCGCTCTCGCCCTCCGCATCGGCCTGGATGTCGAGGGTGGAGAGGACGAGCACCGCGTGGTCGAGTCCCACCAGGGCGTCCAGGGCGGCCAGGGGCTCGAGCCCGGGGACGCTCGCGAGGCCGTTCGGCAGGGGTACGGCGAGCGCGATGCCGGGCTCGGGGGCGGTGCGGATCAGGGCTGACGCGCGGTCGACCTGCAGGTCGAACCGCGGCGGCAGGGGCAGGTCGGCCCCCGCATACTCGGCCAGGATCCGGCGTAGGGACACGCTCGTGAGGGTGGCGTGGACCGTGAGGGTGTCCGGAAGTCGGTAGGAAACCCGGGCTGTGCCCAGCTCGGGCAGGGTGACGTGCCCGCCGACCACCGCACCGGTCGGCCCCGCGCGCAGGTAGCCGTGCTCCACCCGGAGGTCTCGCCCGCGGAAGGGGAGCGCGAGGGGGGCCTCGGACGCGAGGAGGCCGTGGATGTGGGGCTTGCCGCCGCGCAGCTGTACGCTCAGCGCGTCGAGGGGGACGTCACCCAGGGGCAGGGAGGCGTGGACGCCGAGCTGGCGCAGCAGCCCGCCGACCGTGAGGGGGGAGCCGGGCAGCCCCCAGCCGGTCGCGCTCGCGCCGCGGGCGACGACCTGCAGGTGCCCACCGGCGAATGCTACCGCGCCCAGGAGCGAGACGTCGGGCTGGGCGCTTGGCGTGCCGGGCGACGCC
>CAYMSU010000131.1:0-13654 GCA_964393165.1 uncultured Enterobacteriaceae bacterium
GGGTCGGGTCGTTGGGATCGAAGAACCGACCCGCGCCTTCCACGTCTTCGCCGGCGATCGTGTCGCCGCTCTCGCCGCTTGTGTCGCGGTCGGCCAGGTAGGCCCGCGGTTTCCCGTCGTTGTAGATCTGGTCCGGCAGCCAGGTGGCCAGGCCGGGCATGAACCACAGGATCGCCATGGCGGCGATCTGCAGGCCGACGAAGGGCACGGCACCGCGGTAGATCTGGATCGTGTCGACGGTCCTGGAGGCCACGCCGCGCAGCGTGCCCATCGTCGTCTTCGAGGAGGTGCTGGTTTCGCGCGTGACGTCGCGCCCGCTCAGCAGCGAGGAGATTCAGGAACGCGGCATCGTGATCGACGAGTCGAGCTTCAGCGCCATCGAGTTCGAGGTGGGCTTCGTGATCGACGGCGCCACCGTGCCGGTCCGCTTCCCCGTGGTGTCGCCCACCTTCAGCCAGAGCACCGAGATCATCCCCCGCGCCGAGGTGGAGGCGCTGCTGGCCGAAGCGTCCGAGCTGAACGAAGCCATCGGAAGCCGGGTCAAGCTGCCGCCCGCGCTCGAGCAGGCGGAACTCAACGTGCAGATCCGCGGCATCAACTTCCAGATCACCGACGTCGGAGAGGGCGACGATCTGGCCCTGCGCATCCCGCCGATCCCGGCCCTGGTGGTGATCCCGGGCAACATCGGTTTCCTGAACCAGTTCTTCAGCGTGCAGATCTTCACCGACAACGCGGCTCCCGCGGGCTCGGGACTGTCTGTCTACGACATCGACGCCACGCTCACGCTCCCGCCAGGGCCCGACGGCGTGCCCGGCGTCTCCCACGAGGCGCCGGGCGACGACCCCCTGCGTTTCGCCCGGGTGGGAGAGGCTGCGGAGATCCAGCCGGTGCAGCGGGTCGCGGCACCGGGCGCGGACGGCGAGGCCGGCAGTGCAGACGACGCCGAGCGCCTGTTCCCGGGAGACGGAGGCCAGGCGGAGTTCCTGGTGGAGGGCCTGCGCGAGGGTCTGCACCTGCTGGAGATCGATCTCGCCGCGCGTCTGGACGGCTTCGCGGCCGGCATCGTCGAGATCCAGGGCCGGGCCACGGGCTCGGTGCTGGTGCGCAACCCCGACTTCTCCCTGGCATTCTCCCATCCGCGCACCATCCGGGCCGGCGAGCCCTACACGGCCTCGGTCACGATCCTGAACACCGGGGCCAGCCCGGCGAATCTGGTCTCGGTGACGCTGCCCTCGAGCGCCCTCTCGGGCGCGTCCTTCGAGGCCGGCCAGGACGAGACCATTGGTCTCGGCACCATCCTGCCCGGCGAGACCGCAACGGCGGACTTCCGGCTGCGGGCCCAGCGCACCGGCTCCATTTCGTTCTCCCAGCTGCTGAGCGAAGGCGACACGGTCGGACGCTTCCGCCTGAAAATGGGCGTGGACGAGCGCGACGTCCCGCTGTCGCCCGATGCCATCGGCTATCCCGACTTCGCCGACGAGCTCGAGAGCCGCTTCCCCGCGCTCTTCGCCGCGGCCAACCGGGTCCTGGGACAGGCGCTGTCGGTGGCCAGCGCCGGGCGCCTGCCTCCGGGCGTGCTCGGCGTGAGCCGCAGCGTGATGACGGCCCGGGCCGTGGAGCTGGCCGAGGCGGGGCAGCGGCTGCGCTACGGGGATCCCGCCGAGCGGGTGCTGGCCGACCTGCTGCTCGACTGGCAGGGGGCCCGCAGCTTCTCGGCCGGATTCGATCAGATCCTGCGCGAGACCGGGGCCGGGCGGGAGCTGCGCGAGTCGCTGGCGGCCGCGCGTCACGCGGTCGGGCCGGGCGGCGATCCCACGACCCGGCTCTCCGAGCGCGCCGCGGACCTCGCCGGTCGCGGGGAGGATCGCTGGTGGCTCGCCCTGGATCGCGACGGTGCCGAGCCCGTGCTCTCCTCGGGCGGCGCTAGCGCCGGACCCGATCTGAGCGCCATCGCACGGGTGCTCGGCTACCGCAGTCCATCCGGCGGAGCCGAGATCGTATCGCCGCCCGTTGCGGGTGCCGGGTTCGAGATCATGGCCAGCGCGCCCGGCGACCTGCGCCTGGCGTTCTTGGCGCTCGCTGGCAACGGCAGCGGTACGCTCCATCAGTGGCAGGTGCCGACACTGGCCGCGGGCGACTGCCTGGCGCTGGATCCGGCCGCTCCCGGGAGCCTGGAGGTGGATCGTGGCTGCGACGGGAGCGTGGACGACGCCATCGCCTCGACCCCAGCCGCCATCAGCGAGCGCCCACCCGAGATCCTGACCGTGCTCCAGGACACCTCGGTGCTGGCCGGCCGGCCGCGGCTCAACTGCTACGGCGCGGGCGGCTATCTGAACTACGGCACCGTCGTCGCCGTCTTGTTCTCGAAGGCGATGGATGCAGCGGGCGTAGTGGCCAACGGCACCATCGCTCTCGACGACGGCAACCAGCCGAACTCGCGGCAGATCCAGCCGGGCGGCCGCGTGTTGCTGCTCAACCTGGAGCGCCCCGTGGGCACCCTGCGGCCCCGGAGTCTCACGGCCAGCGGACTGATCGACCCGCGCGGCAATGCGTTGGCGCAGACCACCCTGCCGGTGGAGCTCACGGCGGACCAGGGCGTGGCCTTCGATGGCCGGGTGATCCGCTCCAACGGCCAGCCGGCGGCGGGGGTTCCCGTCACGCTCACCCTGTTCGACGAACGGCTCTCCATTCTCCAGGGCTGCCTGCCTTATACCCAGCGCGTCTCCCAGGTGCGCAGCGATTCCGAGGGGCGCTTCTCCTTCGACTTCGTGATCGCCGACATCCCCTATGCCGTCTCTGCCACCGATACCGCGGGCCTGTCGGAGGAGGCCCTGGTCACCCTGCTCGAGCTCTCGGGCGCGGAGGCTCTGGACCGCGAGAAGCTCCTGGCCCTGGCCGAGAGCGAGAGCGCACTCGACACGCTGCTCGAGGACTTCGCCGTGGGCGCGCTTTCCCAGGCCGTGGCCATCGCCGAGGGCGTCGACCGGGCCCTGTTCCGCGACCGGGTGGAGCCCGGCTCGGTGCGTCTTGGCCAGACCGTTCCCTTCATCCTGCGCTTCCGCGGCCGGGCCACGGTCACGGGAACCGTCCTGGCGCCCGACGGTACGACGCCCATCGCCGGGGCGGCGGTCAACCTGTTCCCCGATCCGGCATCCCGGGAGCAGGGGCGCGGCTTGTTCAGCGACAGTTTCGGCCGCTTCGCGTTCTACGGCGTTCCCCTGGGAAGCTTCAGCATCGAGGCCCGTGCCTCGAACGGACAGGAGCGTACGGTGAGCGGGTCCCTGGGCGCGGTCGGGGAGTCGGTGGAAGTGGACGTGGTGCTGTCCCAGGTCGTCGCCGAGCGGACCTCGCTCCGAGGGCGGGTGCTGGACGCCGGGGCGGGACATGCCGGTGCACGGGTCCTGGTGGGACGTCTCGACGGCAACCGACTGGAGAACGTGATCGCTTCCGTCGCCGCCGACTCCGACGGCCTCTGGAGCGCCGCCGACATCCCGGTGGGCAGCTGGGACGTGGTGGCGATCTCGGCCGATGGACGCCGCAAGGGCGAGCGCCGGGACGTGGCGGCCGCCCTCGGGACGGTGAGCCAGGTGAACGTGAGCCTCCAGGGCCGGACCGGCGTCCAGGTGCAGGTGCTCTTCGACAACGGCGAGCCCGTCGAGGGCGCCATCGTGGCCGGTGGCGACATGCTGGTGACCACGGACGCGGCCGGGCGGGCGGAAGTGCCCGGCGTTCCCACCGGGAGCGTCTCCCTGAGCGCGGGTCTCGAGGGCAACCCCGCCGACGCCAACCCGCTGCGGCGCCTGACCCGGGTCACGAGCGCTCCGATCCAGGTGGTGCCCGGCATCGAGAACTTCGTCACCCTGCGTTTCCCGCCGGCGGGAAGCATCACGGGCATCGTGAGCGATGGCGTGTCCCCCGTCCCCAACGTGAACGTGGCCATCCCGGTAGCCAACGGCTTCCTGTGGACGCCCGCCAACGCCAACGGGGTGTTCCGCTTCGACAACCTGTCCCTGGGCGACTACACGGTCTCGGCCCCCGCTCCTCCTGTCGCCGACAACGACGTCTCCGGCATCCTCGACGTGCTGGCGGGCCGGCCCAGCCAGGACGAGCTGCTGGGCGCCATCGGCGATGCCTTCGCGATCTTCACGGGCGCCAACGATCCCCTGCTGAACGGCGACGGGGCGGATTTCCTCCCCATCACGTGGGGCTTCAGCGACACACAGCTCCAGTTCGACGGCGATGTGAAGACCGTCGTGATCACGTTCCTCTCGGAAGGGACCGTTCGGGGCACGGTGCGCAACGGCGAGGGCGTCCCCATCGGCGCCCGGGTGCGTCTCACCGGGATCGGACCCAACGCGAACGGCAAGCCCGTGACCCAGATCCGCGGCGAGCGCGACAGCGACCCCGCGCTCGGCACCTTCGTCTTTCCCGGCCAGGCCCTCGAAGGCTCCTTCGGTCTCCAGGCCGCCTCCCCCTTTTTCCCCAGCGTCGCCACCGCCAGTGGCCAGATCACGGATCTGGATCTCGACGTCACCGCGGACCTCCACTTCGATCCCGCCCGCGAGGTGAACGGCCGCATCACGGGGACGGTCCTGGGTCCCGACGGCCTGCCCGTGGGCGCGGACTTCAAGGTGCGCATCGCGTTCGGAGCCTCGTGCAGCGCCGAGGACGAGGACGCCTGCCGCATCCTGCGGACCGACGAGAACGGCCGCTTCGGCGACCCGCCCCCCGGCAGCAGCGAGCCGATCCTGAACCTCCCCGCGGTGGACGACCAGGGCCTGCCGCGCTCCTACCGGGTGGAGGTGGAGGACGACCTCGGCAGCAGCGGGCTCGTGGGCCAGACCACCGTGGCATTGACAGCCGGCAGCGTCTCCGACGTCGAGATCCCGTTGCGCGGTCGAGGGGGCCTGGCCGTGGTGGTGCGGGAGGCGGGCGGCCAGCCGGTGGCGGGCGCCAGCGTGCGCGTGACCGGCGCCGGCTTCCCGTTCGAGTCGCGGGAGGACGTGACCGCGGCTGATGGCACCGTAGCCTTCGGGAGCAGTGCGCTCGGCGACTTTCCGCTTCCCACCGGGCGCTACCAGGTGGTCGCGGAGGCGGGCATCGGGGTGTCACGGCTGACGGGCAGGGCGGCCGTGGACGTGGGTCTCGGGGCCGTGGCTTCCGCTGACGTGGTGCTGGCGCCCACGGCCCATGTGAGCGGCGTGTTCGTGGATGCCTCGTCGGTCCCGATCCCGTTCGCCCAGGTGGCCCTGGGGGACCTGGCCTTTGCGGCGACCGGCCCCGACGGGCGCTTCGCCTTCGCGGACGTGCCGCTGGGAAGCTACCTGCTGCGCGCCACGGACCCGGTGACCGGACAGCTCGGGAGCCTCCAGGTGAGCCTCGACGAGGTGGACGAGAGCCTCTATGTCACCATCCGCCAGCGGAGCCTGGGCGAGATCCGCGGCCTGGTGATCGGAAGCGACGGCCTGCTACCCGTCGCCGGCGCCCCCGTCAGCCTCCAGGTGCAAGATGGCGTGACGCCCACTCGCCACGCCACCACCGACCCCAGCGGCGCCTTCTCTTTCTCGGGCGTTCCGGCAGGAGCCTTCCAGCTCAGCGCCAAGGATCCCCTCTCCGAGGTGCGGGGGAACGTGTCTGGGATCCTCGCCGAGGGCGTTGCCCGCCTCGATGTAAGCGTGTTCCTGGACCCGTTGGCGGAGATCGGCTTCCGCGTGCTCGAGCCCGATGGCGCGACCCCGGCCTCAGCGACCGTGAGCTTCGCCGATCGCAGCATCGACACCGACGCCGAGGGCCGGGCGCGCTTCGACCGGGTGCCCCTCGGGAGCCAGGAGGTCCGCGCCGACGACACCCGCCCGGCGCGCTCGCGCAGTGCCGCGGCGGCGCAGGTGGTCCTCTCCGCTCCCGGGCCCCAGCCCGAAGAGATCGTGCTGGTGTTGAATGGAGTCGGCGGGGTGGACGGCCAGGTGCTCGCTGCCGACGGCACGCCGGTCTCCGGAGCGGGGGTGGATCTGGAGATCCGAAGCGGCCTCCACGACGACCTGGAGCAGACGATCTCCGGCGCCGATGGAAGCTTCGCCTTCGAGAACGTGCCGCCGGGCGAGCTGCGCCTGGTGGCCCGCCTGGGCTCGCTGGCCGGGAGCGTGAACGCCGTCGTGGCTGGGGAGGGCGATCGTGCCCAGGTGGAGCTGCGGCTGGGCAATGCCGCAGGGGTGAGCGGGCGCGTGGTGGACGCATCGGGCACGCCCGAGGCGGGTGCCGAGCTGGTGCTGCGACACGCCTCGCCCGCCGGTACCGCGGGACGCGCCTTCACCACCAGCGGCGCGGACGGCCGTTTCCTGTTCCCGGAGATCCCCGTGGGCGCGGTCTCGCTCAGCCTGACCGCATCGGGCTTCGGGCTGGGCCGGGCACCGCTGCCCGGCGAGTCCGAGCCGGTGCTGACGCCGGAGGGGCTCGACCTGGGCGACGTCGTCATCGACCGCGACTTCCCGCGCGTCGTCGAGATGCAGCCCGCGGACACGGCCGAGGGCGTTGCCACCACCAGCGACGTGTTGCTGCGCTTCAGCGAGCCTCTGCGCGGCGACTCCATCCAGGGCACGGGCATCGCCCTGCGGGGTCCCGATGGCAGCGATGTCGCCTCCGCGCTCTCCCTGGAGGAGGGCGGTCGGAGCGTTCGGATCACTCCCTTCGCAGACCTGGCCAGCGAGACGGTCTACCGCGTGGTGGTGGTGAACGGCTCGCTGCTGGGGCCCACCGGCGCCGTGATCGCCGAGGGACCCATGGATCTCGTGGACCGGTCCCTGCTGTCCCCGTTCCTCGGGAGCTTCACCACCCGGGACGACCGGCCGCCGGTACTGCTCTCGGCATTCCCGGTGTCGGACGCGGTCCAGGTGGATCCCCAGGCCGTGGTGCGGCTCTCGTTCGACGAGCCCCTGGACCCCGCAGACGCGGAGGTCGAGCTGCGTCGCGAGGGAATCCCGGTGCCCGGCTCGCTGGCCTTCGCGTTGAACGGACAGGTGGCCGTGCTCACGCCCGACGCGGTGCTCGCCCCGAACGCGGAGTACACCTGGGTCGCCCGGGGCATCCGGGACCTGGCCCGCAACCCCGTCGAGCCCGACCCGGACTGCGCCCCCGATGCGCTGTGCGGGAGCTTCCGCACCGTGGACACCCAGGGTCCGGTCCTGAGCGCGCTCCAGGTGGTGGGCGGGCCGGCACTCGTCGCCGGCACGACGATCCGCGTGCAGGCGTTGCTCGCGACGCCCGAGGAGGGAGTGAGCCTGCGGCTGCTGCGGAATCTCGTCCCCGTGGAGATCACCGCTCCAGGCGTCACCCACGTGGACCTGCTCCTGGCCGATCCCGGCAGCTTCGAGCTGCGAGCCATCGCGCTGGACGAGAACGGCAACGAGGGCCCGGTCTCGGCTCCTCTCGTGATCGACGTGGTCGCGAACGAGCCCCCGACGATCCGCGTGGAGGTGCTGGTTCCCGCCGGCGGCACGCCCTCGAGCGGCAACGCCGTCTCCATTTTGGTGGAAGCCAGCGACGCCAACGACATCGCCGAGCTGCGGGTGGCCGCCACGGGCGCCGCCTCGTTCCCCGCGACCACCACCGGCGCGTCGTCCCTGCTGGTGCAGTCCGCCGTGGCAGCCAGCGCCGGGCCGAACGATCGCATCGTGATCATTGCCCGCGCCACGGACGATGCCGGCGCCGAAAGCGGTGACCTGCGCTTCGAGATCCCCCTGACCGATGGCGCATCGCCCGCGGCCTCCATCGCCGCCCCGGCGGCGGGCTCGGTGCTGGAACCCGGCGAGACCGTTCCGGTCGAGGTCGATGTTGGCGATGCCTTCGGGGTGGCGTCGGTGGCGCTGTCGGTCAGCGGCGCGATCAGCGACGAGCAGACCCGGACCCTCGACCCGGCCGAGACCAGCTCCAGGGTCTCCTTCGACGTGGCGATCCCGCCGGGTCTCGTTGCAGGCGAGGAGGTCGTGTTCGTGGCCACGGCGCGGGACGCCGCCGGCCTCGAGGCGGCGAGTGCGCCGGTCTCGGTGCGCACTCGGGACACGGTGCCCCCGAACCTGCTGGCGGTGGTGCCCGACCCGGCAGCCGGCCCCCAGGCGCTTGCTCCGGTGGCGCGTCTCACCTTCGACGAGCCCATGGACCTGGCCAGCGCGACACCCGAGACCCTGCGGCTGGAGACGCCCGCTGGAGCGCCGATTCCCGCGGTCGTGGGCCGGGCCGATGGGGGCGCGACGCTCACCCTGCGTCCGTCGTCCCCGCTCGCTCCCGGCTCGGGCTATCGGCTGGTCGTCGGGGCGGGTCTGCGCGACCGCGACGGCAACGCTGCAGCCGGGGTGTTCCCGTTGCTGCGGGAGGCGGAGGTTGGCGATGCCGCTGCCACGACGAGCTTGCCGCCGGGTCGTCTCGCAGATGGACTGCTGCGCGTGGTGGAGGGCGAGGACTTCAACGTGGAGTTGGAGGCCCCGGATCTGCCCGATGGGTTGGCCGCGCGCCTGGAAGCGGACACCGCCCTGGACGAGATCGTTACGGGCACGCCCCTCGGGATCAGCCTCGACGCGCCGACATTGGCCGAGCTGGGCGGCGACTCCTTCGAAATCCGGGCGACACTCAATGACGCAGATCTGACGCCTCTTGCGGCCGCCACGGAGAGCAGTCTCGACGGCCTGCCCTGGCGGCAGCTCGACCTCGGCGTGAACGTGGGCCTGGCCCGCGTCGAGGTGGTGCCCACCGCGGCGGCTCCCGTGTCCTTCGCCGTGCTCGCCGCAGCGGATCCCTTCGACGACGGCGACTTCTCGGGCTCGGCGCTTCCGGACGAGACAGCGAATGGCGCCTTGGTCCTCTACCGAACGCCGGCTGGCGCGCCCGACGTGGCTTCGGTCTCCGTGGACGTCCCGGTGTCGGCGCGCTTCGTGCGGATCGTGGGCCTGGCGCCCGCGCCGCTCCTGCCCCTGGCCAGCGTCGCCCTGGAAGGGGCGCCCGTGGCCCTGGACCCCGTCGCCCTGCGGGTGATCGCACGGGCAGCGGACGAGGACGCTGACGGCGTGCCCAATGGCGTCGAGATCGACCTGGGCCTCGACCTCGTGGATCCCGCCGATGGAGCCGGGGATCTGGACGGGGATGGCCTGTCCAATGCGGACGAGGTGACGGCGGGCACCCTGCTCGACGACCCGGACAGCGACGGCGACGGCACGCCCGATGGCTCCGACCCCGACCCGCTCTCGGCCAACTCGCGACCAGGTGCCTTGCCCCTTGCGTTGACGCTCCAGGCCCAGGCGGATGGCTTGATCACCCTCGTGGGCTCCGACCCTGACGGCGACCCGCTGGGCTTCACCATCACGAGCCTGCCCACGAGCGGCACCCTGCTCCAGGCGGACCGCGTCGGGGAGTCCCTGTTCCCCGGCGCCGAAATCGACATCGCGCCGGCCCCGGTGAGCGATCCCGAGGGCGCCGTCTTCTACCGGCCCACCGGAGCCTTCTCCGGGCTCGATGCCTTCCGCTTCCGGGTCAGCGACGGCCTGTTGGACTCCGCGGAGGCCGAGGTGATCGTGACCGTCCTCTCCGAGGACACCGACGGCGACGGCCTGGACGACGCGTCCGAAGCAACGCTCGGCACCGATCCCCTGGATCCCGACAGCGACGACGACGGCGCGTCCGACGGAGCCGAGGTGAACGCCCTGGGGAGCGACCCCCTGGACCCGGATTCCGACGACGACGGGCTCCCGGACGGCGCCGACCCGAACCCGACCCGCTTGGACACGCCGCCCGCGCCCCGCGCACCTCCGGGCACCGGCCTGCTTCGCTTCGACGGCTCGCTGGCAAGCGTCCCCGATGCTCCGGACCTGAACGCCTCGCAGTTCACGCTGAGCGTGGTGGTGGACACGGTGCGCGGCCCCGTGGGCGTCGGGAGTCCGGTGGTGGTGAAGACCTCGAGCGCCGCTGGCGCGGACGGCTACGGGCTGGTGGCGAGCGACGACGGACTCGCCATGCGCTTCTTCGTGAACGATCTGGCGGGCAACGCGGTCGAGGCGGCGATCCCGCTTGGGCGACGGACCCGCTGGACGGCGAGCTTCGACGGGACGCTGCTGCGGCTGTTCCGCAACGGTGTGCTCGTGGACGAGGCGGTCTCCACGGGTCCGCTCTCCGCGAGCCCCGCACCCCTGCGGCTGGGAGCGTTCGACGCGGCCGCCACGGCACCGGCCCTCGCGGCCGACATGGACGAGCTTCGCTACGCGTCCGTCGCGCTTCCCGCGGCCGTGGTCGAGGGCAACGGCGGGCGCGTGCTGGTGGCCGATCCGGCGCAGCTGCGTCTGGCCCTGGAGTTCGAGGAGACGGCGGGCGCCGTCCTCGTCGACGCCTCCGGAGCCGGGAACGATGGCGCCCTGGGCGCAGGGCCGCTGGCTCCCGAGCGCCGGCGATCGCTGCTGCTCGACCGGGACGTGGACAGGAGCTTCTTCCTGCTCGGTGAGGATGCCGAGGGCGACCCGCTCCTCGCCACGATCACGGCGCTGCCCGCCGGGGTCCCGCTGGTGCACGCGAGGCCGGAAGGCGACACGCCCATCACCGAGCCCGGCTTCGAGATTCCCCTGGACGGCTTGGGCAGCGTGCTCGTCCCCCAGGGTTCCGCCGGGCCCGAGGGCCTCGACAGCCTGGCATTCACCGTGCGTGACGGCGTATTCACGTCGGCGCCGCTGACCCTCGAGCTGCGCAGCGAGCGCGCCCCGCGTCTGCTGGGCCTGGAGCCGGGCGATGGCAGCACGGTGCCCGCCGGGACGCCCATCCGCGCCCTGTTCGACAGTCCCATCGATCCCCTGCGGACAGCCGAAGACGCCCTCCGCCTGATCGACGCGGACAGCGAGATCCCGGTGCCCGGCGCCCTGTTCTTCGAGAGCGGGAACCAGGTGTTGCGCTTCGTCCCGGACGCGCCGCTTCCCTTCGCTCGCGGCCATCGCGTGGAGCTCGAAGGGGGGCTGTTGCAGAGCTTCGAGGGACGGACGCCGAGGGTCGATGTCTCGACTCCCCTCGGGACGGTGGTGAACGCCTTCACCACCGCCGGCCTCTCCATCACCCTCGACGGGCGTAGCGACGGCGTGGCGGAGGCCTCGCGGGTGCGCCTCGAGATCGGCGGCGCCGAAGCCCTGGGCGCCGTGGAGGCCATCGTCACCGTCAACGGCGAGGCGCTGGCGCCGATTCCCGGCCCGCCGTTCGCAGTCGACCTGCCCACGCCGGCCATCTCCCAGGCGTCGACCCTCGAGATCGCGGTCTCGCTGCGGGACGCCCAAGGCAACGAGCTGGCCAGCACGACCTTGGTCGTCCCGGTGGAGCCGCGATTGCGCGTGCGGCCGAGCCTGCTGGGCCTCGAGCCGGGGGTGACGCGCATGCTGCGGGCCGAGCTCGGGAGCCCGGCCGAGACGTCGGTCACGGTGACGGTGGAGGCCGGCGACCCGAGCCAGGTGCAGGTGCCGGCGACGCCCCTGGTGATCCCGCCCGGCGAGTCGTCGGTGGGGGTTCCGGTGACCGGCCTCGCGGTGTGCGAGCCGGCGCCGTGCACGCTCTCGAGCCCGGTCCTCGTGCGCTCGGCGCGGGGCGACGCCTTTGCCATCGCCTCGGTCTCGACCCCGGAGCCCGGCGAGCCCATCGAGGCCCTGGCCCGCGCCGGCGCCGTGCTGCTGCCCGCGCTGGGCCAGGTCCATCTGGGAGTGGGCCAGGCCCGGCAGCTGGCGATTCCGCTGCTGTCCGCGCCGGCCTCGGAAGACCTCGCCCTGGCCCTGGTCCCGGGCGATCCGGCCCTGCTCTCGGCAACCACCAGCCCGTCGCTGGCTGCGGGCGAGACCGACGCCGTGGTCGACCTGGTCTCCCTGGCAGGCGCCGGCGTGACGTCCCTGCGGATCCAGGTCGGGGACGACGAGCTGGGCTTCCAGGTGGTGATCGGCGGCACGGCCTCGGGAGATCCGGCTCCCGTGGTGACCGCCTTGCCGGCCGGCGCCACGGTGCGGCCGCCGGCCGGGGAGCTGCGTCTGGGTCTTGGCCAGAGCGTGTCGGTCTCGCTGCCCGTGCTGGTCAGTCCGGCCGGCTCCCCCCTGCCCGTATCCGTCGTCTCCAGCGACCCGGGACTGTTCGTCGCCGAGCCCGGGGCGGCCGTGCTGCCCGCCGGCGAGACCGCTGTCGCCGTCACGCTCAGCGCAAGCGGTGGGCCCGGAATCGGGATCGTTCGCGTGAGCGCAGGGGACACCACGGTTTCCCTGCGCGTGGGCGTGGGGGTCGCAGACCTGGGCGACGGCACGCCCGTGGCGGTGGCTCTTCCCGCCGGCGCCACGGTGCTGCCTCCGTCGGGCGAGCTCCGCCTGGGCCTCGAGCAGGTGGTCACGGTCAGCCTGCCCGTGCTGGCGACGCCCTCGGCGACGCCGCTCCCCATCGAGGTGAGCTCCAGCGATCCGGGGCTGTTCGGCGCCATGTCGTCGCTGGCCACGCTTCCGCCCGGCGAGACGGCGGTGGAGATCGTCCTGGCCGCCGGTTCGGACACCGGCGTCGGGCGGATCAACGTGAGCGTGGGAGACGTCGCGATCTCGGTGCGCGTGGGCGTGGGGGTGGCAGACCTGGGCGACGGCACGCCCGTGGCGGTGGCGCTGCCCGCCGGCATCACCGTGCTCCCCGCCGACGACCTGGTCTTCCTCGATCCGGGTGCGGTGCGGCCGGTGGATGGTCTCGCGCTGATTCCCTTCGACGCGCCCGGGTCGATCCCGGTGACGGCCGCGAGCCAGGATCCCGAGGTGGTGGAGGTGTCCCTCGGCGCTGGCGAGATCCCGGCCGGAGGACGCGGCGTTCCCTTCACGCTCCTGGCCGGCGACGCCCCGGGCCGGAGCCGGGTCGAGTTCCAGATCGGGCTCGAGCGCTACGTGATCGAGGTGGTGGTCGGCAGTGTCGTGGGAGCTCCCCTCACCCATACGGGGCCGGTGGGCGTCGAGGTTTCCCCGTGATTTCCAACGGATCGAATACGGAGGCAAGAGCCATGGATCGAGCAGAGCGACGGACGACGGGAGGCCGCTGGATGGGCCTGCTGCTGGCAGGGGGCCTCCTGTGCCTGGCTTCCCAGGCGGGAGCCCAGGGCGTGCAGCCGCGCGACTGGTGCGGCTGCGAGGGGGTCCCCAACCTGGGGGACTTCGTGAGCTCGGACCCGACCACCTGGCCGCTGATCGAGGGCCAGAGCATCGAGCGCGGCAGCGGCAACGGGATCGTGATTCCGCTCCCCGAGGACGGCGTGCTCGTGTTCGAGTCCTTCACCGTCGACGGCCTCGAGGAGGGCGGGGGCGCATTCGTGGTGTTCGCGCGCAACGCCGCCAACTCGCCGGTGACGCTGCTCTCGGTGGGCGACATCCGCATCGACGCCGGCAGTACCCTCAGCGTCAACGGAGCGACGGGCGGGGCCGCCAGCCCCAACGTCTTCGGCCGGGGTCGGCCCGGCGGACCGGGAGGCTTCCGCGGCGGCAACGGCATCCAGCTCTCGCAGTTCCCGGACAACCGGTCCGAGGCCGGGGCGGGCCCCGGCGGCGGCGCGTCGAGGACCGGCCAAACCACAGGAGGCAACGGGAGCTACGTCGCTTCGTTCCTGCCCCTGGTGGGCGGATCGGGGGGGGGCGGAGCCTCC
>CAYMSU010000132.1:0-8819 GCA_964393165.1 uncultured Enterobacteriaceae bacterium
GGCCTCGGGATGGCCGAGGAGGGCCCGCGCGATGCCCGCGAGCACCCGGGACCGCCCCGTGAGCAGCGTGCCGCTGGTGTGGCGGACGACCGCCCGCCAGTCGCCGCGCGTCGCGGCCTCGCTGGCGAGCCAGTCCACTGCGCGGCGCGCGAGGACGGCGTCGCGCACGCTGGTGTCGAACCACAGCACCGCCTCGAAGAACGCCCGCGCCTCGGCCAGGTCTCCGCGGGCCTGGGCGAGCAGCGCGTAGGTTCCGAGGTCGGCTGCGGTCAGCCGGGGACGGTGCGCGAGCCGCTCGCGCAGGTAGCGATGGTCGCGCTTGCGAGGCGCCGGCTGGTGGACGAGCGCCCAGGCGCCGGTGAACAGGGCCCCGCCCAGCGCGTCGCGCGTCCAGGGCAGTGGCCCGTAGCGCGTGCAGTGGTACGCGGCCTGCACCCAGCCGAGAGGGACCAGGACGTACCGGGCCACCGGCCACATCGCGAACGCCCCCACGGCCACGGCGAGGAGCGGCACCAGGGCGCCGGCGCCGAGCAGGCGCACGCCGAATCCCGCGATCACGAGCAGGCCGAAGAGCGCCCCGAACCAGGGGACCCCGCGCCCGGGAGGGGTGGGCCGGCGCTTCTCGTCCGGGCCCAGGCCGGAGGCCACCGCCCACCCGACCGCCAAGAACAGGATCACGATTGCGACGGGCATTACTGGCTCCAGCCGAAGGCCGCCATCGCGCCGGCCCACCGCGGTGGCTCGTCCGCGGTGCTGCGATCTCGGTCGAGCGCGGCCTCGACGGACGGATCGAGGGCCGCCCACACCTCGTGCACCGCGCGCCGCGCGGGGTCGCGGAGCTCGTCGAGCGCGCGACGGACGAGGTCGGCGTCGCGCGGCATGCCCCCGAGCGGCGTGGGGTAGGTCGCCGCCGTGGCGAGGCCGACCTCCAGCATGGCGAGCAGCTTCTGGCCCTGCCGCTCCACCTCGACCGGGGACGCGTCGGGCCGGAGCTCGAGGACGTAGAACGGGTTGAGGGCGATCGGCTCGGCGTGCACGAAGCTCCAGGGTCAGACGAGCAGGGCTCCGGAAAGTCATATCCACCCGGAGCCACCCCCAGCCTCAGGTCGCGAACCCCCTCCTGGCGAACACGTCGGTGAGTCGCTCGTGAATCCACTCGCGGGACAGGCCCATCGCGCCGAGATCGTAGCGATGGGGGCTCGAGTACGACGCGGCCCGCGCGGCGGCGGCGTCGAGCTCGGCCGCGAACGCGGGGGTGAGCTCGAGGCCGAAGTGCTCGTAGATCCTGCACACGGTGCCCTTGGGGTCGCTCACGAGGTCCTCGTAGGCGACCTCGATCAGCTGCTCCGGAGGGAGCTGCTCGGCGAACCGGTCCAGCGCCCGGTAGTAGTCACAGCCGAGCTGCGCGATCTCGGCGAGCGCGCGCGGGTCGCGCGCCCACGCGGGGTTGAACAGGCGCCAGGGGCGCGAGAACATGCTCACCATCGAGGGGATGGCCTCGTAGGGGTGACGGATCAGCAGCACCACGCGCAGGTCGGGTGCGACCGCCCGGTAGAGGCCGAGGCGGCCGGCGGCCAGCGCGTTCTTGGCCAGCAGGCGGCCCCCCTCGCTGGCCCACGCGTGACGCTGGAGCACCCCCGCCAGGTCGGCCTCCAGCTGATCCCGGTCGCGGGGGGGGAGCGCGTCGGGCTCCCGCACGCCGGGTACGTCGAGGAAGGCCGGGTGGACCATCAGGAGCGCCGGCGACCGCAGGGCATAGACGAAGAGCATCTCGTCCTCCTCGGGCTGCGTGAAGGACACCCGATGGATGCCCCTCCACCCTCCGAAGAGCAGCTCCTCGCCGCGTCTCACGAGCCGTCCCAGCGGGTGCCCGACCCTGCGATCCATGCGTCCCAGCAGGCGAACCGCCCTCATGAGCACGGTCGACGGCAGCAGCGTCTCGTACAGCTGAAGGCTCGAGAACTGGGGATCCCGGCTCATCAGGCGGTGCAGGAACGTGGTGCCGCTCCGGGGGTTCGCGACGATGAAGATCGGCGCGGGGATCGACGCCTCCGCGACCTGCGGGGTGATCCACCGGTCGAGGGCCTGACTCGTGCGCACGAGCAGGTAGAGCGCGGACCACGCGAGGGCCGCGGCGCCTGCGGTGAGGAGGAAGCGGGGCGTGAGATCGCCGCGCCGGTAGGCCACGCGCAGCGCCTCGCGCACGGTGGCAAGATCGGCATGCACAGTGGCTCCCGGGGAAGACGGGCGTAGGACCCGCACACCCGTCAAGCGTAGCGACGAGTCCGGCCGGGGCGAAGCCTGGGAGCGGCACCACACCAGTGCGGGGCTGCGGCGGCGGGCTCAGCGCGAGGCGAGCGCCTTCTCGAGCAGCGCCTCGAGCCCGGCCGGGCGATCCGTCTTGCGCCGAAAGCGCTCCACGATGCTCGCCCGCTGATCGTCGGTGAGGCCGCGGGCTCTCGCGAGCCAGTCCTCGGCAGAGAAGGCGCGGACGACCTCGAACATCCAGCGACGCTCCTGGGGCACGTTGTGGATGCAGCGCAAGAACAGGTCGTGGAGTCCGAAGTACCGCTCGGCGCTGTAGGCGACCGCGTCGAGTGGCTTGTTGAAGAAGCGCGCCAGCTTCTCGCGGCGGTCCTCGACGATCCGCGCAATGGCCTCCTGTTGGGCGCCGCTCGGCATGTTCGAGCCCTCGTTCCAGTCGATCGGGTCGACGAGGTCGATCTGGTTGATGCCCAGCACGAGGGTCGGCAGGTGGTTGCGGAGCGACTTGAGGTACTGCTGGTCGAGGGCGAGTGCGCGGTTTCGCGCCGCGATCACCCAGATGACGGCATCGCACTTGCGGAGGTGGCGGCGGTAGTGCCGCTTGTACTTCTCGTCGAGGTCGGTGTCCTCTCCGAGGCCGGGGGCGTCGAGCACGTGGATGGCAGGCTCGAGGGTGACGCCGAAGACCTCACGGTCGGGCGTGCGGATGCGGCTCTCGATGAACCGCGTGGTCCCACGCGTGGTGGCCGACACCGGCAGATCGGTGCCGAACATCGCGTTGATGGTCGACGACTTACCGACCCCGGACAGCCCGATGATTCCGATGGTCGGCGGATTGTCGCGAAGCTCGGCCGCGATCGCCTGGACGAGAGCGGCAGCATCCACGGGGCGCCCCTAGCCGAGGCCGATCGACATCAGCATGTGCTGGATCACGGGGGCGATGCGCGAGGCCTCGGCCATCGCCATGCGGTAGTTCTTGACGAGCCAGGCGGCGATCGACGCCGAGCTCTCGGTGTGGATCTGTCGCTCGGCCTCCTCGAGGTCCGCCATCTGCTTGGCGATGGCCTCGAGGTCTACGTCGGCCGGGACGTCGACCTCCGGTGGGGTCGGCGAGGGCTTGTCGGGCTCGCTCACGGGGCCTCCTGACGCGGTCCGGATCCGGATTCACAGCGTAGCACGCGTTCGCGTCACAGCACGTCGCGGCGGTAGTGAAACAGCGACGGGCCCCCTCCCGTGTGCAGGAGCACGACCCGCCGATCCCGACCCCACCGCCCCCGGCGGATCTGGTCGATCAAGCCCGCGGCTGCCTTGCCGGTGTAGACCGGGTCGAGGAGCACGCCCTCCTGGCGGGCGAACAGCTGCACCGCCTCGCGCATCTCCTCGGTGGGCAGCGAGTAGCCGTCGCCGATGTAGCCGTCGAGGACCTCTACGTCGGAGTCGAACGGAGGGGCCACGTCGAGCAGGTCCGCGGTGGACTCCGCGAGCTCGAGGACCCGGGGCGCCTGCTCGCTCGTGGCCCGCTCGACGCTGATCCCGGTGACGGGGATGCCGCTGCCCGAGCCGATCAGCCCGGTGAGCAGGCCCGCATGGGTGCCTCCCGTGCCCGACGCGCACACCACGCCGTCGATCTGGAGCCCGTGGTCGAACGTCTGCTGGAGCAGCTCGAACGCGCAGCTCGCGTAGCCCAGGGCGCCGCGCGGGCTCGACCCCCCGCCGGGGATCACGTAGGGCCTCGCCCCCTCCTCGCGCAGCGCCTCCTCGACCTCCGCCATCACGACCGGACCCGGCCGACCGTCCTGGACCAGCGTGATCCCGTCGGCGCCGAGCAGCTGGTACAGGAAGTGGTTGCCGCCGGCATGGGCGTCGTAGGAGCCGGGCACCTGCTCGACGAGGATGAGGTGGCACTGCAGCCCCTCCCGGCGCGCCGCCGCCAGCGTGAGCCGGCAGTGGTTGCTCTGCACCGCGCCGGTGGTCACCAGCGTGTCACAGCCGAGCTCGAGCGCGTGGGCCACGAGGAACTCGAGCTTGCGCGTCTTGTTGCCGCCACCCGCCAGCCCGAGCTGGTCGTCGCGCTTGATCCAGAGCTCGGCGCCCCCGAGATGGCGGGTGAGCCGCGGAAGCGGGCGAAGCTCGGTGACGAACGGCGTGTACCGTCGGCGGGGGAAGCGGGCGAGGTGCATGGGGACTCCCGGCGGCGGCGCGCGAGTGGCGGGCGAACGACCTATGGTAATCGTCCACGACGGAGGGTGGATGCGGCGAGCGCGGGGCCTGGCAGCGGTGACGATCCTGCTCGGCGGCGGCTGCGCATCGTCGCCCGAGGAGGCGGACCTGCGCGACACCGATCGCGACGACGTCCTCGACGCGGCCGACAACTGTCCGTTCGTGCCCAACCCGGGGCAGGCCGATGTCGACGGGGACGGCTTCGGCGACGCCTGCAGCTGCGAGGCCGCTCCCGCTCCCTGCCTCGACGGCTTCGCGGGGGAGTTCCCGTGCCGCGGGGTCGACCTCGTGGCTCGGGCCCCCGCCTCCGAGCTGGGCGCGCTCACCGTGAGCGACGTGTGGGGGTGGGCGGATCCGCAGACCGGGCGGGAGATCGCGCTGCTCGCCACCAGCCACGGCACCGGGTTCTACGACGTCAGCCACCCCTCGTGCCCGCTCGCCGTCGGGTTCCTGCCGTCTCGGGGGGAGCCCTCGGTCTGGCGCGACGTCGAGACCTTCGGGCACTACGCGTACGTCGGCAGCGAGGCCGAGGGGCACGGCATCCAGGTGGTGGATCTCGCGTCGCTGCCGCTCACCGCCGGACCGCCGGCCACCCTCGAGCCCACCCACGTGGTCGACGACATCGGCAGCTCCCACACCCTGTCGGTGGCCCCCGAGGCGGGGATCCTGGCCGTGAGCGGCGCGGATCCCTGCGGGGGGCTGCAGCTGTACGGCCTCGCGGATCCCGCGGCCCCACGTGCGGGCGCGTGTGTGGCGGCTCTCGGGGAGACGCACGACGCCCAGTGCGTGCGCTACCGGGGTCCGGATCGCGCCTTCCAGGGGCAGACGCTCTGCTTTGCCGCGAACGGGTGGGGACGGGAGCTGTTCGTCGTCGACGCCACCGACGTGGATGCGCCCGTCGTGATCCAGGCGCTCGACTACGGCGCCGCGGCCGCCGCCCAGGGGCTCGCCCCCAGCTCGTTCGCTCACCAGGGCTGGCTCACCGCCGACCACCGCACGCTGCTGCTCGGCGACGAGGGGGACGAGCTCACCTACGGCGTGCGCACCCGCACCCTGATGGTCGACGTCTCCGACCTCCGCGCGCTCTCGCTGATCGGCGAGCATCAAGCGGCCACCGCCTCGGTCGACCACCAGATCTACGTGCGCGGAGATCGCGCGTACCAGGCCAACTACACCGCGGGATTGCGGATCCTCGACACGTCGCGGGCCCACCGCGGCAGGCTCGAGGAGGTCGCCTTCTTCGACGTGTACCCGGCCGACGACAGCCGGCTGCTCGTGGGCGCCTGGGCGATCTACCCGTGGCTGCCGAGCGGGGTGGTCCCCATCAGCGACGTGCTCTCCGGGCTCGTCCTCGTTCGCCTTCAGCTCGACGAGGTGCGGTAGGCTCCGGCTCGCCCGGAGGATGGCATGGCTGGCGCGCGCAAGAGGTCCTTCATCAGCGGACTGTGGTTTCGGCTCCTGGTCATCCTGGGGGTGGTGGCCGGGCTCACCGTCGCGTTCGCGATGCTCGACCTCGATCCCGACCTGTCGCATCTCAAGGTGGGCGTGCTGTCCGGCTCGCCCGAGGGCAACTACCACGCGCTCGTCGAGCGCCTCGCCGAGGAAGCCGCGGAGCAGCGAGGGCGCATCGACAATCGCGCCACCGACGGCTCGCTCGACAACCTGGACCGGCTCGTCTCCGCCGCGCAGGGGTGCGATGTGTCGTTCGCGCTCGCACAGGACGGGCTGCCCTGGCCCGACGACGGCCCCGTCGAGCTCGTGGCGCGGCTGCCCGTCGCCGAGTCCGTCCTGTTCCTCGGGCAGCGCGCCGCCGAGATCCGGATGGTGGCGGATCTGCAGGGCAAGACCGTCGGGATCGGGCCCGAGGGGAGTGGCACGGCGCTGCTCGCCGAGCAGCTCTTCGCGTCTCGGGGGTTCCGCGATCTCGACGTGACCCTGCAGCACCTGGGCATCTCCGAACAGATGGCCAAGCTCGAGGCACGGGAGCTCGAGCTGGGGGTGTTCGTGATCGCGCCCCACGCCGACTTCGTGGACCGGGCCGTCCGTGAGCACGGCCTGCAGATCGCGAGCTTCGAGCACGCCCGCTCCATCGCCGAGCACCTGCCGATCGTGCGCGCGGAGGTCATGCCGGCAGGCTACTACGACCCCTTCCTCGTTCTTCCTCCGGATCCGCGGTACCTCCTCGTCGTCGACACGCTCGTGCTGGGCAACGGCTGTGCGTCACGCACCCAGAACATGGGCCTGTTGTCGCTGCTGGAGACGGTGCACCCCGATCTGGTGCGCCACAACCTCACCGAGCCGAACGAGACGGGGCTGCCGGAGAACGAGGCGGCTCAGAGCTACTTCCGCAATGGAGGGCCGGAGATCCTCGACCGCTACGTGCCGTGGCTCGCGAACGTGCTGCCTCTCGCGAACCTGATCCAGCTCGCGATGGTCCTGTCGATCGGAATGAACGTGATGACGCTGGGGCACCAGTTCCGGCTGTGGCGCATCGACACCCTGCGCACGGGACTCGAGCAGCGCTTGCAGAGCATGCTCGGCACGTCGGTGCCGGAGGTGATCGCGGAGCTGTCCCCCGCGGCCTATCGAGACCGCGATCTCGGCGCCCTGGATCAGGTGATCGAGGAGCTCCTCGCGCTACGGAAGCGCGTGCGCGCCCACGCGGTCTCGTGGCTCGTGCCGATGGGGCAGGAGATGACCTACCGCCACCAGGAGAACCTCGTCGAGGAGCGCCTCGTCGCAGTGCAGGCGTTTCGCACCAGGCTCATCGAAGGTGTCAGCGTGTGATCGGCGCCGAGAGCCCCCTCGCGACTCGCGATCCCCCGTCCAGGTGGCCTCCGCGGGGCGCTCGGCTATCCTCCCGCTGCGACCGGGGGGGGGATGACGACGACGGACAAACGCGGGTTCTGGCAGACCTGGGGGCCGCTGCTCGGGAACACGGTATTCACCCTCGTGGTCGTCGGGGTCATCGTCGGGCTCGGCGTCGCCGGGTGGCCGGGGGCGCCTGACAACTGCGTCGATGGCAGCATCGACACCTGCTACTGCGAGAAGCTCTCGGGCAAGGCCATCGAGCAGCCCTGGAGCACGTGGTCCAACCTGGCGTTCATCGTGGTCGGCTCCCTGATCCTCCTGCAGGTCGGCCTCGACCGGCGCCGGGGCGCGCATCCCCGCGGCTACGTGAACCCGATGGCCAACGGAGGCTGGTTCGCGGCCGTGTTCGGCACCGTGGTGTCGTTCATGGGGCCGGGCTCGATGTTCTTCCACGCGTCGATGACCGAGTGGGGAAGCGTGCTCGACAACATGTCGATGATCCTCTTCACGGCCTTCGTGTTCTGGTACGACATCTCCCGGATCAGCGGCACCCTGCACCAGGCGCGCAGCGAAGACACCACGCCGCCCTGGCAGCGGCCGCTGCGCTGGAGCCTCGCGTTCGGGCTCACGGTGCTCCTGCTCACCGGGCTCAACGCGCTGATCGGGCAGATCCCGGTGGCCCGCGGCTACGCGCCGTTCCTGTTCCTCCTCACCTGCGTGGCGATGGCGGTGGCGGACGTCTGGGCCTGGGCCGCGTACCGTCGGAGCTACCTGCGCCTGATCGGCTACGAGAACCCAGGAAACAACTGGGTGAGCCGGTGGTTCCACCGCAACCGGAAGTATCGGAGCATCGAGACGGTGCCCATGCGCAGCACCACGGCGGTGCTCGTTCCGCTCGGGCTCTTCGCGGTCGCGCTGTTCGTGTGGATCGGGGCCCACACCGGGGGCTTCCTCTGCAAGGAGCCGACCGAGGGGTTCACCGGCCACGCGGTGTGGCACGTGCTGTCCGCGCTCGCGATCGGCGGGTGGTTCTACTACTTCCGATGGGAGACCACGCACGACGGTCCGGCTCCCCTCATCGCGCAGGGCAAGTGGGGGCCCGACCACGGCAACGGCCTCGAGCCCCCGCCGGGCGGATCCTCCGCCTCGCGGGTGGTGTGACGGGCACCGCTCGGGCAACGGCCGTCAGCGGCACACGTCGGTGCGGGCCATCGTCCAGTGCACCGGCACCCAGCGCTGGGGGGGCGGCCCCTCGGGCGCGCAGACCAGGCTCGCGTGGACCTCGTCGGTCGACGGATCGTAGGCCACCTGCGGCGCCGGGGTGCCCGCGAGGCCGTCCGCCGACCACGCGCAGTCGGCGTTGCCGCGGCCCGCGAGCCGGCCACGGAGCGTGAACCCGTCTTCGCCGGCGCACTGGGCGAGCAGCGCCATCCGGGCCCGGCCGTCCACCGCCTCGACGATCACGAAGCGATCCTCGCCGGCCGCCACCGCCTCGGGCCGCTCGATCTTGGCCGCGAGGCCTG
>CAYMSU010000132.1:8829-13548 GCA_964393165.1 uncultured Enterobacteriaceae bacterium
GAGGCCTGGCCACAGCGCCGCCTCCCCCCAGGCCGCGGCGGTGTCGCACGCCGACGGCCCGAGGTCGCAGGTCCACAGCGCCAGCGTGGGCGCCCGACGGCCCTGGGCCACCACCGTGAGCGGGATCACGTCGCCGGCCTCGCCCGCCGCGATCGACGGGAAGTTGATGCCCTGCAGGCCCTCCAGGGGCAGCCGGAGCGCCTGCGGGGAGGTCCACCGCTCCTCGGTGAAGGCGTCGATCCCCAGCCACACGTCGTGAGTGCCGTCGGCCACCGAGTGGTACACGGTGAGCCGCCGCCCGTCGGGCACGATGACCTGCTCGCAGTGGTCGTCGGTCTCCGCGGTGGCCGCCACCGGCTGCAGCGGGCCCTCCGACCAGTCCCCGCCCTCCGGGATCGCCTTCGACCACAGGTCGTCGACCTCGTCGCCGGCGGTGCGGGTCCAGCAGCCGTAGACCGCGCCCCCGGCCTGCACCAGGTGCACCATCCCGTGGTGCTGCGCGCCGAGCTGGTCCTCGGGGAGTCGCATCTCCCGCACCGGGGCGGTCGCGACCGCGTCCCGGTCCACCGCGAAGAACACGATCTCGGCGGCGTCGGACTCGCCAGGCGCCAGATCCTGCTTGGCGGTCACGTGGACCTCGGCGGATGCCCGGTCGGTCGCGATCGACGGGTAGTGGCGGGCCAGCGACGGCTCGCCTCGCGTGAGCAGGGTGCGCCGCGCGGGCCCCGCGGGGCCTGCGTGGAACAGGTCGACGCCCGGCAGAGCAGGGTCGGCGGCGTCCGGCGACCACTCCACGGCGATCCAGACCTCCCCGCCAGCGACCACGAGCGACGCGTCGAGGGCCGTCGCCGCCGGGCCGATCCGCGCCGCGTAGTCGAACACGACCTCCGCCTGGCCTACGGGAGGGACCGCGAGCGCGGCGGTGACGCCGACAGCGACGATCATCGCGGCCTCCGAGCCGGCGGCAGGCCGAGGGGCAGGACCGTCACCCCCGAGCCGCCCCGGCGGTAGGCGAGCAGCAGCGGGCCGCCCGCCTCGCCGGGCACGTGGAGGGCCTCGAGGTCGTCGTCGAGCACGAGGTGGAGCCGCGCCCGCTCCGCCGACGAGGCGGACAGCGGCCCGCGCTGCACGACATCGGTGAGGTAGGCCCACCGCCGGGCGGGGATCGGCCCCCACGTGCTGGCAGGGGCATCGCCGCGCGGCCGCGCCTCCTCCACCGCCGTCCGGACGTCGTCGCGGCCGTCGCCGTCCAGGTCCACGAGCAGCGGCTCCAGGGGCACGGCGGACGCGACCAGCGCCTTCGGAGGGGTCGCGCCACGCTGAAGCGGGCCCGCCACGTAGGCGCCGCCGACCTCGAAGTCGTCCTGCTGGTCTCCGTCGAGATCGCCCATGCGGCGCGGCACCTGACCGGGCCAGGGCACCGGATCGGCCTCCTCGTCGACGATGATCTCGCCGCGCAGGCCCCCGTCGACGATCCACAGCCAGCAGTCCGGCCGGTGGGCGCCCACGTACAGCTCGGGCGCGCCGTCGCCGTCGAGGTCGGGCAGCCACCCGGCGGTCAGGCGCTCCGTCTGACACGGGGGCGCCCGGAACCGCAGGCTCGCCGACCGCTCCCAGGTCGTGTACGGGCCCAGCCAGGCCTCGGGGTCGGTGTGAAACGACACCCGGGTGACCAGGCTGCCCCGCCGAAGCGTGCGGAGGTCGCCGCCCGGGGGCAGCCCGACGGGCGCACCCGACGCGGGCAGCGGGCCTGCGACCACCGCCAGCTGCAGGTCGAGGGCGTCAGGCCCCCCGTCCTGCCCGATCACCAGGTCCGCCTGCCCGTCCCCGGTCAGGTCCCCGACCAGCACCGCGTGGCCCGCGTAGCCGGCGTCCTCGTCGTCGGGGAGGCGGAGGCCTGCCCGGGCGCCCAGCGGGCCGAACACGACCGAGGCGCGGCCCTGGCCTGCGGCCTCCCCGCGGAGGTCCACGGCCGCGTCGAGGAGCCCGTCGCCGTTCAGGTCGCCGACGTGCACGCCGACGATCGCGCGGCCGGCGGACGCCCGCCACGCCGGGGTGACCCGCGCGACGTCGACGCAGGGCAGGTCCTCGGGGCATCGCCCGCGCGACTCCGGGGGCCCCGGGTCTGGCATGCACCCGCTCGCGAGGACGGCGACGACCCACATGCGGCTACCCTACCGTGCCCCGGCCTCGATCGGGACGGGCTTCACGTCGTCGCTCCCCTCGATCTGCTCGTCGCACACCAGCCACTCGAGGAACGCGACGAGGTCGTCGATCTCGGCCTCGGTCAGCGAGGTCGGGGCCTGCAGGAGGGGGTCGCGACCGGGGGCCTGGGCGTTGCCGCCGCCCGCCATGTACCGGACGGCGGCCCGGAGCGAGGGCTCGCGCCCGTCGTGGAAGTAGGGCGCGGTGCGGGCCACGTCTCGCAGCGCCGGAGTGCGGAACGCGTGGTTGTCTTCCTCGTGGCCCGTGATCGCGCCCCGACCGAGGTCTGCACCCTCGATCAGCTTGCCCTCGGCGTCGTGGTTCAGCCCGAGGTTGTGGTAGCGGGAGTCCGTGTAGGTGGGCGGCGCATGGCAGGCGACGCACCGGCCCTTGCCGCCGAACAGGGCCTGCCCGCGGGCGGCGGCCTCGCTCTGCGGCGCGCTCGGATCCCCGCAGAGCAGCGTGCGCTCGAAGGCGGCAATGGCCTTGGCGACGTGGTGAGGGGTCACCGGGTCGCCCGCGGTGAGGCCGAAGGCCGCGCCGAGCTGCGGGCCGTACTCGGGCAGGACCCCGATCTCGGCGGCCTTGGCGGCGAGGCCGTCGCCCACCCCCATGGCGGGCCCCTGCCACATGTCGAGCACCTGCTCCTCGAGGGAGCCGGCGCGTCCGTCCCAGCTCCACGTGCGGTGGTAGGCCACGTTCCAGATGGTCGGCGTGTTGCGGGCGAGGGGCTGATCCCCGGCGCCCAGGGCGGTGCGGCGCCCGTCGGCCCCGCCCCGCTCGTCGACGTGGCACGAGGCGCAGCTGCGCGACCCGTCGGCGGACATCCGGGGGTCGAGGAACAGCGCGCGGCCGAGCGCGACCTTGGCGGTGCCCATCGGGTTGTCGTCGGGGACCTTCGGGGGCCGCCGCAGGCCCTCGGGCTAGCCGTATGCCTACACCGCGGCCGCTGTCGACGCAGGACCGCTCAGCCGCCTCCCTGCACGATGTCCAGCTCGGCCTCGACGTTGTACCCGAGCAGCAGCAGCGCGCCCGAGCAGAAGGCCTCGTCGTTCTCCTGCGCACAGTCGAGATCGGCCGTCGAGGGGCCCTCCGCGGGCCCGCCCTCGTCGAGCATGCCGTCGAGGTCCAGGTTGAACCCGCCCTCGCCGGGCAGGGGGTTCGCGAAGCCCTCGAGCAGCAGCGGCAGCTCGAGCGCGCCGTAGGCGAGGAACACGATCTCGAGCGATGCCGTGAGGTCGTCGCGGATCTCGAAGCCCCCGGACGCCGGCACGTCGCCGAACACATCGTAGCCGCCGACCGAGGCGCCGTACCCGGTCAGCGTCCACGGCCCGAGGAACCGGTGGTCGGGATCCGTTCCGTCGCAGTCGGCGTCGATGCCGTCGCCCTCGAGCTCGGGAGCCCCCGGGTGGACCGTCGGATCGTCGTCGTTGCAGTCCTCGGCGGCGACGAAGCCGTCGGCGTCGCGGTCGACGGCGCAGGCCGACAGCGCCAGGAGCACGGGCACGCGAAGCCAGCTCGTGGCTGCCTGCATCAGGACCTCCGCATCGCCGGCACGTCGGGAAGCCCGCTGCCGCTGGTGTCGATGCCGAGGGCGCCGAGCAGGCCCGCGAAGACCTCCGCCTCCGCCATCTCGCGCCCGGGCTCGGGGCTGCCCGTCTGCGGGTCGAAGCCGTAGGTGTAGCCGGTGTCGGGATCGACGCCGCCGAGCAGGGTGTCGCCGGGCACGAGCGGGCTGAACGTCATCACCCCGTTGTTGAGGTGGTGGCCCGTGCCCCAGTCGGGGGCGCCGGATGGCCGGTGCTTCTCCCGCCCGAAGTCGCTCGCCACGTAGATCATCGTGCGATCCCACAGCGACGTGCCGTCGCCGAAGTCCTCGGCCGAGAGCAGGGCGATCAGCCCGTCGACCACCCGGTACAGGCGGTTCCACACGACCGCCTGGCCCGCCCGGTGGCCCTGATGGCTCACGTCGAAGGCGAGCGGCGGGTTCCGCACGCTGTTCAGCGGCAGCCCGCCCCCCGAGCTGTCGCCCTCGCCCTCGCCGTAGACGAAGTCGAAGCTCGGGCCGAGCGTGACCGACACGCTGACCCGGTACTTCAGCAGGAGGAAGGCCAGCGCAGCCTGAGCATCGAGAGGGTCGGTCGCGTACTCGGGGAACACCTCGCGCACCTGACGACCCGCCGGGGAGCTCTCGAGCCCGTAGTCCGCCAAGGGCGTGATCGGGGTGTCGGCCGCGACCATCAGCTTGGTGATCAGGTCGAGGCCCTCGATGCGCTCCTGGGGCGTGCCCCGCAGGTCCTTCCACTCGATCAGGCGGGGGGCGTGGGCGAACACCTGCCCGAACCTCCTCGCGGGGTCGAACGCCTCATTGCGCTGGCGCCGGATGGCCTGGAGGACCGCCGGATCCATCGGGTAGGGCTGGCCCCGCGCGCCGTCGAGGGACAGCGGCCACACGGTGGGGTATGAGGTCCTTGTCACCGTGATTGATGGCGGCTCTACACCGCCTCCGCCTCC
>CAYMSU010000133.1:0-13545 GCA_964393165.1 uncultured Enterobacteriaceae bacterium
TGCGCAGCTCGTGCGAGAGCATGGCGAGGAAGTCGTCCCGTCGCCGGACCTCGCCCTCGGCGCGGGCCTGCGCCTCCTTCAGGGCGGTGATCTCGATCAGGGTGAGGACGACCCCGCCCGCCTCGCCGTCCTCGCCGCGGTAGGGCAGCAGCCGGGCCTGCAGCCACGCGCCGTCGTCGCTGCGGACCTCCCGCGCGCGGACCCCCGCGTCGTCCGCCACCGCCGTCAGGTCGTCGAGCAGCTCGGGGTAGTCGAGCGAGTGGGTGAACGACTCGACGCTGCGCCCGACGTCGTCCGCCTGGAGGTTGAAGTACTCGGAGACGCGGGGCGTGACCTTGCGGATCGTGAGCCGGCGGTCCATGAACAGGGTGGCGACGTCGATCGACTGGAGCAGATGCTCCATGTCGTGGGTGAGCTCGGCGAGATCCGTGATCTTCTGCTGGTACTCGCGGTTGACGCTGTAGAGCTCCTCGTTGACCGACTGCAGCTCCTCGTTGGTGCTGTGCAGCTCTTCGTTGGACGCGACCATCTCCTCGTTGGTCGCCTGGAGCTCCTCGTTGCTCGTCTCGAGCTCCTCGATGGTGGCCTGCAGGCTCTCCCGCGTGTAGCGCAGCTCCGCCTCGACCCGGGAGACGTGCTCGGCGTGGGCTTCGTCGGCGCGAACCACGCTCGCCGACGCAGGCGCCACCGGCGGGGCGCTCGCGTGCTCCGGCGCTCGTGCGAACGTCACGAGCAGCCAGGGCTCCTCGGCCCGGGCGGCCTTGACGGGCCGAACGGTGAGCTCCAGACGCCCGTCCTCCTCGGACGACGTCGTGACCCCGGTGTAGGTCACGGGCTGCTCGTCGTTCTTGGTCCGTTGGAGCGCCCCGGTGAGCGCGAGCTTGATCTCGGGATCGACCAGATCCAGCACGTCCGTGGACAGGCGCCCGTCCTCGAGCCGCAGGTATCGGCTGGCTCCGCCGAAGGTGTGGACGACCCGATGGTCTCGGCCGACGAGGAGACCCGGCGGCATGAAGTCCTCGAGGAGCGCGTCGTAGACGTCGAGCAGGCGATGCCGGGTGTCGACGTTGCGGACCGAGGCGCGCGGCGGCGGAGCCGCGCCGATCGCGGCGCGCGAGCCTCGCTGGAGGCGCCGCTCGATCGGCAGATCGAACTTCTTCGCGTAGAGGCGCCAGCGCGCGTCCAGCGTCTGGAGCTCGTCCTGCGTGGCGCCCGCGTTCTCGCTCGGCCCCAGCATGAGCAGCCCACCCTTGCGAAGGGCGAAGTGGCAGACGTCGACGACCCTGCGCTGGGCCTCCGGACGGAGGTAGATGAGCAGGTTGCGGCAGGTGACGACGTGCAGCCGCGTGAACGGGGGATCCTCGAGCACGTTGTGCCGGGAGAACACGACCGCCTGCCGGAGCTCGGCACGCACCCGGTAGTGCCGGCCCTCTACGTCGAAGTAGCGGGCGAGCAGGTCCGACGGCACGTCGACCACCTGCTCGCGAGCGTAGCGGCCCGTGCTCGCCGCCTCGATGGCCCCGCCGTGCACGTCGGTCGCGAACACCTTGACCCGGGCGCTCGCGCCCTCGGCGCGCACCGCCTCGAGCAGGAGAATCGCGACGGTGTAGGCCTCCTCGCCGGTCGCGCAGCCAGGAACCCAGGCCCGCAGCTCCTCCTCACCGCCGAACCGCTTGACGACTCCGTCCACTGCCTCGGCCAGCGCGTCGAAGGCCTCCTCGTCGCGGAAGAACCGGGTGACGCCGACCAGCAGATCCCGGTAGAGCCGGTCGAGCTCCCCGGGGTCTTGCGACAAGCGATCCACGTAGGCCTGCAGCCCGTCCGCGTGCTGCAGGAGCACCCGCCGGCGAATCCGGCGATGCACGGTCGAGGGCTTGTAGCGGGAGAAGTCGAGCCCGAACTCCTGCTGGAGGAGGTGGAAGACAGCCTCGATCTTGTCCTCGTCCGTCTCGTGAGGCTCCGCGCGGCCGAGGTTGTGGTGGGCGTAGCGCACGAGGGCGCCGGGCATGTCCCCCGGGGGCACCGACAGATCCGCCGCGCCACAGTCGAGCACGGCCCGGGGCATGCCGTCGAAGCCCGCGGTCTCGGGCGACTGCGCGATCACGAGGCCGCCGAGCTCCTGGACCGCGGCCGCCCCGCGGGAGCCGTCGGTGCCGCTGCCCGACAGGATCACCGCGACCGCTCGGCCCCGCTGCTCCCGCGCCAGGCTTCGGAGGAAGACGTCGATCGGCCGATTGAGCAGGCTCCCGCGCGGGCGCTCGGACAGGAACAGGCGACCCCCGGAGAGGATCATCTCCTTGTCCGCGGGGATCAGGTAGACGTGGTCGGCCTGGACCTGGTCTCCGTGGGTCACCCGCTGCACCGGCAGCGAGGTGTGGCGAGCGAGCAGCTCGTCCATCATGCTCCGGAAGTTCGGAGACAGATGCTGGATGACGACGAAGGCCGTGCCGGAGCGGAGCGGCACCTCGGCGAAGAAGCGCTCGAGGGCCTCGAGGCCGCCCGCAGACGCGCCGACACCGACGATGTGATGAGGTTCGGACACGGACCCTCCGGGGTCGGGCCGCAAAGCACGCCGGGCAGTCTACCCTGCCGCCCGAGCCCCGAAGTGATTAGGCACCTGGCGTCTGTATACGTCGGAGGCGCATCGTGGGACTTTGGCTCACCGTGCTCGCCGTCGCCACGGGAGCCCCCCCCTCTGGGAGTGGTGAAGGCGGCAAGGTCGAGATCGAGGGAAGGACGGACGACGACTGGGGCTTCGAGACCGGCTCGGGCGTAACGATCGCCGACGACGTCGACGAGGTGGACATGGTCGACTTCGTCGCCGCCGAGCTGCGCAAGCCCCCCAAGCCCACCCACAGCCACCTGTACCCCGACGGCAAGGCCCCCCTCACCGACCAGTGGGCCGTCTACGTGGACTCGTACAACGACACGTTCGTGGTCCTGGAGCTGCCGGTGCTCGTGGCGAGCGATCGCGCGTCGTTCCTCGAGGCGTACCCCGAGGGTCTCGTCCTGATCGGCGAGTGGAGCTCCGGCGGGCACACGCTCACCGTCCGCCAGGAGGTTCGTCCGGGCGACGTGCTCGCCCAGGGGGCCACGTTCGCGTTCCTCAAGGCGGCCCTGCCCAACCCCAAGCCGGTCGATCACGTGCGTGTGGTCGTCAAGACCGGGGTCGTGCCGAGCCCCCCCGCCGACCCCGGGGAGGGGCCTGCCCCAGCACCGGCGGAGGTCGTGCTAAAGGAGCGGTTCGCCCGCACGACCGTCTACGCTCGCGAGTAGCCTCCGCGTCCCCTCTCGCACTCCTCTCGCACTCCTCTCGCACTCCTCTCGCACTCCTCTCGCACTCCTCTCGCGTTAGGGGCTGCGCGATGACGCACACGAATCCCGTCTCCGGCCCGCGCCGTCGGGTGTTCATCCACACCCTCGGGTGCCAGATGAACGTCTACGACACGGGGAAGATCCACGCCCAGCTCCAGCGCGAGGGCTACGAGTCGACCGCAGATCCCGCGGATGCGGATCTGATCCTGGTGAACACGTGCTCGATCCGGGAGCGTGCGGTCGACAAGATGCACTCTGCGCTCGGCGAGTACCGGCGGCTCAAGCGAGGCGGCCAGTCCGTGTTGATCGGCATCGCGGGCTGCGTCGCGCAGGAGCGGGGCGAGGAGCTCCTTGCCCGCTACCCCGACGTCGACCTGATCTTCGGGCCGGACGGCGTGCCTCACGTGCGCGAGCTCGTGGCGAAGGCGGCGGGTGGTGAGCGGGTGCTCGACACCGACTTCCTCGATCTCGAGAGCTACCCCTTCGTGCAGGAGCTCGACCCCACCGCGCACGGGGTCAGCGCCTTCGTCACCATCCAGAAGGGGTGCGACAACAAGTGCACCTTCTGCATCGTGCCGGCCACGCGGGGAGCCGAGGCGTCCCGTCCCCACGGGGAGATCGTGGCGGAGGTTCGCGGACTGGTCGAGAGGGGCATCTCCGAGATCGTGCTCATCGGGCAGAACGTGAACTCCTACGGACTGAAGGTCCCGGGCGAGCTCACCTTCGCGCAGCTCCTCCGCGAGGTTGCCGCGGTCGAGGGCGTGGACCGGGTGCGCTACACCACGAGCCACCCGCGCGACATGGGCGACGACGTGGTCGCGGCACACGGCGAGGTGCCGGCCATCGCCGCGCACCTGCACCTTCCGGTCCAGTCGGGCAGCAACCGGGTGCTCCGCCGGATGAAGCGGTTCTACACCCGGGAGCGGTTCCTCGAGATCGTGGGCGCGCTCCGCGCCGCACGCCCCGAGCTGGTGTTCACGACCGACATCATCGTGGGATTCCCCGGTGAGACCGACGAGGACTTCGCGCAGACGATGAGCTTGCTCGACGAGGTCGGCTTCGTCGGCTCGTTCAGCTTCAAGTACAGCCCTCGGCCCCAGACCCCCGCGCTCAAGCTCCAGGATCGGGACCCGGTGCCCCCGGAGGTGGCCAGCGAGCGGCTGAGCACCTACCAGGCTCGGCAGCGCGAGCTCTCGCTGGCCTTCCATCGGTCCCTCGAGGGCACGCTCGCCACCGACGTGCTCGTCGAGGGGCCGAGCCGCCACGACGAGGGAGTGATCTGCGGCCGCACGAGCCAACATGTCATGGTGAACTTTCCGGGGTCGCTCGACCTGGTGGGTCGCACCGTGACTGTCCGGATCACGCGGGGCTTCACGCACTCCGTGAGGGGAGAGCTCGAATGAACGTGGGCCACGGGGCTCGCCTCGCTGCACTGCTGCACGGCCACGGGCTGCTTTCGGATCGTCCAGCGACCGGTGTGTGAGGAGGTCGGGGTCGAGACCATCGACCTCGACGAGGTCACGCCGGTGGGCACGCCGTCGGATCTGCTGGAGGAGGTACGATTTCCCCGGTCCGCGGAGGTGAGGGCGCTGCCCGCTCGGTTCTGGGACGGATCTCCGGCTGAAGCCGTCGTGACCGTGGCTCCCGACGAAGGCTCGGCTCGGTGGGTCGAGCTGCGGCCATCCCCTTTCCCGACGGTCTCACCCGGTTCATCCTCGACGCACCGCTCGACGGAGCCGAGCTGCCGCCCACAGACGTGCCACTGGCCGCCTGGGACGAGGTCGTGGCGCAGGTCGCACTCGCGTACGACCTGCTCCCGCCTCGGGGGGCCGGTCTGTCCGGCAGCGTCGGCTGGAGCGGCACCCGCGAGAACGCCGCCACCTTCGAGCTCGTCCTCGACTTCGCCGAAGGCGGCCTCGCGGCTCCATGAGTCGCCGCCCGAGGTCACTCGTCTACCGCGTCCTCCCACGGGGGGATGACGTCTGCGACCACATCCTCGACGCCCCCCGGCTCGGGCTCCCGCGGATCCTCGATCTCATCGGCGTACCTCTGCGCGAGCAGCGTGAGGTACGCCAGGAGGTGACCCACGCGCACCTGCCGGGCGACGACCACGAAGGAGACCCCCGTGGACAGCCGCGTGCGCCAGGCCACGAGGTGCTCCCCCGCGCTCACGCTCCCGTCCAGGTCTCCGTCGCCGTCGAGGGCCTCGTGCACCACATCACAGACGGCCTCCCACAGGCCCTCGTCGAGCTCGCCAGGATCGGGCTCTGCGTAGAGGGGGGCGTCGAAGTCCTCTTCGAGGAAGATGTAGAGCCCGGTCAGCATTCGGTAGGTACCTCCCGGAGGGAATACCACCTAGGGTAGTCGGTATCCAAGCAGGCCCGCGCGCCGACCCCGGACGGGCTTCAAGGGAGCAGCATGGCCCGGGCCCTGATCGCCTTGTCGACCCTCTGGTGGAGTGGGTGCTTCGTCGACGACCCGCTCCCCATCCCCGACGACGCGCGCCGGTTCACACCCGAGGCGAGCGGGCCCGAGGGCTGGCTCGTGCGCGACACCGAGGTCGATCTGCGCTGTCCCGACGGCGCGCTCACGCGCCTCACGCTCGTCTACCCCGAGGCATCCCCGGAGCCGCGCGCCGTGGCGGTCCTCTTCCACGCCGGCGCGTTCGACTACGTGCTCGATCCGGATCCGGCGGCCCCCCTGGCCGGGCCCCACTTCGCGGCCCCCCCGCGCCTGTCGCTCGCCTGGGCGCTGCGGCAGGTCTACGCCACGCTCGGCATGCACCCCATCCTCGATGCGCGGGAGCGCCAGACCGGCGCACTTCCTGCGGCCCTGGCCGACGAGGGGATCGCCATGCTGCTTCCCGCGAACTGCTGGGGCGATCTCTGGGGGGCACGCAGCGGCGGCAGCGACAGCGTGGTCGAGGCCGACTTCTTCCGACGGGAGGGGCGCACCGTCGCGGAGTGGGCCGTCGAGGCCTTGCTCGACGAAGACTTCGCCGACCTCGTGGGGCTCTCGCTGCCGTTCGCGGTCGACCCCGATCGGGTCTTCCTCGTAGGGCTCGGCTCAGGGGGCCGGGGGGTGCTGGAGGTCGTCGCAGGCGGCGCGCGACCACCCGCGATCCTCCTCGACAGCAGCCCCGACGACCTGCAGATCTACCTCGACGCGCCAGTGGCGGCGGCCGCCGAGCGACAAGGCCTCGCGCGGATCTTCCGGGACCCGCCAGCCGGGATTGCGCGAGGAGCTGTCCACGAGGCTCCGTGGCTGCCCGAGCACGTCGTCTACGCCTACTCGGTCGAGGACCCGGTGGTGCCCGCAGAGCTGCACGACCGGGCGGTCGAGCGCCTGGACGACCAGCCTGGAGCCATCGTCCTGGCCGCGGAGTCGCCCGTCCACGTCCAGCTGAACGGGGCGAATCCCGACCTCACGGCCCAGGCCGTCGTACAATTGGCGAAGCGAGCCTCTTTACGCTAGCCCCACCGTGCGCTACGAGCCTCTCTCCCGCTCCCTCCCCCCCGCACAGCTTGACCACCCGACCCCTCACCGACAGCACCGGCCGGTCCTGGACCCTGGCGAACTCGCTGGGTCGGGGGCTCTGGGGTCGCTCCCGCCTCCTGCGCGATGCCGAAGGCCACGAAGCAGTCCTCAAGGAGCCGCTGACGGCTGGCGAGTTTCCGGCTGACGCCGGAGATCCTTCGGAGCTGGCGCGCGCGTGCACCGCGGCCGCGCGCGAGCAGGCCGAGCAGCTGGCGGGTCGGGCGCCGTTCCCCCAGCCCACGCTGCTCGCGACCATCGACCTCGGCGAGGGCCGGACGGGCCTCGTGCTGCCGCGGTTTCCGACCTCCCTGCAGGCCAAGCTGGCCTCCCGTACGAGCCTCGAGCAGGTGCTGGAGATCGTGCTCGAGGTCGCGCGGCGGGTGCGCGAGGCCGAGCGGGTCCACGGCAACCTGCGGCCGTCGAACATCTTCTTCGATGCCTCGGGATCGGTCGTGCTGGCCGATGCGCTTCCGCCGTCGGTGCGGCCGCACTTCCGGCGACTCTCCCGCCTGGCCGGAGCCGAGGCCTGGACGCCTCCGGAGGCCCGCCAGCATCCCGCCCCCACCTGGGACACGTGGGCGCTCGCGCAGTCGCTCCACGCCGCCTGCCTCGCGCTGCCGGAGCTCGATCCGCCGCCTCCGCCGCGCCTGGCGAGCGCCGGGCTCGGCAAGGATGCGCTGGCCGAGATCAAGGAGCGGGTCCTCGTGAGGTTGGCCGACGAAGCCTCGAACCCGCGGTTCCGTGCTCGGGTCTCCGACCGCATGGGCAAGCTGCTGTCCCGCGCGCTGGCGCCTCGCTTCGAGCCCTCCCCGCCCTACCGGTTCGTAGACCTGGCCTCGTTCACCGAGCGCGTGGCCGAGGTCCACGCCCTGGTGCGGCCGAAGGTCGTCGACGTGAGCCGCATCCTGCTGCCCGGGCGCGCCGACGATGCCACGTTCGTCGGCGGTGACCTGGTGGAGTTCTCGGTCTCCGTGAAGTGTGCGCCCGCCCTGACCGACCACCAGGACCTCATCTGCGGCATCCAGCTCGTCGATCTCGATGCGCCCCCGGGAGAGGGCCGGCTGCCGGCCCAGAACGCCCAGTTCCACGCCGAGGCCCAGCCGTCGGGGCGCCTGCGCTACAAGCTCGGGCTGCCCGACATCCCCCCGGGGCGCTACCGGGTGAAGGTCGTCTTCGCCGTCCGGGAGTCCGGCGACGATCCCCTCCCCACTCACGTCGACGTCGAGGTCCGGCCCCCGCCGGGCTACGTGCCCCCCCGGCGCGAGCCGCCGCCTCCCTCGCCCCTGCCGTTTCCGGGCGCGACTGCCGCCGAAGGGCGTGAGCCCACGACCGATGCCGACACCGAGGGGGGTGCCCGCGAGGCGGCCGGCCGGCCTCGTCCGGTGCCTCCCCCCGAGGAAGTAGACGACGAGCCGTCGGTTCCCGAGGCTGTCGATGACGAGGCAGGGACCGAGCCCGAGGCCGGGACCGTCGCCGAGGCCGAGACCGAGCCAGCCGGCTCCGCATCGGGGTCTCGCGCCGGGTCGGCCGCGCTGGGCTCCGGCGGCCGCCACGGCCCCTGGCGCCCGCAGTCCCTGCCCGAGGCCGACCCCGAGGCGGATACCGCGCTGTCGCCGCCGCCGGTGCTGCCCCCCCCGGAGACCACCTACGAGGGCGACACCCCCGCGCCGGTACGACCCGTGGAGCTGCCCGCGGCGGTCGACGACGGTGCCCTCGAGAACGCGGGGGAGGACCTCCCGGTCTGGGGCGCGGAGGAGCCCCCGCCCCCCGGACCGCTCGCGCGATTCGCCGACGCGCTCAAGCGCGATAGTACGCTCGCCTTCGGAGTGGCCATCGCCGGCAGCCTCGCGCTGGTCGTCGGCCTGTCTCTGTTGATGCGAGCTTGCTGACCTGGAGCACCCGTGAACCTGACCACCGCTTCCTCGCCCGCCCACCAGATCGACTGCGATGTCCTCGTCGTTGGCGCGGGGCCGAACCTCGACGGGCTGGTCGCCGAGCTCGACGCGCACTTCGACGGCACGCTCCTCCCCACGCTACGCGAGCGCCGCTTCAAGGGGGCTCCAGGCACGGTGCAGGCGCTGCCCACGTTCGGGCGGATCGCCGCACGCACCCTGCTGGTCGCGGGCACAGGGGAGTCCTCGCCGACCGATCTCGCGACCGCCGCGGGGCGGGCGGGCCGCGAGCTTCGGGCGCTGCGAGCCACGAGCGCGGCCCTGGCGCTCGGGGTGAGCGATGCCGAGCAGGTGGCTCTGGTGCTCGAGGCCGCGCACGCCGGGACCTACCTGTGGCAGGCGTACAAGCCCGAAGACGAGCGGTCTGCCGGCGTGGAGACGTGGGCGCTGGTCGGGGCCCCGGCGCTCGGTGACCGCGGGGCCGCAGCGGCCATCCGCGGAAAGTGGCAGGACTTCGCTCGCGACCTCGTGAACATGCCCGCCGCGGATCTCTACCCGGAGTCGCTCGCGGCGAAGGCCCAGGAGCTGGCAGCCCTCCCGAACGTCGAGGTCGAGGTCTGGGACTTCGAGCGGTGCCGCAGCGAGGGCTGCGTCGGCATCATTGCGGTGGGCCAGGGGTCGGACCGGCCCGGCTGCCTGATCCGCGTGAGCTACCGTCCGCCCGCCGCGAAGGACCACGTGGCGCTGGTCGGCAAGGGAGTCACGTTCGACGCGGGCGGCCTCTCCCTCAAGCCGTCGGCCGGCATGCAGACCATGCGATGCGACATGGGCGGGTCGGCCACCGTCCTCGGCGCGACCGGGGCCATCGCGGAGCTCGGCCTCCCGGTCGCCGTCGACTGCTTCGTCGGCGCCGTCGAGAACATGGTGTCGGGGGCGTCCTACAAGCTCGGGGACATCCTCCGCTACACGAACGGCGTCACCGTCGAGATCCACAACACCGACGCGGAGGGCCGCCTCGTCCTGGCCGACTGCCTGATCCGAGCGAGCGAGGTCCCCGGTGTGCGCACGATCGTCGACGCGGCCACGCTCACCGGTGCCGCCGTGGTCGCGGTCGGATCCGACTTCTCGGCGCTGTTCACGCCCGACGAGGAGCTCGCCCAGGAGCTGCTCACGGCGGCGAACACGGTGCAGGAGGGCCTGTGGCGGCTTCCGCTGCACACGCCGTACAACGAGATGCTCAAGAGCGACTACGCCCAGATCAAGAACGTCGGCGGTCGCGAGGCCGGCAGCACCACGGCGGCCCTGTTCCTCCAGCACTTCGTCAAGAGCGACGGGCCGCGCTGGGCCCACCTCGACATCGCAGGCCCGGCCTTCCTCGACAAGGCCAACGCGCGCTACGCCCCGGGCGGCACGGGCCAGATGGTCCGCGCCCTGACCACCTGGGCCGAGTCGCTCGCGAAGTAGCGGCGCCGCAGTGGGTCGGCGCAAGCGAGGGTCCAACCCCTACCGGGGCGACAAGCTCACCGAGCGGGCGCGCGAGGAGGGCTACGCGGCGCGCTCGGTCTACAAGCTGCAGGAGCTGCAGAAGCGCTTTCGCCTCCTGCGCGGGGGCCAGCGGGTGGTGGACCTCGGCTGCTCCCCAGGCTCCTGGTGGCGCTACGCGGCGCAGGTCGTGGGCCCGGGCGGCGTCGTGGTGGGGGTCGACATCCACGAGCCGGAGGTACGGCCGGGGCCCTGGCTCCATGCGTCGGTGCTTGAGCTGTCCGCCGATGACCTCCGGCGGGCGCTCGGCGGAGACGCTGACGTGGTGCTGTCGGACATGGCTCCCCGCACCACCGGGGACCCGTTTGGCGATCACGTACGCCAGATCGAGCTCGCGCGTCGCGCGCTGAGCCACGCGGTAGCGTGCCTGCGCGCGGGCGGCGCCTTGGTCGCCAAGGTCTTCGACGGCGAGGACGCCCCCGCCTTTGTCGACGAGGTCCGGGGAGCCTTCGCGACCGTCAAGCGCGCGCGACCGGAGGCCGTGCGGAGCCGCAGCCGGGAGTTCTTCGTGGTCGCGACCGGGTTCACTCCTCGAGAGCCTCGTCCAGCTCCCGAGGAGGAGCCCGCACCGCCTCCGAGATGACGTCCCAGACGGCATCTCGCCCCTCGGCCGACAGCGCGCTGAACGGAAGGGGCCGACCCGCCGGGAGGTGAAGCGCGCGCCGGATCTTCGCGAGTTGCCGCTGGCGCTGCTGCTTGCCGAGCTTGTCGGCCTTGGTCGCCACGACGCAGTGCGGGATCCGCGCCTCGGTGAGCCCCCACAGCAGGGAGCCCTCGTCGTGGCCAGGCTCCCGCCGGATGTCCAGGAGCACGAGCACGAGGCGCAGATCCTCTCGGGTGGCGAGGTACCCCTCGACCATGGGCTTCCACGCGGCCCGGATTGCTTCCGGCACCTTGGCGTAGCCGTACCCGGGCAGATCCGCGAAGACGACGGCGTCGTCGAGGCGGAACAGGTTGACGGCCTGGGTGCGGCCCGGCGTGCGGCTCGTCCGCGCGAGCCCGCGGCGGTTCATGAGCACGTTGAGGAGCGAGCTCTTTCCCACGTTGGAGCGACCTGCGAACGCGATCTCGGGCAACGCGATGCGCGGGAGATTCCCTGGGAAGCTACCGACGAACGAGACCTGACCAGGCGGATGGCGCATCCCCCATGGTATCGCGGCTCGTCCGCTGCGCCGTTCTCGCGTGGGGCGATCCCGTGGATCCTCCCCCGCGGGCCAATGCAGGCGGGGTGCGATAGGGCTTCGGATCCCCGCCACTTCGACTTCGCGCCCGCTCACCTACTTTGCGCCCTCACACTTACTTCGCGCCCTCAACTCGCGCCCTCTCGGGAGCCTGGATGTCCGCCCTTCCCGTGGCCCTGCCCATTCGGGGCATGGTCGTATTCCCCGGCATGATCCGGATCATGTCGGTAGGTCGTGACTCCTCCATCCGCGCCATCGAGCGGCACCTCAACGAAGGCGTGCCCCTGGTCCTGTTTCCCCAGCTCGACGACGACGAGGAGGACCCGGTCCACGCCCTGCTCGCCACGACCGGCGTGCAGGCACGAATCCTCCGTCTGTCGAGACTCCCCGACGGATCCATGCGCGTGCTCGTCGAGGGCGTCGACCGCGTCCGCCGGGTCACCGACATCTCCGTGGTCCACGGCGCCACGGTGGCCGGCACCGAGCCGTTCCAGTCGGTGACCCACGATCCTCCGTCGGTGGGCGCGCTCGCGCGGGAGGTGGCCGAGATCTACCAGGAGTACACACAGTCTGCAGGCTTGCAGCCCCACGAGCACTGGGCGGTCGCGCCGTCGGCAGAGGATCCCGAGCGCCTCGCGGACCAGGTCCTGGCCACCACCGAGGCCGGTCTTGAGGAACAGATCGCCCTCCTGACCGAAGGCTCGGTGGATGCTCGGATACAGCGCGCCATGGCCCACCTCGCGAAGCAGGTGGCGCGCCAGCGCATCGCGTCGGAGGTCAACGCGCAGGTCCAGCGCGCGATGGACGACTCGCAGCGCGAGTACCACCTCAAGGAGCAGCTCAAGGCGATCCGCGCCGAGCTCGGGGAGTTCTCCGGAGCCGAGGCCGACGCCGCCGCCTTCGAGGACCGCATCCGGGGCGCGGGCATGCCACGGGAGGTCGAGGAGGAGTCCCTCCGCGAGGTCGACCGGCTCCGCCGCGTCCACACCGACAGCGCCGAGTACACCATCATCCGAACGTGGCTCGAGACCGTGTGCGAGGTGCCCTGGCAGCAGTCCTCTGCCGACACCATGTCGCTCAAGAAGGCCGAGCGGGTCCTCGATCGCGACCACTACGGGCTCGACTTCGTGAAGGAGCGGATCCTCGAGTACCTCGCGATCCGCCAGCTCGCACCGGAGTCCAAGGGTCCGATCCTCTGCTTCGTAGGGCCCCCCGGCGTCGGGAAGACCTCGCTCGGCATGTCGATCGCGAAGGCTCTGGGGCGCAACTTCGGCCGCATCGCGCTCGGCGGCGTGAAAGACGAGACCGAGATCCGGGGTCACCGGCGGACCTACGTGGGCGCACTGCCGGGGCGAATCCTGAGGGCGCTGATCCGGTCCGAGTCCCGCAACCCCGTGCTCGTGCTCGACGAGATCGACAAGGTCGGCAACGACTTCCGCGGCGACCCCGCGTCCGCGTTGTTGGAGGTGCTCGACCCCGAACAGAACGCGCACTTCGTGGACCACTACCTCGACGTGCCGGTCGACCTGTCCCAGGTCCTGTTCATCGGGACCGCCAACCTGATGGACCCGATCCCCCCGGCGCTCCTCGACCGCCTCGAGATCATCGAGATCCCTGGCTACACCGAGGAGGAGAAGGTCGCGATCTCGAGGCGACACCTGCTTCCCAAGCTGTCCCGCAACCACGGGCTCGCCCACGGCGAGATCTCGATCGAGACGGGCGCGATCCAGCGCACGATCCGTGACTACACCCGCGAGGCCGGGCTCCGGGAGCTGGAGCGCCAGCTCGCGCGTCTGAACCGCAAGATCGCGCGTCGGGTCGTCGAGGAAAGCGTCAAGAAGGTGCGGATCCGGGCCGACCAGCTCCCGCGGTACCTCGGGCCTCCCCGCTACTACCAGGAGCTGGCGGAGCTCCGGCCGATTCCGGGCGTGGTGATCGGCGTCCTGGACTCGGGCTTCGACATCGGCAGGACCGGCGCCCTCCAGCACCTGGACATCGCCCACACCCGCAACTTCATCGACGGCGCCGAGGACGTGACGAACCACGACCACGTGACCTATGTCCTCTCCTGCATGGCC
>CAYMSU010000134.1:0-13464 GCA_964393165.1 uncultured Enterobacteriaceae bacterium
GCCCTCGCCGAGGCCGGGATCGCGTACGAGCACCGCCGCGCGCTCGCCCCTACCACCGAGCTGCGCCAGCTCCAGTACGCCGAGGACCATCGTCTCGGCGTCGGCAAGCGCTCGCGGGCGGTGCTCGCCGAGGCCTACGCCCGCCGCTACACCGACGAGATCCTCGACCTCGCGGACCTCGACCCGGTGGTGTCGGCGCTGTGGGCCCACGGCTCGGGGGCGCTGTTCTGCGTGGAGCGCGACCCCGAGGCCTGTCACCGCTCGCTGATCGGCGAGCGGCTGGCCGAACGCTACGGTCTCGCGGTCGAGCACCTGCGACCGCGCTGAGCGCGCCCGCATCGTCGTGCTCCGTCCCGGGCCTGTCGCACCGGCCGACCGGGTCGCCGCCGTGTCGACCCCTCACAGGTGCGACGCGAGCACCACGTAGACCTCGCCGGCGACCGAGAACTGCACCGGGCCCGCCCAGGCGCCCCCACCACCACGTCGTCGACTGAATCGCCGTCGAAGTCGCCACCGCCGGCCAGGGAGCGACCGCCTTGGCCTGTGCGACCGGCCGATGCGGAGTAGGCGACCGTGCCCTGATGATCGTGCAGATCCCGTCGCGACGGAATCGGGCCCGGTGCCGCTCGTGTTCCACACGGGGGTCTCCGTGCCATCGGCGGCGACCTCGACGATCGCGTCGAGTCCGAGCTCGAGGTCCATCAGCTGCTCGACGCCGCGCAGTTCGCCGAGGAGCCGAGCTTCTGGGCGTTCCACCCGAGCTCCCCGCGGTCACGCTTCGGCGCGGCGTCGATCTCGTCCATCAGGCGGCCCGCGACCTCGTGGGCGAAGAAGCGGCTGCGGTTGCCGATGAGCGCTACCACCGCGCCGTCGGCAGGGTCCCACGCGACGAGCGCCTCGGCGCCGACGAACAGCCCTTCATGCGCCCACACGGTGCGCGCGCCGAGCTGCATGCGGAACAACCCGCGACCCACGTCGATCCAGTGGTCATTGTCATCGGTGCCCTGGGGCCATGTTGTCGGGCTGAACAGGGCATCGCGGGCGTCCGTCGAGAGCGCGTCCGGGTCCTCGACGAGCCGGAGGAAGATGGCGGCGAGGTCGGCAGCGGTGGAGGCGCCGCCGCCGGAGGCCCAGGCGAGGCTCGCCCAGGAGGTGTGGTCCGGCTTGACGGTGCGCCCGATCGCGACGGGGATGAGGTCGTGGTCGTAGCCGGTGACGAGGCCGACCGGCGCAGGCTGGTCCGGTAGGTGCTCTTGCCTGACAGTGTCCATCCGCAGTTGAGCCGAAACCCCGAACAGATCGGAGTGGCTCTCGCGGAGGAGGACACCACCGATGAAGTCACCTCGGAAGTACACGACCGCCGAAAAGCAAGCGGCCATCAGGCTCACGCTGGAGGTCGGGCCGGTGGCGGCGGGACGCGAGCTGGGGATCCCCAGCGGCACGCTGAGCTGCTGGGCCCACAAGGCTCGTCAGGGGCACCCTGGATACGCGCTGTCCGCGGTGGAGGCCCCCAGGGCGGCGGAGCCCAGCGAGGGCCCCATGCCCTCGCCGACGGACGAGCCGGCGCCCAGAGGGGCTCCAACAGCGCCGCGATTCGCTGCTGGACGACGTCCTGACATGGCTCGGGCCGGCTGGTTACGTGGTGAATGAATCCTCATTCACTCCAGATGTGGCAGGAGCATTCCATGGCTGACTCGATGAAGACGCGGCATGCCTCCGAAGACGAGGCCCGGCAGCTGACCGAGGACTCACGGGAGAGCTGGGCGGGTCGGAGCTTTCTCCGGGAGCTGTTCCTCGGCTCGCTGCGGCTCGACTGGATCGATCCCTACCCGCAGACCGAGGAGAGCGAGACCTTCCGGCGGTTCTACGCCGATCTCGAGCAGTTCCTCGTGGAGGAGGTCGACTCTACGCAGATCGACCAGCAGGGGGAGATCCCCGACGACGTGCTGAACCGTCTTCGACGGATGGGCGCCTTCGGGATGAAGATCGACCCCAAATACGGCGGTCTCGGCCTGAACCAGGCGGAGTACTGCAAGATCTGCGAGCTGCTCGGCGCCCACGACGGCAACCTCGCGGCGCTGCTGTCCGCCCACCAGTCCATCGGGGTGCCGCAGCCGCTGAAGCTGTTCGGCACCGAGGAGCAGAAGCAGCGGTTTCTGCCGCGCATCGCCGAGGGTGCGATCACGGCGTTCGCGCTCACCGAGCCCGATGTGGGGTCGGATCCGGCCCGTCTCGCGACGGAGGCCCGTCGGACCCCGGAGGGCGACTGGGAGATCAGCGGCGAGAAGCTCTGGATCACCAACGGTACGGTCGCCGAGATGCTCGTCGTGATGGCTCGGAACCCCGACAACGACAAGATCAGTGCCTTCATCGTAGAGACCGACAGCCCCGGCTTCACGGTCGCCGAGCGATGCCGGTTCATGGGCCTCAAGGCGCTCCAGAACGGCGTGCTTCGCTTCGACAAGGTCCGGGTGCCGGCCGAGAACATGATCGGAGAGGAAGGGCAGGGCCTCAAGATCGCCCTGGTCACCCTGAATACCGGTCGGTTGTCCCTCCCGTCTTCGGCGCTCGGGGGAGCGCGCAAGGCGCTCCAGTGGTCCCGCGAGTGGTCCGCCGGGCGCGTGCAGTGGGGGGCCCCCGTCGGCAAGCACGAGGCGATCAGCCACAAGCTGGCCGAGATGGCCTCCACGACCTACGCGATGGAGTCTTGGACGCGCTTGGCGGCGGAGCTGTCGATGCGCGAGGGCTACGACATTCGACTCGAGGCCGCCGCCGCAAAGGAGTGGGGCAGCACCCGAGGCTGGGACCTCACCGACGACCTCATGCAGATCCGGGGCGGGCGTGGCTACGAGACCGCTCCGTCGCTCGCCAACCGCGGCGAGGAGGCCGTGCCGGTCGAGCGCATGATGCGGGACTCGCGGATCAATCGAATCTTCGAGGGCTCGTCCGAGATCATGCACCTGTTCATGGCGCGCGAGATGGTCGACAAGCACCTCAAGGTGTCGGGGGCGCTGCTCGAGAAGCGGTCGTCGATTTCCGACAAGCTCGCCGCGCTGCCGCGCATCGCGACGTTCTACGCGGGCTGGTACCCCACGCTGTGGTTCGGGCTCGGGACCTTCTTCCGCTATGGGCGGTTCGGGCGCCTCGCCAAGCACCTGCGCTTCGCCGAGCGCGCCTCGCGGAGGCTGGCACGCAGCGTGTTCCACGCGATGGTGCGCTACCAGGCGTCCCTCGAGCGCAAGCAGGCCCTGCTCTTCCGTACGGTCGACATCGCGATGGAGATTGCGGTGTTGTGCGCCACTGTCGTGCGCACCCAGGCGTTGATCGACGCGCGTGACGAGCGTGCGGGCCAAACCGTGAGGCTCGCCGATGCGTTCGCGCGAGACGCCCGGCAGCTCATCGAAGACCGCTTCGCGGCGCTCTGGTCGAATCATGACGATGCGAAGCGGCGAACCGGTCACGCCGTGCTCGATGGCGACTTCCGGTTCGTCGAGAGCGCGGGGATCGGTGCACCCGAGCAGGCGCGGCGGGCGCCAACCGATGCCGCGCTCGAGCCCGCTGCGAAGTAGCGAGCGCGTGAGCGGCGCGATCGTGCCGGCCTCTGCCGGGGCCGGCTCAGCCGTGTCGCTTGGCGCGAAGCCGCTCCAGCAGCGCGTCGACCTTCCGTGAGTCCACCGCGGTGGCGTCGTCCTCGGTCGATGCCGTGCTCGGCCGAACTTCACGGGCGGGCGCGGGGGGCTCGGTCGGCATGCGGCGTCGAGGCGACCCCGCTGGCGAGGGTCGGCCGGGCAGGGCGGTATCCGCGCTCGGATCGGTGCCTTCGGAGCCGGTAGGCTCCGGCGACCAGCTCCGCACCTGGAATCCTCCTGACGGAGCGGCGGGTCTCCCCCCGTAGAGGCCCCCGTGGGCGCCTCGCGGCTCCGGGGGAGGGGGGGTGCGTCCGTAGAGGCCTCCGCGGGCCCCGGCCTCGCCAGACGGCGCGCCCATGTCCAGCAGACCCCGCTGAGCTCGCTCCTCTCGGCGCCGGTCCACGCGCTCTCGACGTGCCCGACCCCGCTCCGCGTCCGGCCCGGTGGGCTGCGCGCGCGGTGGCGCGGCGCGCTGTCGCTCGGTCGCCAGGGACCGCACCTGCCGTGCCTCCGTGCGTGCCGCGTCGAGCGCGCTGCGCGCCTTCGCCTCTGCCTCGATGGCCTGCTGCACCGCCTGCTCGGCTTGGTGCAGCGCCTCCGCCACGCCATCGGCACCCTCGCGCGCGTCCGCGGGGGTACGCGCCCCGCGGGCGCGCTGCATGGCGGTAGCCGCCCGACCGGCCGCCAAGCGGGCCTGCGCCGCGGCCGTGCGCAACGTCTCGACGGCGCCCCGCACGTCCTTCGGCACCTCCGCGGTCGACACTCTCGCCTCCAGACCCTGAAGGCGTGCCTCGGCTCCATCGGCGAGCTGCGAGGTTCGGGCGCGGGCCACGGCCGCTTCCTGAACGATGCTCGACAGCGCCTCGGCTTCTGCCACCAGCGCGCCGATCCGCTCGCGAACGCGCTCGAGCACGGACCGCGCGGCTTCGGACGCCGTGAGTGCGGCCGCGGCCTCCCGCGTGACCGGCTCGAGAGCGTCGCGGGCTTCGTCGACCGACGAGGCCTCCTCGGCCGTTCGAAGGCCTGCCGTCACGGCGTCGGAGCTGCGTACGGCCTGCCTCGCGGCCCGCGCGAGCAGGGCGAGCTCGTGGTCGAGGGCGGACTCCAGGCCGGCCTCGCGAGCCTCCCGACGGCCCGCCACGAGCCACCCTTCTGCCTTCCTGGCCGCCGCGACCGCCTGCTGGGCGGGCTCCGCTGCCGCGACCCGGACGGCTTCGAGCGCCTCGGTGGCCGCCCGCTGGGCTCGGGACACCGCCTCCTGGGCTCGCTCCTGAAGTCCCGCAAGGGTGTGCACGGCCTCGTCGAGCTGCTGCAGCGCCTGTCGCGCGCCGGTCAAGAGGTCTTCGGCGGCTGCGAGGGTGGACACGGAGCCCGACGCTGCCTCCGCGCGATGAACCACGGCGGCGGCCTCGCGCGCATCGGCGGCGGCCGCCTCGAGATCCCGCCGCACGCCGGTGGCGTCGGACGCATCGGCGGCCGACGGCAGGAGCCTGGCGGCCTCCTGGAGGGTCTGCTCGGTGTGCGCAGTGGAGCGGTCGAGCTGGACGGCCGTCGCCGTCGCACGGGCGCCGAGATCGCGGAGCTCGGCCCGGATCCCGCGGATCGCTTCGGCCTCCGCCACGCTCGCGCGCGCCATGTCGACGGCCGACTGCAGCCCCTCGAAGGCCTGACGAGAGAGGTCGGCACCCTCCTCGGCGTCGGCGCGGGCGCGCGCTGCGAGCGCCTCCGCCTCGGCGGCGACGCCCGGTTGGTGCAGCCGCGTCTTGGCTTCCACGAGCCGACGGTGGCGGTCGCGAACCTGATCGGCGAGCGCCGCCGCCTGCTCCAGGGAAGCCCGGGCGGCCTGCGCCCGCTCCGGCGGCGCCACGCTCAGCGCGGCGAAGTCGTGCTGCTCGGCCTGCGTGAGCGCCTCCAGGAGCTGCTCGACCATCACGCCGAGGCGCTCCTCGGCCGCCTCGGTCTCGCTCTTGGCGTGGGCGTGCGCCCGCTGCTCGGCCGCGGACCGGGCGCGGCCCTCCGCCTCGGCCGCGGCGACCCCCGCGGTCTCGGCCTCGGCTGCGGCCTCGACCGCCCGCTGCGACGCGTCGCGGTGCTCCTGGGCGACGCCCGCCCGCGCGCGCGCCCGCGCGCCCGCGGTGGACTGAGCGACCTCGCGGCCGAGGGTCGACAACGCCTCGGCGGCAGCCTCGACGTCGCGAATCGCCCCCGCCATCTGGTCCTGGGCGTCCAGCACGGGCTCGCCGTCGGCCCGGTGCTCGGCGATCGCGGCGTGCATGCTCGCGGCGGCGCCCTGCACGCGCTGGAGGTCCTGCAGCACCGCGTCGATGGCTCGGGCCACCAGTGCGCGCGCTTCCTCCTGGGCCTCGCGATCGGCCCGCGCCTCGGAGACCGCCCGGGAGATGTGCGTGAGGTAGGCGTCGACGTCGCGCCGGCGATCCTGGGCGCGAGCGACGACGGCGTCGACGTCTGCGAGCAGGCGGGTGGCGGCCTCGGGGTCGTCGACCGTCTGCGCGGCATCGTGGGCGCTGCGCGCGTCGGCCGCGTCTTCTGCGAAGGCCTCCACGGCCTCCGTGAGCGCCGACAGCGATGCGGCGATGGCGGGCAGATGATGCCAGTCGGCGGCCTCGACCCGGGCAGCCTCCGTGGCCGACGCCGACGTGGACGCGAAGTGAGAGACCAGCGCGAGGCCGGCAGACGCCTCCTCCTTCACGCGGGCCAGGGTGGTCACTGCGCCTCGGGCCAGTTGCGCGGCTTGCTCGAGCTGCGCCACGGCACCGGGGAGATCGGCGCTGATCCGCTCGAAGAAGGACAGCGCGGTCTGCGCGAGCGCGCGCGCCTCGGTCGGATCCTGCTCGCTGGGGATCTGACGCGCGGCCGTGTCGGCCTCCCCCGCCTGGTACCCGGCGATGTCGATCGCTTCGAGGGCACGCGTGTAGAGCCGCTGTGCCTCCTCGTGAGGGGTGTCGGCCACCGCCGCGGACGTGGCCTCGGCCACCTCTCGTGCGTCGATGAGGAGGCGCTGGCAAGCGTTGGCGTGGGCCCGGGCGGCGTCGTGGGCCGCCCGGATCGTGCGCTCGGCCAAGCTCCGGCGGCGCTGCTCCACGATCTCGGCCTCGGCGGCTTCCCACGCCTGCCCGACGGCCTCCCGCGCCTCCGCGGCGGCCGCCTGGACGCCCGCGACGGCCTGCTCCAGCGCAGGAAACCGCCGCTGGGCCGTCTCTACCGACATGGCCACCTTGATCGAGCGTACCAGCTTCTCGATCTCCGGAAGATGCTCCGCGGCTGTGTCGCGCGCTGCCTGTGCGGCCTCACGCCAGCGCACGACCTGCGCTCCGGAGAGCGCGCCAGCCTGGGCGAGCAGCCCCTCGAGCTCCTCCGACGCGCGGGAGGAGGCGAGCCGAGCTCGCCCGAGCAGCGCCTCGGCCTCCTCGCCCACCGCGTTGAGCTGGGCGCGGGGAGCCCCCGCGGCGCCGGCGAGCGACACGAGCGCATCCGTTGCTTGGAGTGCACGCTGGACCTCCTGCTGGGTGCGCTCGAGCGCCGCCCCGGCGAGCTGGGCCTTCTCGTGAGCTTCGGCCGCGCTCGCCTGATCGTCGGCTTCCTGGGACGCTCTTGCCGTCAGGGTGGCGGCGAGCTCTCCCGCCTCCGCGGCCTGGCGGCACTCGGCCATGAGCTTCGCGGCGCGATCGCGGTCGCCCTCGGGCACCACCGGCGCGAACGCGTCGGCCTGCTGCGCGGCCCGCTGGGCGGTGGCGGCCGCGAGGCGCGCGGAGGTGGCCGCTTGGCGTGCATCGCTCACGGCCCCCGCCCGCGCCTGGGCCTCGAGCCTCCTCGCGTGCTCGGCGGCGCGCTGCGTCTCTTCGAGGAACGCCTGCGCGCGATCGTCCGCTCGAGAGGCCGCCTCTGCGTGCCGCAGCGCCAGCTCCACCGCGGGCGTCGTGGAGGCCCGCTCGTGATGGTGCTGGGCCTCCTCGGCCAGCCGATGGGCCTGATCCGCGGCCAGGCTCGCGTGGTCCACGGCGAGGGCTCCCCCGCGCCCGCGCATCTCGCCGCGCGCCTGGGCCTCCTCGAGGCCGGTGATCAGGGCATCGGCTTCGTCCGCGGCTTCGCTGGCCGCGCGGGCGTGGCTCGCCGCGCGCCCCACGGCGTCGGCGAGGGCCTTGGTACGCGACGCCTCCTTCTGGAGGTGCTGCTCGATCGCCGCGCGCTGCGCCGTGGCCTCGTCGCTCGCCGAGGCGCACTGAGCCTCGGCGGTGCGGACGAGGTCGAGGGTGATGCGCGCGGCGGCCGCGTCGTGGTCCTGGAGCAGGAGATCTCCCGACTGCGACGCTGCCTCTGCCGCCCGCGAGGCACGCTGCGCTGCGTCGTAGGCGCGGCGCAGGATCGCCACCTCCAGCGCGCTGGTGCCTGCCCGCTCGGCGACCTCCTGGGCGAGCTCGGCCGCCTGAGCAGACAGCTGCTGGGTGCGGGCGACGATCTGCCGGGCCTGGGCGCGCACGGCGGCGAGGTCTGCGCCGATCTCGGGGTCGGGCACCGGGCTGTCCGCATCGAGGGTCTTGACCTGCGTGACTGCGGAATGGGCGGGGGTCGGGCGGGCTGCGCTCGGCTCGATGATCTCGGTGCCCACGTCCTCCTCGTCGTCGAAGTCGGTGAATGCACCGCCGTCCGTGGGGGCGAGCGGCTGGACGAGCACGAAGACCGACGGCCCCGCGCGGGTCGGCGACAGGCCGGCGAGCAGGACCTGCGCCTGGTCGGCGAGGCTCTGCCCAGACGCCAGCCGCTCCTCGGGGTCGGGCGCGAGCCCGCGCGCCAGCAGGTCTCGAACCGCCACCGGGAGCGCGTCGCCGAGCTGCCGCGCGCGCTCCGCGGCGCCCCCCGCGCGGATCTGGTCGGGGAGGGCCGGCTGCCCCGTGGGGGACTGCACGAGCAGGGGCTGACCGGTCACGAGCTCGGCGGCGCACGCCACCGCCGCATAGATGTCCGCGCGAACGTCCTCGGGGCGCCCGTCGAGCCGCTCGGGGGGCGCGTATCGCAGGGCGGGGCCCGGCCCGCGCGCGGCATCGACCAGGGCCTCGGCGGGAGCGCCCTCCTCGAGCCAGCGGCCCACCTCCCGCGCGGGCACGCCGTAGCCGATCACCGAGACGGCGTGGGCCGCGTGAAGCACGACGTGCCACGGCGTGAGAGCGCCGTGGCTCCGGCGGCCGACTGCTGCAGCCGCGGCCGCGGCGTGATCGAGGAGCGGACCGAGATGCGCGAGGAGCTCGAGCGCGGCGCGGGGCGGGTGGGGACCCCGGTAGAAGCGACGGGCGTGGACCAGATCGCTGAGCAGGACCCCGCGGTCGAGGGGGTAGACGAGCGACCCCTCCTCCTGGTCCCAGCGGACCAGCGGCGCGAGGCCGGGAACCCCGGGGTCGCGGAGGAACCCCTCGACCTCCGCGAGCCCCTGCTGCAGCGCAGGATCCTGCTGGTGGCCGGGGCGCGCGGTCAGCACCGCATACCGTGCGCCGTACGGATCGCGCAGGAACGTCATGGGGGTGCTGGCAGCCTGAGCGGGAGCACCCGCGGCGGTCCAGTCGTCGAGTGGGTTCACGGTCCGAGGGCCTCCGTCGGGGAATCTACACAGCCTGCCGGTCGCCGTGGAGTCGCGCGCGAGGGGCCGCCGCGGACCTGTCACGTCGCGTCACCTCGGGGCAGCCGCTCGAACATGCCTCGGTGCACCGCGTCGAAACCGGCCGCGACTGGGAGACAGGCGATGGGAATCTGGCGGGACACCTTGGGACAGCTGACCGCAGGCGGGGCCACGTTCCTCGTCTTCGCCGCGGGCCCCTCCATGGCACTGCTGACGCCTGCGTTCCCCGTGCTGGAGGTCCTCGACCACGACGTCGAGCGCGCCGCGGTCTACCTGCCGCTCCCCGAGCCGGCGGCGCCCGAGCCCTTCGAGGAGGTCCTGGCGGAGCCGGAGGACGAGGGCTCCGCGGACGAGACCCACGCCCCTCCGGTGCCGGTCGAGGAGCTCGAGGAGGACGAGGACCCGATCGCGGACGAGGACGAGGGCCCGGCGGAGGTGGCGGGGGAGGCCGAGCACGAGGCCTCGTCGGCTCGAAAGCGCAAGCGGCGTCGCCGGCGGCGCTGCAAGGTGGACCCCATCCCGGAGATCGAGAAGACCGCGCGGGCCTCGTGGGTCGTGGACCGCGACATCGTCAAGACCTACGCACGGAGCATCAAGCAGCTGAACTCGCTCGGCTGGACGAGACCCCACGAGGGCGACGACGGCAAGAAGGACGGGCTGCTGGTCGGCGGGGTGCGCTGCAACAACGACCTGTATCGGGCGGGGATCCGGTCGGGAGACGTGGTCCACGCCGTCAACGGGCACAAGGTGAAGTCGCTCCTGCAGGCGTTCTTCGTCTACAACAAGGTCCGCAAGGACGAGGTCGTCCAGGTGGAGATCAGCCGCCGCGGGAAGCGCCGCGTGCTGACCTACCGCATTCTGGGGTAGGCTCCAGGTGTGGTCCTCGTCGCGCTCCTGATGAATGGAGCCTCGGCCGACATCGTGGTCGAGGGCTCGGGTGGGTGCATCGCGAGGGAGGCGCTCGAGCTCGAGGTGCGCACGTGGGTCTCCGAGGAGATCCTCGACGAGGTCGACCTGCGGCTGGTCCTCGACCGCGCGACGGACCCGCGGACGCTCACCCTCGAGGCCCTGCGGCTCGGAGAGGACGAGCCGCTGTGGTGGCAGCAGCTCGATGTCTTCCCGCGGGACTGCGAGGGACTCCCCCTGGTGGTCGCGCGCATCGCCGAGCAACAGTTCGCGGGGGTGCCGAGCTGGCGGCTGCCCATGCCCGCCCCTGCCGTGTCGAGTGAGGTGCTGCTCGAGGTGGCGGGCACGCTCCCCCCGACCCCCCACGGCGCCCTCGGCGCGGCGGCCGGCATCCGCCTGGCTCGCCGCTGGCTGTGGGTGATCCATGTCGAAGGCTACCTGGCGGCACCCGCCGAGGTCGCGGCAGCCCGGGAGGGCGGAGGCGTCCGCGGCGGCGAGTTCGCGGGCCTCCTCGCGGGCACCGGGCTCGCGCTGGACGTGCCCGCGGGGGCGGCTTCGGTCCGCACGCGCGGGTGGCTCGCGGCGGGGCCGCACCTCGCCTTCGGGCGCAACTTCGGCGAGAACTACCGAGCGGTACGCGCCCGCGCGGTCGCGAGCGCCCAGGTGGACTTCGTCTCCACGGTCGGGATCCGGCTCGGGGCTCGCGTCAGCACCCCCCTGGTGCGGCTCGGCCTGTACGACGAGGGCCAGCCCGAGGTCCCGGTCACGCTGGAGCCCCCCCTGCGGGCCGGCCTCGTGCTGGGACTCGGCCGGCGGCTTCGAAAGGAGTGAAGCTGCAGGGCAGGAGCGGTCATTGCCGTGTGTGAGGGCAGTCGCACTGGCCATCGATGACGAGCAGAGCAAGGTCGTGACCTTTCCGACCGGGGGCCCCGGTGCGGATGCAGGTCAGGAGCGCGCAGACATCGGTCGGCTCTTCGACGAGCACGCGCCCTATCTGTGTCGGGTGGTCCAGCGGCTCACCGGGAGTCGCGAGGCGGCTGAAGACGTGGTGCAGGAGGTCTTCATCCTCGCCCACAACCGCCGCCACGAGCTCGAGGATCGCGTCGGCATCCGCACGTGGCTGTACCGGGTGGCCTCCAACCATGTGCGGCACCGCCGTCGCTCGTTCGCTCGGTACCAGGGCCTGCTCGATCGCTACGAGGCGCAGCCGAGACCTGCGCGAGACGGTCACACGCCCGACGAGGCGGCCAGCCGGCGCGAGCACGGCGAGATGATCCACGCCTGCGTGCAGAAGCTGTCCGACAAGCAGCGCGAGGTGTTCGTGCTGTACGAGCTCGAGGAGCTCGAGGGGGCCGAGATCTCCGAGGTCCTTGAGATCCCGGTGAACACTGTGTGGAGCCGACTCCGGCTGGCCCGGAAGGCCTTTCGCAAGATCTGGGCGCAGATGGCCCCGGCCGAGGGGGACGAATGAGCCAAGGACCTCGTCGCTTGCTGGACGACCCCGACTTCCACTGGGAGACCGGCTGTGACCTGCGCGCGGAGCGGGCCGCCGTCGGGAGCTACGACCTCGCCGGGCTCAAGGAGCGGGTGATGGCGCGCGTCGGAGAGGCGGCGGCGTCCACCGGCGCGGCAGACCCTGCCTCCCCACCGGCGGCGGCTTCGGCACCGGGGGGGTGGCCTCCCGCCGCGAAGCTCGCGGGAGCTGCCCTCGTGGGCGTCGCGGCGGTCGGCACGGCCTTCTGGCTGGGGGTGCAGAGCGGCCGGCAGGCCACGGGAGAGGCGGCGCCCGCCGCTCGGCGCACGGCGCCCGAGGTCCAGGCCGTGGAGGCCCCGCCCGAGGCCGCCGTCGTTGCGCCGAGCGGGGGCCCGGGGCCCGGCAGCGCAGACCTCGCCGCTCCCTCCCAGTCGGGGCCGGTAGAGCAGGAAGCCGCGGTCGACGCCGCAGGCGAGGGCCCCCACACGCCCCCCAAGCCGCTCGCAGGCCCCCCGGCCGCAGTCGCTCCCGCGAAGCCGGTCCCCGCCCCCGCCCCCGCGAAGGGTGGCCCCGCGCCGTCGGCGGCTGCTGGGGCGGAGGGCGCCGATGTACCGGGCACCGCCGAGGAGTCCTCGGCTCGGAAGGCCACCCCCGCAGGCGCGCCCGGTCCCCGCGCGGAGCCAGCGGCCAGCGGCCTGCAGCGCGAGGTGGAGCACTACGATCGATGCCTCGACGCGCTGGACAGCCGCCGCCACGCCGCCTCCGTGCGCTGCTTCCGCGACTTCCTGCTCGCCTTCCCGCAGGGCAAGATGCACGCGTCAGCCGAGCTCGGCTTGCTGCGGGCGCTGTGGGGAGCCGGCGACGCCGAGGGAACGGCGGCGCTGGCCGCGCAGCTGCAGCGGCGCGAGGAGCACGCGTCGTGGTACGGCGAGTTCCGCCGCCTCGAGGCCGAGTCCCTCGCCAAGCTCGGGCGCTGTGAGCACGCCCTGTCGCTCGCGCGCGACCTCTCGGGGCCCCGCGCCCCCGAGATCCGCAGGCAGGTCCGCAAGACCTGTCGCGTGTCCGAAGAGGACGGCGACGTCGAGTAGCGCCTGGGGGGCTCCCGGCCCCGCCGCTCACTGGACGTGCAGGTTGCGCTCCTGCAGCTCGGCGGCGGCCTCGTCGCGCGCGGCGCGTGCCTCACGCAGCAGCCACCGCGTCATGGCGTTGGACAGCCAGGTCTCCCGCCGACGGTTGTACAGGTCTACCGAGAGGGCGCTGATCGGGTGGTACACGGAGCGGAAGGTGAGGGTGCGCACGTCGTCGCCCCCCGCCTCGGCGCCCTGGCGGTAGAGCTCGGCGAGCGCGAGCCACTCCCGCGCTTCGTCGACGGGGGAGAGCCACCGCTCTTCGTCGACGCGGGCCTGAAGCGCGTCCGCCGCGATCTCGATCGCCGTGAGCAGCTCGTCGCGGTGACGGTCCCGCGCGGCGGCGCCGAGCCCCGCGTCGCCGAACGCGGACAGCGGGAGCCCGCGGTCGTGGGCGATCCCCGCGAGCGACGCCTCGACCTGGTGCCGAACCGCGCGCTCCGTGGCCTCGTCGGCGATGCGCGGCAGCGCCCGCTCCCAGGCCCAGCTCGCCGCGCCGATGGTCGCCTCCGAGGGGTCCTGGAGGAGGCGGACGTGCTGCGTGAGGGCACCCTGGAGCGGATCGGCCTCGGCGGGCGGGAACGGCGCCCGCGCGGCCGCGGTGCGGGCGGCGCCGCACTGGGCGACGAGCTCGGCAGGGGGCCGCTCCCGCGCCGGGAGGCCCTGCACCATGGCCTCGATCTGGGGGTGGGTAGGGGC
>CAYMSU010000135.1:0-13387 GCA_964393165.1 uncultured Enterobacteriaceae bacterium
AGACCCTGCAGTTCCGCGTGCTCGAGGCGGGCGACCGGGTCGTGCTGTCGCGTCGGGCCCTGCAGGAGGAGGAAGCCGCCGAGAAGGCCGCCGAGCTGTGGAAGACCCTCGCGGAGGGCCAGGCCCATCGTGGCACCGTCACCTCCGTGCAGGCGTTCGGCTTCTTCGTCGACATCGGCGGGGTGGAGGGCCTCGTCCCCCGCTCCGAGATCGGCTGGGGTCGGGTCGACGACCCACGTCAGCTCGTCAAGCCCGGAGCAGCGGTCGAGGTGGTCGTGCTGCAGGCCGATCGCGGAGCGCAGAAGCTCACGCTGTCCGCCAAGGCGCTCGAGGACGACCCCTGGAACGCGGTCGGCACCGGGTTCGTCGAGGGAGGGGTGTACGAGGGCAAGGTCACCAAGGTCGCCGAGTTCGGGGCCTTCGTCGAGCTCGCGCCCGGCCTCGAGGGGCTGGTTCACGTCTCCAAGCTCCCCGGGGAGCCGCCCCGGCAAGGTGACCCGATGTCGGTGCGGCTGCAGCAGATCGACCACGAGCGACGGCGGCTTTCGCTCGGCCCCGTGAGCGGCGGGAGCGTCGCCAGCGGCACCCCCGAGGCCCCTGTCGAGGTCACGGGCACGGTCACCGACGTCACCGCGAGCGGCGTCGCGCTCCAGCTCGAGGACGGCCGCCAGGGGTGGCTGCCCGCGAGCGAGGTGGAGCTTCCTCCCGGCACCCTGCTCGCCCAGCGATTCCGCCGCGGCAGGGTGGTCACCGCGCGGGTCACGCGAGACGACCCACGCCGGGTCTCCCTGTCCACCCGCGAGGACGCGTCGGCCGCCGAGCGACAGTGGCAGGTCCACCAGGCCAAGCAGGGCGCGAGCGGGGGGTTCGGCACCCTCGGCGACCTCCTCGGAGGGCTGAACCTGCCGAAGAAGTAGCGACTAGGCCTACGAGCGAAGGCCACCGAGCTCGTCGTACCGTCGGCGCGCGGCCTTCAAGTCCTCGAAGGTCAGGCGCTTGTCTGCCGGATTACGCAGCAGGTAGGCGGGGTGGAACGTAGGCATCGTGGGGATGTCGCGGTAGGTCTGCCAGCGACCGCGAGCCCTGGTGATCCCCTGATCGGTCTGGAACAGCGTGCGAAACGCCACCGAGCCGAGCACGACGAGGACCTTGGGCGCGATCGCGTCGATCTGACGCTCGAGGAATGGTCTGCAGGCCTCTACCTCGTCGGGCAGAGGGTTGCGGTTCTTCGGCGGGCGGCACTTCAGGACGTTGAGGATGTAGGCCTGCGCGCGCGTCAGCCCGAGCACGTTCTCGAGCATCTTGTCGAGCATCTGCCCCGCGGCGCCCACGAACGGCTCCCCTTGCTGGTCCTCGTGGTACCCCGGGGCCTCCCCCACCACCACGAGGTCCGCATGGGGCGACCCCACGCCGAAGACGAGGTTCGTACGGCTCTTCGCCAGCTTGCACCGCTGACAGTCCCCTAGCACCTCCCGCACCTCGGCCAGCGCGGCGGCGTGCGCATCCGCGTCCTTCTCGGAAGCGGGCTCCGGGGAAGGACTCGGGACGTCGGCGCTCTCCTGCCGAGGCACCGCCGGAAGCTCGATCGCCCCCTGGAGGCGGGCATCCTCGAGGACCGTGCGAGCGTCTCGCACGAGCTCGGCCAAGGCCTCGGCCCAGCCATCGCTCCCCTCCGGCTCACCCATCCTCGAACCTCCAGCCGCGCTCCCGAAGCACGCGCAGCACCGCGAGCAGCGGGAGCCCCAGCACATTGAAGAAGTCACCGTCTATGGCCGAGAACAGGAAGGCGCCACGCCCCTCGGCGGCGTAGCCCGCGGCGCAGCCGCGCCCCTCTGCGGTGTCGACGTAGGCGCGGAGCTCGCTGTCGGTCAGGTCTGCGCGGACGTGCATCTGGGTGACGTGGTGGCTCACGTGCCGGAAGACCTCGTCGCCGGCGGCGTCGGTTTCCAGGATGGCGAGACCCGTGTACAGCGCGTGGACCCGACCTCGCAGGCGGGCCAACATGTCGAAGTGGGCATCCGCGGACGCTGGCTTGCCGAACCACTCGCCCGGCCGCTCCGGAAACGCGCCGAGCTGATCCGCCCCGATGACTCGCGTTCCGGGGTACCGCTTCGCGACCGACGAGGCCTTCGCCAACGCGAGGTACCGCACGACTTCTGCCACTTCCGACAGAGAATCGGGGGGAGTTTCATCGACTCCCGAGCCCACGGCACGGACGCGCAGCCCTGCGTCCTCCAGGATCTTTCGACGGTACGGGCTGGTCGAGGCGAGGATCGACTCCGGCATTGGTGATGTCCTCAAGTTTGTCGTGGCACGAGGCTCCGATATACTCCGGCACACCCCCTTGGAACCCGTGGCCGTCGCCTCGACGGGCTCCACTGTCCCCCCTTCCCCTCCCGCAGGAGGCCTCCCACATGCCAACCGGTGCGGTCGGGATCGACCTCGGGACCACCTTCTCGGCCATCGCGTACGTCAACCAGCACGGTGCCGCCGAGGTCCTCCCCAACGCAGAGGGCGACCGGATCACGCCTTCCGTCCTCCTGTTCGAAGACGATGTGATCTCCGTGGGGAGCTACGCGAAGCATGCCGCGGTCGCCCATCCCGAGCAGGTTGTCGAGTTCGTCAAGCGACACATGGGCGACAACTCGTACCGGTTCTCTTTCCGCGGCAAAGACTACACGCCGGAAGAGCTGTCGGCGTTGATCCTCCAGAAGCTGAAGAGCGACGCGGAGCTGCGCCTCGGTCACCGTGTGGATCAGGCGGTCATCACGGTACCCGCCTATTTCAACGACATCCAGCGGCGGGCGACCATGCGGGCCGGTGAGCTCGCGGGCCTCAAGGTGCTCAAGCTGATCAACGAGCCTACGGCGGCGGCCTTCGCCTACGGCCTCAACAACATCGGCCGCGAGCTGCGGGTGCTCGTCTACGACCTCGGCGGGGGTACCTTCGATGTCACGCTGGTGGACATCGCCGACAAGGAGATCAACGTCGTCGCCACCGACGGGGACCACCTCCTCGGGGGCAAGGACTGGGACGACCGGCTGATCCACCACGTGGCCGAGGCCTTCAGGGAGCGGCACGGCGTCGACCCGCTCGAGGAGCTGTCCAGCTACCACGACCTGCGGCAGAAGTGCGTCTCGGCGAAGATCAGCCTGACCCGCCGTCCGAAGGTCAACATCTTCCACGACTACGGCGACAAGGTCATGCGGCTGGCGGTCACGCGCGAGACCTTCGAGGACCTCACGGGCGACCTGTTGAAGCGCACGGAGACCCTCACCCGCAACGTGATCCGGGAGGCCCGCGCAGATCCCGACTCCATCGACGTGGTCTTGCTGGCCGGCGGCTCCACCCGCATGCCGATGGTGCGCGGCATGCTGGCCGACGTCTTCGGCAAGCCTCCGGCGACCGACATCAACCCCGACGAGGCGATTGCCCTCGGCGCCGCTCTGACCGCCGCGATCGAGGCGGCCGAGCTCGCCGGCGAGGAGTCGCCGGTCGACATTCGCACCCACGACGTCACGTCGCACAGCCTGGGGATGGTGGTCTACCGCGACAAGCAGCTCTACAACTCGAAGATCATAAAGAAAAACACCCGGATCCCGGCCGAGCAGACGCGCGACGACTACTCCACGACCTACGACAACCAGGCCACGATCGACCTGTGGCTCGTCCAGGGAGAAGACGCGAACCCCCTGAAGTGCTCGGTGCTCGGTCACTTCGAGTTCTACGGCATCGTCCCCCGACCCGCCGGCCAGGCACGCTTGGCCGTCACCTATCGATACAACAACAACGGCATCGTCGAAGTCGAGGCGATGGACATCGAGACCGGGCAGATCCTGCCCCATCGGCTCGCCGGCGGGCACGTCACCCTCGAGGACCTCGCCAACAATCAAGCGCCGATGTGGGTCGCGCTGGTCATGGACTGCTCGGGCTCGATGTACGGCGAGAACATCGAGAACGCCAAGCGCGCCGCGCTGAGCTTCGTGCGGCGAACGCTCGAGTCTGCCAACCGTCAGATCGCGGTCGTCGCGTTCCCGGGCGGCGTGAAGTCCACGCTGACCGCCAACGGGGACCGTCTGCGGCTGGCGATCGACTCCCTCACCCCAATCGGCTCCACCCCTCTGGCCGATGGCCTGTACGACGCCCGCACCCTGCTCAAGCCGAAGGCGGGCATCCAGCGTGTGTTCGTGGTCATGACCGACGGTCACCCCGACGACCCCGAGGCGGTCCTCAAGCAGGTTCACGATCTTCGTGCGATGGGAGCTCGCGTGATTACGGTGGGCGTGGGAGACATGGTCCAGAGGGGCTTCCTCGCCTCTCTCGCGAGTGGGCCGAACGACTTCCACTTCTGCAACGAGTCCCTCGAGCTCGAAGGCACGTTCATCAACCTCGCCACCGAGCTCGGGGCGCCCTCCGAATGATCCCCTGCGAGTCCGAGTGATCGACGATGAGTGACTCGAACGCCGACGCCCTGCACCGCCTCTCCCAGCAAGTGGAGGAGATGCGGTCGATGGTGCACGACCGCCTGAACAACGATTCTGTTCGGGAGAAGGCGTTCGACCAGCTGTACGAGGAGCTCCGCCAGTACAAGGAGGACTTCCTCTTCCAGGCCGAAAAGCCACTGCTGCTGGACCTGCTGCTGTTCTACGACTCGCTCAACTGGTTCCAGGAGAGCCTGATCAAGCAGGAGATGTCTCCCGACGCGATCGCCGACAGCTTCCAGTACCTGATCGACGAGTTCCTCGAGGTCCTCTACCGGCGTGACGTCGTACCCGTGGAGCAGAGTGCCCGCTTCGACCGCACCCTGCACCGGGCCGTCAAGGTGGACGAAACAGAGGACGAGTCTGCCGACTACGCCATCTCCCAGGTGCTCAAGCGCGGCTTCTCCCGCTCGCAGAAGCCCCTTCGCCCCGAGGAAGTGGTCATCCTAAGGTACCGCGACAAGAAGGCCTGACATGGCAGACGACAACCGGCTCGTTCTCGGAATCGACCTCGGCACCACGTTCTCCGCAATGGCGTACGTGAACGACCACGGCAAGACCGAGATCGTGCCGAATGCGGAGGGGTTTCCAACCACGCCCTCGGTCGTCCACTTCTACGACGACGATGCCTGCGTCGTCGGCGACGAAGCCGTGAAGATGGTCGTGATCGACCCCCAGAACGTCGTGAAGTTCATCAAGCGGCACATGGGGGAGGAGGACTTCACCCTCGAGTTCTTCGGGCGCGCCTACACGCCCCAGGAGATCTCGGCCCTGATCCTCCGCAAGCTCAAGGAGGATGCGGAAGAGCTCCTCGGAGAGGACATCGAGGACGCGGTGATCACCGTGCCGGCCTACTTCCACAGCGCCCAGCGCGGGGCCACGGCCGAGGCGGGCGCGATCGCGGGCCTCAACGTGCTGTCGATCATCAACGAGCCCACCGCCGCGGCGATCGCGTACGGCCTCGACCGGATCGGGGGGGAGCGGCAGCTGCTGGTCATGGACCTCGGCGGCGGCACCTTCGACGTGACCGTCATGGAGATTCGGGGCACGAAGCTGTCGACCATCGCGAGCGACGGCAACGCCGAGCTCGGCGGCAAGGACTGGGACGATAGGCTGCTCGACTACGTAGCCGATGAGTTCTTCAGCAAGTACCAGCTCGACCCCAGAGACGATCCGGCCCCCTACCAGGAGCTGTACGAGCGCTGCTTGCACGCCAAGATCAGCCTGTCCACCAAGGAGCGCGCTGTCGTTCCGGTGAACTACCGCGGCAAGCGCCTCGCCGTGAAGGTCACCCGGGAGTTCTTCGAGAGCATGACGACGGACCTCGTCCAGCAGTGCGAGGACACGTCGAACATCGTGCTCGAGAAGGCAGGGCTCGGCTGGTCCGACCTCGACGACGTGCTCCTCGTGGGTGGGTCCACCCGCATGCCGATGATCCGGAAGATGCTCCGGCGCCTCGCGGGCCGGGATCCCTCCGAGCAAGTGAACCCCGAGGAGTGCGTCGCGCTGGGTGCCGCGCTGGCCGGTGTGTTCCGCCACCGCCCCCACCATCCTGCGCTGCAGGAGCAGCGGAACGCCATCAAGCAGCGCGCGAAGCTGCGCAAGCGCGAGCCCGTGTCGGCTCCTCCGCCGGCGATGCCTCGGGGAGCGGTGATTGGCCTCGCCTACGGAGGGCACGTCGCCCAGCAGGCCCTCAGCTCCTCTCCGCCGATGCCCGGACTGCCCGGCGTGACGATCGAGGATGCGACCACCCATCCGCTCGGGCTGGTGGTGCTCGACGCGAACCGGCGGGAGCGGGTGGTCGAGCTGATTCCCGAGGGCACGAAGCTGCCCTACAAGCTGACGCGCCGCTTCACCTACGCCTACGAGAACATGACCGCCGTGCGGGTGGAGGTCACCGAGGGCGCCGGCGCCACCCGCGACGAGGTCACGGTCATCGGAGAAGTCCGGCTCGAGGGGCTGCCGCCGCGGCCGCGAGGCACGCCCATCGAGGTGATCTACAGCTACGGCGTCGACCAAATCCTCAAGGTCGAGGTCGTCGATGTCGAGATGGGAGTCCGGCGCACTGTCGACATCCGCTTCCAGGGGGGCATGACCCATGCCCAGGTGGAGGCCGCTCGCGGCAGGAACCGACAGATGACCGTCGACTAGCCTGGGACCGTGATGGAATCCCGTGACCTGGATTTGGCTGCTGAGTTCTGCACGATCGTGGGTGCGGCCGATCTGCTCGCGTACCTCGGGATCGAGCCGAACGTCGAGCCCATCACCGCCCAGGCCACCCTCAGGTCTCGCCGCCGGTTCATGCAGGGCATGCAGGGCAACCCGAAGTACAAGCGCGAGGCGCTCTTCCTGATACGCCACTTCTCCGCTCTGCACGCGGTCCTCGACGACATCCCCGGCTACCTGGCGGACACCCGGCGCCGCGGGGAGTCCGCGCACCTCCCCGTGCTCGAGATGACGATCCGCGGGGTCCTGGCGGCGGGGTCACTGCACCCCGACCAGCGCGCCTACCTTGCCCGCAATGCCCGCGAGCTCGGCGTGAGCAGCGAGACCTTCGAGGGCGTGCTCGCTCGGGCCGCCCAGGACCTCGGAGTCGACATCGGGCATGCCGGCGTGACGTCCCTGGAGCCGGACACGCTACCGCCACCGGAGATCGAGGCCGCAGAGCCTCGGCTGTACGTGCACGGCCCCGAGATCCGACCGCTGGCCCTTCGGCGCGGACCCGACGGGTTCGTGATCGCGACAGTGGAGGTCGAGAACCTCGGCGCAGGCCCGATGCCCGGCCGGGTCACCGTCGACGCACCGTGGGTGGCGGCCGATCCCACGCGCCTCGACCCCGAAGCCAGAATGCAGACGATCAGCGTGCAGATCGATCCCTCGGATGTGCCCCGCGACGCCCGCACGACGACGCTCACGCTCACGACCCGAAGTGGGGAGCGTGCAACGGTCACCTTCGCCCTCCGCCGGGGACCCTCCGTGGGAACCATGGTGGCTGTCGGCCTCGGCGCTCTGCTCCTCGCCGCCGTCGTCGGCGCGATCACGCTCTCCGGCTGACACGGGCGCGCACGTTGCCGTGCCTCACTTTCGGCGTCGACGACGTCGACGACGTCGGCGGGCCTCGCCCATCGCCTCGAGCGGAGGGGGACTCCAGCGCTCGTCGGCGTCCGGCCACAGCTCTCCCCAGCGGCTGATCAGCTCTCGGAGGAGATCCGCTCGAGGCCCTCGTCGCAGGGTCGGGTCGTCACGCCACATGGCGTGGGCCTCTGCCCGGGCGGCCAGCACGAGGTCCAGGTCGCGCTCGGGCTCCAGCCAGGACAGGGATGGCAGTGGGGCCGCTCCCTCCGCGACCGCCTCCCCGAGGCCCGCTGCGGCCACCCTGAGCTCGGTCAGCGCGACGCCGCTGGGGACCTGCTGGAGTCGCTCGAGGCGCACCACGGAGTCTCGCGACGCATGATCTCCCGACACCAGGATGGCGCGGGAGGGCCCCTCGCTGCGAGACAAGAAGCCGATGAGCCGGTGTAGGCGCCAGCTCTCGACCGCGTCGGCTTGCTCGACGACGACCAGCCGCGCACCGGGGATGCGGGGGCCCTCCTCGAGCCGCGTGGTGCTGACCAGCACCTGCAGCCGCCGGTGGTTGAAGTCGTCGTGCACTCGGCGCCGCTCGTCTTCGGGCATCGCCGAGTGGAACAGGCCCACCGACAGACCCTCGAGGAGCTCGTCCTCCAGCGCCCGCACCACGCGCACGGCCTCGCGCAGGTCGAGCGCGTCGCGCCCTCGCACCAGAGGGAACACCACGACCGCTTGCCCCCCGGCCTCCACCAGCTGGCGAAGCTCGCCGTAGGCCTCTGCCCGCTGCCCCGAGTGGAACATGTGGATCTCGGCTGGGCGGCGTTCCCCGTCGGCGAGCTCCGTCACCGTGTGGTCAGCGTAGGCGGTGAACAGCAACCTGGGACCCACCGGGACGGCGGGTACGACCAAGAGATCCGGCCGGGGGCTCGACAAGGCAGACACGGACCGGCTCACGTGGCCCCAGCGCTCCCGCTCGATGGCGACCACGAGGCCCAGGCGCCGGAACTCGAGGTCGTGCTGGAGTAGCTCCGCCGTGCCGAACACGACCTGGACCTCCCCCCGACGGATCGCATCGCGCTGGGAGCCCGTGGGTGGCGCGGGCACGAGCTTGGAGACCAGGCCGCTCTCACGTAGGACGGTCTCCGAGTGCAGGTACCGAAGCGCTGCCCCCACTTCGTCGTCGGCGACGATCAGGACCTGGTTGCGGCCCTCGCCGACCAGCGCGGCGGCGCGAAGGGCCACGAGCCCTCGGCCCAGGCCCACCTCCCCAGTGAGCACCCGGCGCATGGGCACAGGCGACCGCAGATCCCGCTTGACGTCCTCGAAGCAGGCCTGCTGGGCATCGTTGAGCTCGAGCTCCAGGATCTGGCCGGCCTTTGCGGCGAAGCCATGCCCGATGGAATGCGGGAGGCCCCGCCCCTCGTTGGCCCGCATGAACCCTGCGAGCTGCACGAGGAGCGCCTCGTCGAACGCCATTCGCCGACGCGCCGCGGGCTCACCTTGGTGGACGGCCAGCAGCGCGTCCCCCCGAGGCACCAGGCCCAGGGCGGTCCGACGCTCTGCGGACAGCACGTCGCGCACCTTGGCCCCGCTCGCGGCCCAGAGGCGGACGACCGCTCGCAGGTCACGATCGGCGACGCCGTCGAGGTCGTACCGGGGGAGGCGCGCGGCGGCTCCATGGGCGATCGCCAGCTCGGCATCGACCAACGTGCCATCGGCCTGCGGGCGGCCGACGACGACCACCCGACTGCCGACCTCGCGCCATGGCTCTCCGATCCGGGAGCCCCAGTGGACCCGCTGCTCGGCGGCGCCCTCGAGGCGCGACCAGACCTCGCGGCCGCCCCTTGGCCCGAGCACCGTCCAGCTGCCGAGCAGCGTGCCACCTACGGCGAGGAGCCCCCCCTCGGCCAGCTCCGGTAGATGGTCGGACGCCTCCCTCCCGGCGGCGTGGACCGCGTGATCCTCGAACCCCGCCGGGGCCACCTGGAGGACGTCGGCGATGCAGACGAGACCGTGCTCCGCCAAGACCGCCGCGACCTCGTCGGGCACGACCGTGGTGAGCTCCTGGTGCAGGTCGATCAGCTCACGAGGCGCGCGCCTGGGCTGCTCCGCCTTCCCCGGGCTCGACGCGGCCTCGGCCGACGACGGTGCGGCCTCCCGACGCGGCGCAGCCTCCGGCTCGTCCCGCTGGACGGGCTTACGCACGGGACGCAGGCGCGGGGGAGGCAGCGGGAGCCCCGCCACCGCATCGAGCCTCGCGAGACCCGCGTAGAGGCTCGACAGCCGCTCCCCGCGTTCTGCCTCCGAGGCCTCGTCGAACCCTGCGAGCACTCCGGCCACCTCGTCGAGCTCCTGCCGCAGCGCCCCCGGTAGGTCGAGAGCGAGAGCCTCGCGGACCTGTCGGCCAGCGAGCGCACCGAGGTACCGGGCGCGGGCACCACGGCTCATGGCGTAGCGCACCACGCGCCGCACGGGCCGCAGGAGCTGGTCGAGCCGGGCCAGGTCACCAGACGCCGGCTCGGCCGAGCGGGGACTCACTGGTGACGGATCCCGATGATCTCCCACACCTGCTTTCCGCCCGGTGCGGGAACCTCCGCCTCCTCTCCCTCTTCCCGGCCGATCAGCGCCTTGCCGAGAGGGGACTTGAAGCTGATGAGCCCTCCCTCGACGTTGGCCTCGCTCTCTCCCACGATTCGGTAGGTGCGCTCCTCGCCCGACTTGGCGTTCTCGATCTGCACCGTGGCGCCAAACACCACCCGACCGTTCTTCGGGATCTTCGTGATGTCGATCACCTCCGCGCTGGCCACGGCAGCCTCGAGCTCCGCGATGCGCCCCTCGCACATCGCCTGGCGCTCCTTGGCATCCTCGTACTCGGAGTTCTCACTGATGTCGCCGTGGGCGCGGGCCTCCTCGATGTCCCTCACGATCTGGGGCCGCAGCACTTCCTTTTGCCGCTTGAGCTCGGCGACGAGCGCCTCGTAGCCCGCCGGCGTGACGGGGTTGCGTGTCATCGTTTTCCCCCTACAACGGTCGCCGCTGCGCGGCCCGCCGACTCGAACGACCAGCTCTGCTGAACGTCGCATCGACCGACCGCGCGCACGCGCCGGAGTCTCCAAGTGAACTACGAGCGCCCGCAGCCTGCGGACGCAGACCTCCAGCTTAGCAACCACCTGCTCGGCAGACCAGAGGACGCTGCCACCACCGCTACGGACGAACCTGCCCATCGGGCAGCACCCGCGCCTCCGAGCTGAACGAGAGCGGCCACCTCTGCGACACGCCTGGCACCCCAAGCCGTGCCTGCCACGCGCATCGCACGCGCAGCTCACCCTGGGGCAGCGCCTCCAGCCGACAGTGGTGGTCCTGGACCTGCATGCCCACGCCCTGCCGATCGAGCTCGTACTGCAGGCGCTGACGGGCCGCGGACTCGCCGAAGTCCCGCCAGTCGAGCACCACGACCTTCACGATGCGGTCCAGCAACAGGTCGTCTCGGAGGTACGGGCCCACCAGGACCGTGGGTACGGCCAGGAGCAGCAGCGCACTCGCGAGGGCGCCGGCCACCTCGCGTCTCACCCCCCGTCCCCCACCTTCAGCACGGCAAGGAACGCTTCCTGGGGCACCTCGACGGAGCCGAGGGCCTTCATGCGCTTCTTGCCCTTCTTCTGCTTCTCGAGGAGCTTGCGCTTGCGCGAGATGTCGCCGCCGTAGCACTTCGCTGTGACGTCCTTGCGCAGTGCCTTGACGGTGGTTCTCGCGACGACTCGAGATCCGATGGCCGCCTGGATGGCCACGTCGAACATCTGGCGGGGAATGAACTCCTTGAGCTTTCGCGCGAGCGCACTGCCCTTCGGGTGGGCCTGCGTGCGGTGGCACAGCATCGACAGCGCGTCGACGAGCTCTCCGTTGAGCAGGATGTCGACCTTGACGAGGTCGTCGGCCCGCCACTCCACGATCTCGTAGTCCATCGACGCGTAGCCCCGCGACACGCTCTTGAGGCGGTCGAAGAAGTCGAAGACGACTTCCGCGTAGGGAATGTCGTAGACCAACTGGATCCGCCCAGGCGCCGAGAAGTCGAAGCTCACCTGGGTACCGCGACGATCCTCGCAGAGCTTGAGCACGCCCCCGATGTGCTCCTCGGGGCAGTACATCGTGACGCGCGAGATCGGCTCCTCGATGGCCTCGATCTTCCCCAGGTCGGGCAGCTGGGACGGGCTGCGGATCTCGATCGGCTCGCCCTCCTTGAGGACCACCCGGTACACCACGTTCGGCGCGGTGCTGATCAGATCGAGGTCGTACTCGCGCTCGAGGCGCTCCTGCACGATCTCCATGTGCAGCAGCCCGAGGAACCCGAGGCGGAATCCCAGGCCGAGTGCGTCGGAGACGTCGGGGTCGGACCGGATCGCCGCGTCGTTCAGCTGGAGCTTCTCGATCGCGTCGCGCAGCGGCTCGTAGTCGCTGGAGTCGACGGGGTACACCCCGGACCACACCATCGGCTTGACTTCCTGGAACCCGGGCAAGGCCTGGGTTGCCCCGTCGAGGAAGTGGGTGACCGTGTCGCCCACGCGGGCGTCGCGGATGTCCTTGATGCTCGCCACGATGAAGCCGACGTCGCCTGGCTCGAGCACATCGAGCCCCACCGCCGCGGGCATGAACACGCCCATCTTGTTGACCTCGTGGCGGGCCCCCGTGGCCATCAGCTTGATCTTCTCGCCGACACGCAGCCGGCCGTTGAAGACGCGGACGAGGATGATGACGCCGACGTAGGGGTCGAACCAGGAGTCGATGATCAGCGCCTGCAGGGGCGCCTCGGGGTCGCCGTCGGGCGGCGGCACGAACCGTACGATCGCCTCCAGGACCTCCTCGATGCCAACACCGGTCTTCGCGGACGCGAGGATCGCACCCGACGCGTCCAGCCCGATGCCATCTTCGATCTGCTCGATCACGCGGTCCGGCTCGGCACCCGGGAGATCGATCTTGTTCAGGACGGGGATGATCTCGAGGTCTGCGTCGAGCGCGAGGTAGACGTTGGCGAGGGTCTGGGCCTCGACGCCCTGCGCCGCGTCGACCACGAGGAGCGCTCCCTCGCACGCCTTGAGGGACCGACTGACCTCGTAGGTGAAGTCGACGTGGCCGGGAGTGTCGATCAGGTTGAGCTCGTAGATCTCACCGTCCCTCGCCTTGTAGCGAAGTGACGCGGTCTGGGCCTTGATCGTGATGCCGCGCTCGCGCTCGATGTCCATCGAGTCGAGCAGCTGGGCCTTCATCTCACGGTCGCTCACGGCTCCGGTGCGCTGCATGAGCCGGTCGGCGAGCGTGGATTTTCCGTGATCGATGTGGGCGATGATGGCGAAGTTGCGGATGCGGGCGCGCCGGTCCACAGGTCCTCCGTGCGTCGCAACCGCGCCGCTCCCGACTCCCTATTCAGTTGGAAACGGTCCGGCGCCTCCCCGCTGGGTCGGCCGAGGTTCTGACACCGCGAAGCTCGCCTTTGAGTCGGCCTCGAGCGCGTCCGTCGGCGGACCGCCGGCGGCCGGGCATGGTCGGCCTCCACCGTCGGCGGCCGGGCATCGTCGGCCTCCACCTTCGGCGGCCGGGCATCCGCTCGCGCTTCTGCTCGACGTCGAGCCGCCTGGGCTGCGCCCCGCGCGAGCGGTCGGGGATGGACGGGAACGCTCGAGGCCGGATCTTCCCACATCGGCGGCCGAAGGCACGCCGCGGGGAACGCTCGAGGCCGGATCTTCCCACATCGGCGGCCCAAGGGTCGCCCTGGGGAACACTCGCTTTTCGCTCGCATACCGGCCTGCAGGGCGAAGCCCGAAGGTCCGGCTGCGTCTCCGTCA